>NZ_JACHIR010000003.1:301900-603801 GCF_014203355.1 Kutzneria kofuensis
CCGCGGTGATCCCGCGCGAGGACACTCCCGGACACCACCGGCTGGTCGCCTATGTCGTCGGCGACACCGACGGGCTGCGGGAGCACCTGGCGAAGACGTTGCCGGAGCACATGATCCCGGCCGCTTTCGTCCGGGTGGACGAGATTCCGCTGACCCGCAACGGCAAGCTCGACCGGCGGGCGCTGCCCGCGCCGGAGGTCGTCAGCCGCGGCTACGTCGAGCCGGTCACCCCGGAGCAGCGCAAGATCGCCGCCATCTGGGCCGAGACCCTCGGGGTCGAGCGGGTCGGCCTGGCGGACAACTACTTCGAGCTCGGCGGCGACTCCATCCTCAGCATTCGGATCACCTCCCGGCTGCGCGCCGAGTTCGGCGTCGAGGTGTCCCCGCGTGTCCTGTTCACCGCGCCGACCGTCGCCGCGCTGGCCGCCGCGCTGCCGGAGTCGAGCGACGCCACCGTGATCCCCGTGGTGCCCCGCGACGGCGAGCTGCCGCTTTCCTACGCGCAGCAACGACTGTGGTTCCTGCACCAGTTCGACCCCGACAGCACCGAATACACCACCGTCTTCGCGGTTCGGCTGCTCGGCGACCTGGACCTGCCGAGGCTCCGGTCCGCCCTGACCACCTTGATCGCCCGGCACGAGTCCCTGCGCACCACGATCTCCGACCGTCCGAGCCTGGTCGTGCATCCGCCCCACGAGGCCGAGTTCACCGACGCCGACGGCCCGTTCGACCTGGTCAACGGCCCGCTGCTGCGCATTCGGCTGACCGCGTCGTCGCCGCGTGAGCACGAGCTCGTGCTGTCGATGCACCACATCATCACCGACGGTTGGTCCATCGGCGTCCTCGTCGACGAACTCGCTGCCCTCTACAACGGGCTCGAGTTGCCTGCCGTCGGCATCCAGTACGCCGACTTCGCTTCGTGGCAGCGCGGGCAGAACCTGGACGACCAGCTGTCCTACTGGCGCGACCGCCTCCGGGACGTCCCCGCGCTGGAGCTGCCCACCGACCGTCCGCGCCCGGCCAGCCAGACCCACAACGGCGCCGCCATCGAGTTCGACCTGCCCGTTGTCCGTGTCGCCGACTGCACCCTGTTCATGACTCTCGTCGCCGCCTGCCAGGCGCTGCTGTCGCGGTGGACCGGTCAGGACGACATCGCCGTCGGCACCGTGACGTCCGGCCGTGACAACCCGGAGCTGGAGCGGGTTGTCGGCATGTTCGTCAACACCGTCGTGCTCCGGTCCACCGTGGACGGTCACCTGACGTTCCGTGAATTCGCCTCCGCGGTCCGGGAAACCGTCCTGGAGGCTTTCGCTCACCAGGACGTGCCCTTCGAGCGGGTCGTCGACGAGGTGCAACCCTCCCGCGACACCAGCCGCTCGCCCCTCTTCCAGGCCATGGTCACCCTGCAGAACAGCGGCGCGAAGCTGCCGTCCCTCGACGGCCTCACCGCCGCCGAACTCGCGCTGCCCATGACCACCGCCAGCTTCGACCTCACCTTCGAGTTCGCCGAGGCCGATGCCGGCCTGCGGGGCCTGGTCAACTACAACACCGACCTCTTCGACGCCGCCACCATCACCCGCCTTGTCGGACACCTCCGCACCCTGCTCACGGCTGTCGCCGACGACCCCGACCGCCCGCTGCGCGAGCTGCCGCTGCTCACCTCCGCCGAGGTCGCCCAGCTCGTCGAGTGGTCCGGCACCTCCGCCGAGGTCCCCGCCACCACCTTCCCCGAGATCTTCACCGCCCAGGCGCTGGCCACCCCGCACGCCCTCGCCCTCGTGCACGACGAGACGCGGCTGACCTTCGCCGAGCTCGACTCCCGGTCCTCCCGCCTGGCCGCCGACCTGGTGGATCGCGGTGCCGGTCCCGACCGTTTCGTTGCGGTGTCCATGCCGCGCTCGGCGGAAGCGGTGATCGCCATCCTGGCCGTGCACAAGGCCGGCGCGGCGGTGCTGTATCTGGACCCGGAGTTGCCGGCCGACCGCGCCGAGTTCATCAAGGCCGACGCCGAACCGGTGTTCGTGCTGACCTCCGCAGCCACAGACGCCGAGCCGAGGCCGCTGCCCGCGCCGCACCTCGACAGCGCCGCCTACGTCATCTACACCTCCGGCTCCACCGGCACGCCCAAGGGCGTGGTGATCAGCCACCGCGCCCTCGCCAACCTCCACCACGACCACGGCGACGACTTCGCCGACGGCCGGTGGCTGAAGGTCGCGCTCATCGCCTCCTTCTCGTTCGACGCCGCGTGGGAGGGCCTGCTGCTGATGGCGGCCGGCCACGAGCTGCACATCGTCGAGCCCGAGACCGTGTTGGACCACGACGTCGACCTGATCAACTCGACGCCGTCGTTCATCCGGCACCTGCTCGCCACCGGCCGGCCGATGCCGTCGGTGCTGGTGCTGGGCGCCGAGGCGGTCGACGAGCAGTTGTGGCATGACCTGCGACAACTTCCGGACACCAGGGCCTACAACCTGTACGGCCCGACCGAGTGCACCGTCGACGCGACCATCGCGCCGATCACGGGATCGCGGCCGGTCATCGGCAAACCGGTGACCAACCTCCGGGCCTATGTCCTCGACGATTCGCTGCGGCCCGTGCCCGTCGGCGTCGCCGGGCAGCTGCACATCGCCGGCGTCCAGCTGGCCCGCGGCTACCTCAACCGCCCCGGCCTCACCGCCGCCAGCTTCATCGCCAACCCGTTCGGCACCGGCCGTCTCTACGCGACCGGCGACCGCGTCCGCTGGACCGCCGACGGATCGCTGGAGTACCTGGGCCGCGTCGACGAGCAGGTCAAGATCCGCGGTTTCCGCGTCGAACCGGGCGAGATCGAGGCCGCGCTGCTCCGCTTGCCGGAGGTCGAGCAGGCGGCGGTGGCGGTGCGGGACAACAGGCTGGTCGGATACGTCGTCGGCGACGCCCTTCACCTCAAGGACAAGCTCCGTGAGGCGTTGCCCGACTACATGGTCCCGGACGTCTTCGTGTCCATGGGCCAGTTGCCCACCACTACCAGCGGCAAGATCGACCGGAAGGCCCTGCCGGCGCCGGTGGTCGAAATCGAGGAGTGGGTCGCGCCGCGCACCGAGAACGAGCGGTTGCTGGCGGGAATCTGGGCGGAGGTGCTGGGGGTCGACCGCGTCGGCGTGACGGACAACTTCTTCGCGCTGGGCGGGGACTCGATCCTCAGCATCCAGGTGGTGTCCCGGGCCCGCGCGGCGGGGCTGGCGCTGGTGTCCAAGGACGTGTTCCGGCACCAGACGGTCGCGGAGCTCGCGCGGGTGGTGCGAGCGGAGCAGGCGATCGTCACCGACGCCGGCGGCACCGCGCCGGTCACGCCGATCCAGGCCTGGTTCCTCAACAGCGGCATGGATGCGTTCACGATGTCGCTGGTGGCCGAGCTCGGCGAGGAGATCGACCTCCAGCGGCTGCGGACAGCCCTGGACACGGTGATCAACCACCACGATGCGCTGCGCACCAGGTTCACGCGGGTCGATGGCGGATGGCAGCAGGAGGTCCAGGCCGAGAGTGAGCACGTCGCCTGGAGCTTCGACGCGCCGAAGCTCGCGTTGACGATCAACCACCTGGTCGTCGACGGCGTATCGTGGAGGATAATCCTCGAGGACATGGAGTCGGCGTACCACGGCCGGCCGTTGCCGGCGAAGACCACGTCCTATGTGGACTGGGCTCACCGGATCGCCGCCCACGACTTCTCGGCCGACCTGGCCTACTGGGAGAGCGCGGCCGAGACCGACGGCAGCTTGCCGACGGACCGCCAGGGGACGCCGACCACCAGCGAGACGATCACCGTCCGGCTGGACCCGGAAACCACGGATGCGTTGCTGCGCAAGGTGCCGGAGGCGTATCGGACCCAGGCCAATGACGTGCTGCTGAGTGCGCTTGGTCGGGCGCTGGCCGAGTGGACCGGGCGCAACGAGGTGCTGGTCGGCCTGGAGGGACACGGCCGTGAGGACATTGTGGACGGTGTCGACCTGTCCCGGACGGTCGGCTGGTTCACGGCGGAATACCCGGTGGCGCTGGACATTCCGGCGGGGGACTGGGGCGAGACGCTGAAGGCCGTCAAGGAACAGCTGCGGGCGGTGCCGTCGAAGGGCCTCGGCTACGGTGCGCTGCGGCACCTGCACGGCACGGCGCCGGAGATCAGGCCCGGGATCAGCTTCAACTACCACGGCCAGTGGGGCGACGACCCGAGCGGCTTCTACCGGTCGATCACCGGCGGCGACCAGGAAGGCTCCCGCACCTACCTGATCGACGTGATCGGCATCGTGCAGGACGGCCGGCTGGAACTGGGCTGGACCTACTCACCGGAGGTTCACCATCCGCGAACCGTCGAGAACCTGGCCGAGGCGATGCTGGCCGGGCTGCGGGAGATCGTCGCTCACTGCGCCGAGCACGGCGGCCGCACGCCGTCGGACTTCCCGCTGGCCCGACTCAGCCAGTCCGAAGTGGACACGATCGTCGGCGACGGTCGGGATGTGGAGGACATCTACCCGCTCACGCCACTGCAGAAGGGTCTGCTGTTCCACAGCCTGGTCGACCCCGACCTGTATGTGGACACGCTCCGGATCCGCATGGCCGGCATCGACGACATCGCCCGGTTCCGCCAAGCCTGGCAACGGGTCGTGGACCGGACACCGGCGCTGCGCACGAGGCTGGTGTGGACCGGGGTCGACGAGCCGGTGCAGGTCGTCGACCGGACCGCGGTGCTCACCGAAGGGCCGATCAGCCTGGACAGGTCGCCGCTGACCGGGATCGAGATCGCCCGGATCGGCGACGAGATCGAGCTGGCGTGGACCTCGCACCACGTGCTGATGGACGGCTGGAGCCTGGCCCAGGTGTTCACCGAGGTCTGTGAGGAGTACTGCGGCCGCACGCCGACGATCACCCGCCGGCCGTTCCGCGACTACCTCGAATGGCTCGCCGAACAGGATCACGAGGCCGCCGGGGAGTACTGGCGCGAGGTGGTCGACGGCGTGGCCAGGACGCCGCTGCCGTACGACCGGCAGCCGGCCGAGGCGCACCGATCGCGGTCGAGCGCGTCGACGCGGATCACCGTCGAAGGCCTGTCGGAAGTCGCGCGGCGTAACGGGATCACCGTCAACACCATGATCCAGGCGGCGTGGGGCCTGCTGCTCTCGCTGTACTCGGGGGAGCGGACGGTGCTGTTCGGCACCACGATCTCCGGGCGGCCGGCCGAGCTGGCGGGTGTCGAGTCGATGATCGGGTTGTTCATCAACACGGTGCCGACGCGGGTGGATGTCAGGGACGAGACGGTCCGCGACTGGCTGCGGCGGTTGCAGGACGAGCAGAGCGAGGCCCGGGACAACGGGTTCGTGCAGGTCGGCAGCCAGTTCGACAGCATGGTGGTGTTCGAGAACTACCCGATCAGCGAGCCCGGGGTGTCGGGCGCGCCGCGGGTGCTGTCGGTGGAGTCCGGCGATGTCACGAACTTCCCGCTGTGCCTGCGGGCGTCGATGGACGCCGAGCTGACGCTGGACCTCGGCTACGACCCGGCGCTGTTCGACGCGGAAACGGCCGTTGACCTGCTGGAACGGCTCGGCTTCCTGACCAGCCAGATGGTCCGGGACATGAGCGCCCCCGTTTCGGGTCTACGGTGGGTTCCCGAGAGTGAGCGGGCGCGAGTGCTCGCGGAGGCGGCGGGCAAGCAGACTGCCGTTCCGACGTCTACGATCGCCGCCCTCTTCGCGGAGCAGGCGGCGCGGACGCCGTCGGAACCGGCCGTGACCTGCGGCGATACCACCCTCACCTACGCGGAGCTGGACGGCCGGGCCAACCACCTGGCGCACCGGCTGCTCGCCATGGGAGTGCGGCCCGAGGACCGGGTCGCGCTGTTGCTGGAACCGTCCATCGAGCACGTGGTCGCGGAGCTCGCGGTGGTGAAGGCCGGCGCCGCCTATGTGCCGCTGGACGTCCGCGCGCCGGAGGAGCGGCGCCGGGCCATCGCGGGGGACAGCATCGTCATCGGCCCGGACATGATCACCCGCGACATGACGGCGACGGCCCCGGTGGTCGAAGTCCACCCGGACAACCTCGCCTACGTCATGTACACGTCGGGGTCGACGGGAACGCCGAAGGGCGTGGCGGTCCGGCATCGCGACGTCGTGGCGCTGGTGCACGACGGCCGGTTCGACCAGGGGCACGAGAGGGTGCTGGCGCACTCGCCGCTGGCGTTCGATGCCTCCACGTACGAGCTGTGGGTGCCGCTGCTGCGCGGCGGCGAGGTGGTGCTGACCGGCAACCCGGACCTGACCGTCGAGGACCTGCGGCGGGTCGACGTCACGAGTGTGTGGCTGACCGCCGGCCTGTTCCGGATGATCGCCCAGGACGCGCCGGACTGCCTGACCGGCGTCACCGAGGTGTGGACCGGCGGCGACGTCGTGCCGGCGAACGCGGTCCGGCGGGTGCTCGACGCATGCCCGGGCATCGCGGTCGTCGACGGCTACGGCCCGACCGAAACCACGACCTTCGCCACCGCGCACCGGATGACGAGCGAGGTCCCGGACTCGGTGCCGATCGGCCGCCCGCTGGACAACATGCGTGCCTACGTCCTCGACGCAGACCTCCGGCCCGTCCCGGACGGCGCACCCGGCGAGCTGTGCATCGCCGGCGCCGGCCTGGCCCGCGGCTACCACGAGCAGCCCGGTCTTACGGCGGAACGGTTCGTCGCCGACCCGTTCGACAGCGGGGCCCGGATGTACCGGACCGGTGACATCGTGCGTCGCGTGCACGGCGAGTTGGAGTTCCTCGGCCGCGTCGACGACCAGGTCAAGCTGCGCGGCTTCCGGATCGAGCTCGGCGAGATCGAGACGGCCCTCACCGCCCAGCCGGCCGTCGACCAGGCGGTGGTGATCGTCCGGGACAAGCGGCTCATCGCGTACGTGGTCGGCACCGCCGACCTGGCCGCGCTGCGGACCGTGCTGCCCGAGTACATGGTGCCATCGACCGTCGTCACCCTCGACGAGCTCCCGTTGAGCCGCAACGGAAAGGTCGACCGCCGCGCGCTGCCCGAACCGGCCGCCACCGACGCCGACTTCGTCGCCCCGCGCACCGACCTCGAGGCGACCGTCGCCGGGATCTGGGCCGAGCTGCTCGGCGTGCCGAAGGTCGGCGTCGACGACAACTTCTTCGAGCTGGGTGGCGACTCCATCCTCAGCATCCGGCTCGTGTCCCGGCTGCTGGCCGACTGCGGCGTGTCGATCTCCCCGCGCGCCCTGTTCACCCACCCCACCGTCGCCGAGCTGGTCACGACGTTCGGCGGCGTGGACAGCGAAATCCCCACGGCCCCACGGGATGTGCCGCTGCCGCAGTCGTACAACCAGCAGCGGCTGTGGTTCCTGGACAGCTTCAACCCCGGCGGCAGCGAATACGTCACCTCGCTGGCGATCCGCCTGCGCGGCCCGCTGGACGCCGACCGGCTCGCCGACGCGTTCACCGAGGTCGTCGCCCGGCACGAGGCGCTGCGCACCACCTTCGACGACGGCGTGCAGATCGTGCACCCGCCGCACGAGGTCCGTCTCAACGACACCCGGCCGTTCGACCTGCGCCGAGGCCCGCTGATCCGGCCGCGCCTGGAGCGGACCGGCGACGACGAGCACGTCCTCACCCTGGAGATCCACCACATCGTCACCGACGGCTGGTCCAACGGGGTCATCCTGGACGAGCTGATGGCCTGCTACCGCGGCGAGACCCGGGACGAGCCGAAGATCCAGTACGCGGACTTCGCCGCCTGGCAACGGAACCGCGACCTCGACGGCCAGCTGGCGTACTGGACCGAGACCCTGGCCGAACTCCCGTCGGCCGACCTGCCCACCGACCGGCCCCGCCCGGCCGTCCGCACCACCACCGGCGCCGTGCACGAGACCGTTGTCCCGCAAGAGGTCACCACGAGGCTGCGAGCGATCAGCCGCCGCCACGAGACGACGCTGTTCACCACGCTCGCCGCCGCCTGCAACATCCTGCTGTCCCGCTGGACGGGTCAACGGGACGTGGCCATCGGCACCGTCACGAACGGCCGCGACCGCGCCGAGCTGGAACGGGTTGTCGGCTTCTTCGTCAACACCCTGGTCCTGCGCTCGGCCGTCGGCGGCACCTTCGACGGCTACCTCGACACCGTCCGCCGCAACGTCCAGGATGCCTTCGCCCATCAGGACGTTCCGTTCGAACGGGTCGTCGACGCCGTGCAGCCGCAGCGCGATCCCAGCCGCACGCCGCTGTTCCAGGTGATGGTCGTGCTGCAGAACGCCCCGCAGGCGACGCCGCAGCTGCCGGGCATCGAGGTCGAGGACGTCGCGCTGCCGCTGACGACCGCCAACTTCGACGTGACCATCGAGTTCCAGGAGCAGGACGGCGAGCTGCTCGTCGCCGTCACCTACAACGCCGACCTGTTCGAGGCCGACACCATCGCCCGGCTCACCGAACACCTCGGCATCCTGCTCGACGGCATCGCCGCCGAACCGTCGGCGACGATCGCCGAGCTGCCGATGCTCACCGACGCCGAGCGCCGGCAGCTGGCCGCCTGGAACAACTCGACGATCGCCACCAAGCCGTGCACGTTCGCGGAACTGGTGGAGGACCAGGCGGTCAAGACGCCGAACGCCACCGCCGTCACCGGCGCCGAGACCCTGACCTACGCCGAGCTGAACGCCCGCGCCAACGCCCTGGCCCGGATGCTCATCGACCGGGGCGTCGGGCCGGAGAAGATCGTCGCGCTGGCGCTGCCTCGGTCCGTGCAGATCGTCGTCGCACAGCTCGCGGTGGCCAAGGCCGGCGGCGCGTTCCTGCCCGTCGACCCGACCTACCCGGTCGAGCGCATCACCTACATGCTGGCCGACGCCAAGCCGCAACTCGTTGTCACGCAACGAGACCTCGCCCCGGAAACCGACCTCCCGGTGGTGCTGCTCGACGACTTCGCCGGCAGCGACGAGACGAACCCGCAGCGCCCCAACCGGATCGACCAGCCGGCCTACGTGATCTACACGTCCGGCTCGACCGGCCGACCGAAGGGCGTTGTCGTCACGCACACCGGCCTGGCCAGCTTCGCGGCGGCCGAGGCCGCGCACTTCCGGGTCCGGCCCGGCGACCGTGTGCTGGCGTTCTCCTCGCCGAGCTTCGACGCGTCGATCCTGGAGCTGTGCATGGCGTTGCCGGTCGGCGCCACGCTCGTCGTCCCGCCGCCGGGTCCGCTGCTGGGGGACCAGCTCGCGGAGGTGCTGGCAGACCAGCGGATCACGCACGCGCTGATCCCGCCGGCCGCCCTCGGCACGCTCCCGGACGTCGAACTGCCGGCGTTCGGCACACTGATCGTCGGCGCGGACGCCTGCCCGGCCGAACTCGTCGCCAGGTGGGCCCCGGGCCGGCGCATGATCAACGCGTACGGGCCGACCGAGTCCACCGTGGTCAGCACCTGGAGCGATGAACTGGAGCCGGGCGGCGTTCCGCCCATCGGACGGCCGATCCGCAACACCAAGGCGTACGTCCTCGACGATGCGCTGAAGCCGGTCCCGGTCGGCGTGCCCGGCGAGCTGTACGTCGCCGGCGTCGGCCTCGCCCGTGGTTACCTCGACCGGCCCGGCCTCACGGCGGCGCGGTTCGTCGCCAATCCGTTCGAGGCCGGCAAGCGGATGTACCGCACCGGGGACGTGGTGCGCTGGCGGCGGGACGGCCAGCTGGAGTTCCTCGGCCGCGCCGACGACCAGGTCAAGATCCGTGGCTTCCGGGTGGAGCTCGGCGAGGTCGAGGCGGCGATCCGCCAGCACCCGGACGTCCGGGAGGCGGTGGTGATCGCCCGGGACAAGCGGCTGATCGCGTACGTCGTCGGCGAAACCGCCGGCCTGCGGGACTTCCTGGCCGAGACGCTGCCCGACTACATGATCCCGGCCGCGTTCCAGGAGCTGGACTCCCTGCCGCTCAACCCCAGCGGCAAGGTCGACCGCAAACGGCTGCCGGACGTCACGGTCGTCGCGAGCGGCGAGCGCGTGGAGCCGCGCACCGAGATCGAGCAGGCGCTGGCCAAGATCTGGTCGGACGTGCTGGGCGTCGACGACGTCGGCATCACCGACAACTTCTTCGAGCTGGGCGGTGACTCCATCCTGAGCATGCAGGTGGTGTCCCGGGCCCGGCGGGCCGGCCTGCACCTGGCGTCCAAGGACGTCTTCCTGCACCAGACCATCGAGCAGCTGGCGCCGGCGGTGACCGCCGTGACCAACGCCGACGAGCGCCGGCAGCTGGTCACCGGCCCGGTGCCGCTCACGCCGATCCAGCACTGGTTCTTCCAGCACCACACCGTCAATCCGCACCACTTCAACCAGTCCATGCTGGCCGAGCTCGTCGAGGACGTGGACGAGCAGGCACTGCGGCGGGCGCTCGACGCGCTGTGGCGCCAGCACGACGCGCTGCGGATGCGGTTCGACGGCGAGCAGTACAACGCCCCGCTGGAGCCGATGCCGCAGCTGATCCGACACGAGTTCAGCGAGGACTTCGCCAACGAGGTGCATGCCGGCTTCGACCTGACCACCGGCCCGCTGTTCCAGGCCGTGCTGTTCAACCGGGACGGCAAGCCGTGGCTGTTCCTCGCCGCCCATCACGTCATCGTCGACGGTGTGTCGTGGCGGATCCTCCTCGACGATCTCGACACCGCCTACCGCCAGGCGGCGCGCGGCGAGGAGATCGACCTCGGCCCGAAGACCACGTCGTTCCAGGAATGGTCCAACCGGCTGACCGAGCACGTGCGCGGCGGCGGCCTGGACGAGGAGTACTGGCAGGGCGTCGAGGCCTCCGACCTGCCGGTCGATCACGACGGCGACGACCCGGCGACCGACACCGTGTCGATCATCCTCGACGAGGCCGACACGGATGCCCTGCTGCGCAAGGCGCCGGCGGCCTACCGCACCCGGATCAACGACGTCCTGCTGACCGCGCTGGCGTCGGCGTTGGCGACGTGGACGGGGGAGGAGCGCGTCACCATCGACCTGGAGGGCCACGGCCGCGAGGACGTGCTGGACGACGTCGACCTGACCCGGACCGTCGGCTGGTTCACCACGATCTTCCCCGTCACGCTCAGGGTCGGCGACGGGGACTGGCGCACCCGGATCAAGTCGGTACGCAAGCAGCTGCGGGCCGTGCCGGACAACGGCTTCGGCTACGGGGCGCTGCGTTACCTCGGCGGCGACGTGCCGGCCGTCGAGCCCGGCATCGCCTTCAACTACCTCGGGCAGTGGGACGCGTCCGACGGCCAGGCCGGCGGCGGCTTGTTCGCCGCCACCCACGGCTCCTTCGGCCGCGACCACGATCCGGCCGAGCGCAGGGCGCACCTGCTCGACGTGGTCGGCGCCGTGCAGGACGGGAAGCTGGCCTTCTCGTGGCTGTTCCAGCCGGCCAGACACGAACGATCCACAGTGGAACGAGTGGTGCACGAATTCGCCGAGGCCCTGCGGGCGATTGCCGAGGACTGCCGATGAACCGCTCCTACCGCCTGCTGTGGGCCGGGCAGGCGCTGTCCACCGCCGGCTTCAGCGGCTCCATGATCGCGTTTCCGCTGCTGGTGCTGGCGATCACCGGCTCGCCGGCGGTCTCCGGCTTCGTGCTGGGCGTGGACGCGGCGGCCCAGCTGATCGCCGGCCTGCCGGCGGGCGCGCTGGTGGACCGGTGGAACCGCAAGATCGTGATGCTCTGTTGCGAGGCGGCGCAGGGGATCGTGGTCGCCAGCCTGGTGGTCGCGCTCTGGCTGAACACGGCGACCGTGCCGCACATGATCTTCGTGGCGGCGACGATGGGCGTGTGCCGGGCGTTGTTCCTGCCGGCGGAGAACGCCGCCGTGGCGCAGATCGTGTCGCAGGAACAGCTCTCCACCGCCGTGGCGATGAACTCCGCCCGAGGCGCGCTCGGCCAGCTCACCGGCACCGCGGCCGGCGGGTTCCTGTACGCCGTCGGCCGTGCGGTCCCGTTCGCGGTCGAGGTCCTCACCCACCTGATCAGCTTCGTGGCGCTGCTGTTCGTCCGCGTTCCCTATCAACGGCCCGAACAGCTCGAAAACGGCCACCTGGCCAAGGAGATGGTCGAGGGGCTGCGCTGGGTCTGGCAGCAGCGGCACGTCCGTGCCACCGTGGCCTGCGCGGTCAGCCTCAACTTCTTCTTCTCCGCCTACTACGTGATCCTCGTCGTGCTGGCCAAGGAACGCGACGTCCCGTCCGGCGAGATCGGCATCATGGCGGCGATGCTCGGCGTCGGCGGCCTGCTCGGCGCCCTGCTCGCCCCGACGCTCCAGCGGGCGATCAGCCCGTACCTGTCGATCGCCGGCGTGTTCTGGGTGCTGACCCTGCTCACGCCGCTCGCGTTGTTCATCGACAACGGCTACCTGCTCGGCATCCTGTTCGCGGGCATGGCCCTGCTGCCGCCGACCGCGAACACCACGATCAACACCTCCCAGCTGCTGCTCACCCCGGACCGGCTGCGCGGCCGGATGACCGGCGTGATGGCGGTGATCTCCGGCGTGTCCGCCGCCACCGGCCCGGCCTTCGGCGGCGTGCTCGTGCAGCAGTTCGGCGGCGCCAACGCGATCCTGCTGTGCGCCGCCGGCATCGCCGTGGTCACCGTCGCCGTCACGGTGAGCCCCACCATGCGCGCCTTCCCCGTCACCGACCGAGTCAAGGAGCCCACCCCATGACCCTCGCCCCGCCCCGGTACGCCTTCGAGGACCGCCTTGACCAGTGGATCGAGCGGCGCGCCGCGGAGCCGGTCTACCTGGACGAGGAGAACGGCATGTGGCGGCTGCTCGACCACGCCACCGTCTCCCGCGTGCTGTCCGACCCGGCCACGTTCTCCAGCGACTTCTCCGGTCTCACCCCCGTGCAGGAGGACTTCGAGGCCTTCCGCACCGGCATGTTCCTGACCATGGACCCGCCCAACCACCGCAAGCTGCGCACGCTGGTCAGCCAGGCGTTCACCCCGCGCACGGTGGCCGGCCTGGAGCCGCGGATCCGGGAGATCACCGAGGAGCTGCTGGACGGCGTCGCCGGCCGCGGCCGGTTCGACATCGTGGACGTGCTGGCCTATCCGCTGCCGATCCTGGTGATCGCCGAGCTGCTCGGCATCCCGGCGCAGGACCGGGAGCTGTTCGAGAAGTGGGCGAAGGTGCTGTTCAGTGGTGACCAACTGACCGAGAGCTCCACCATGGCGGAGATCGAGGCGGCGCTGCAGATGATCGCGCCGACCATCCGTGAGATGAACGAGTACGTGCTGGCGCACATCCGGTACCACCGGGCGAATCCGAGCGACGGCCTGACCAGCAAGCTGGTCCGCGCCTCGGTGGACGGGGAAAGCCTGACGGACCAGGAGATCGTCGGCTTCGTGGCGCTGCTGCTGGTGGCCGGGCACATCACCACCACCGCGCTGATCGGCAACGCCACGATCAGCTTCGACCGCCACCCGGCGGCGGCCGACACGCTGCGCGGCGACCCGTCGAAGCTGCCCGCGGCGCTGGAGGAGGTGTTGCGCTGCCTGCCGCCGTTCAACGAACTCGGCCGGCGCACCACCACCGAGGTGGAACTCGGCGGTCGCACGATTCCGGCGAATTCCATCGTCATGGCCAACATCGCGTCCGCGAACCGCGACCCCGGGGTTTTCGCCGACCCCGAGGGCTTCGACATCGCGCGCACGCCGAATCCGCATCTGACGTTCGGCCACGGCATCCACTTCTGCCTCGGCACGCCGCTGGCGCGGATGGAGGGGCGGATCGCGTTCGAGGCGTTGTACCGCCGCTACTCCGCGCTTTCGGTGGCCCGCGACGAGCCCGTGGAGTTCCAGAATCCGGCTATGATCGTGAGTGTTCGCAAACTCCCTCTTGAGGTCGAGCCGCGCTGACCCTCGTTACTCACCCCGTCGGGTATTTTCCTTGCACGATGGGATGATTGCCGCGGTTTCGGCCCGCGGATAGCGTTCGGCCGTGACTCCCACGCTGCGCTCCGAGCGCCTGCTGCTGAGCCCCTACACGCCCGAGGACGAGACCGACTTCGTCGCGCTGTTACGCGACGAAGAGGTGTGCAAGTGGATGGGACAGGAACGACAGCCCGAGGAGACGATCAGATCGCTCTTCGGGCTGCTGTTCACCGAGGTGTACCCGAAGAACATGTTCGACGTGTGGGCGGTGCGGCTGGACGGCCGCTACATCGGCCACGCGGAGCTGAAGAAGACCGGCAACGTCGACGGGCACGAGGTGATCTGCGCCCTGGTCCGGGACGTCTGGCGGATGGGCCTGGGCACCGAGCTGTCCTACCGGGTCGTCGACTACGGCTTCGACGAGCTGGGCCTGGACGCCGTGCACGGCTGCGTGGCCGCCGAGAACACCCGGTCGCTGGCGATGGCGCTGAAGGCCGGCTTCGAGATCGTGCGGGACGTGACCGGCGAGGACGGCAAGGTCACCCGCGTCGTCACGCTGCGCGCCGCCGACCGGCAACTGGCCCGTCAATAATTGCGTGCCCCGCAACTTTTGCTAGGGTGGTGGGGTGTCCGGACTTCGTGAACGCAAGAAGCAGGCCACCCGGGAGGCGTTGAGCTGGGCGGCGCTGCGGCTGGCGGTCGAGCGCGGGCTGGACAACGTGCTGGTCGAGGACATCGCCGCCGAGGCGGGAGTGTCGCCGCGCACGTTCAACAACTACTTCTCCAGCAAGTACGAGGCGATCTCGTCCCGGGCCACCGACCGGATCTTCCGGGCCGGCCAGGTGCTGCTGGACCGGCCGGCCGACGAGCCGCTGTGGGACGCGATCACCGCCGCCGTGCTCGAGGTGCACGCCGAGGCCGCCACGCTGCCGACGCCCGAGTGGCTGGCCGGCCTGCGGCCCGTGCTGTCGTCGCCGGCGATGGCCGGCGAGCTGCTCAAGACCTACGTGAAGATGCAGAAGGGCCTGGCCGCCGCCATCGCCGACCGGCTCGGCGACGGCGACCACGGCATGTACCCGGAGATCGTGGCGGCGGCGGTGGCCGCCGCCGCCCAGGTCGCGTCCGACCACTGGCTGCGCGCGGACCCGCCGGTGCCGATGCTCGGCCTGCTGGAGACGGCGCTCAAGCAGTTGAGGGGGATGCAATGACCTTGTACACCAAGACGTTCGGCCGCGGACCGGTGCTGCTGTTCATCGTCGGCGGCAACGGCGACAGCACCGTGTTCGAGGGGGTCGCTTCGGAACTCGCCGACCGCTACAAGGTGGTGCTGTACGACCGGGCCGGCTTCGCCCGCAGCCCCGTCGACGCCGTGCCGGCCGACAAGCTGGCCGCCGACGTCGAGGACGCTCGGGCCCTGCTGGCCGACGAGCCCGGGTACGTGTTCGGCAGCAGCTCCGGCGCCATCGTCGCGCTGGAGCTGCTGGCCAGGCATCCGTCGGTGGTGCTGAAGGCGGTGCCGCACGAGCCGCCGCTGATCTCGGTGCTGCCCGACCGGGACGAGTGGCTGGCCCGCATGGACGGCGTCTACGACCTGTACGTCAGCGACGGCCCCGACGCCGCCATGGCGTTGTTCGGGCAGCTCGTCGGCATGCAGCGGCAGGCGCCTCCGCCCGGCTTCGAGCCGCCGCCCGCCATGCGGGAGATGTTCGAGCGGATGAAGGTCAACGTGCCGTTCTGGTTCGACCACGAGTTCCGCCCGTACCCCCGGCACGAGCCCGACCTGGACGCGCTCGCCGCCAGCAAGGACAAGCTCGTCCTCGCCAGCGGCGTCGAGTCGCGGGGCCTGCTGCCGTACCTGCCGAACGTCGTGCTGGCCGAGAAGCTCGGCGTCGAGGTGGTGGAGTTCCCCGGCGACCACCTCGGCTACACGCGGCACCCGGCCGAGTTCGCCGCGCAGCTGCACAAGGTCCTCAGCTAGGCAGCGACCGCCAGACCTGCCGGAGAATTCCGAAGCCCGCCAACACCATGAGGACCGGGATGCCGTAGAAGAGCGCGTTCGCGGCAACCGGCGTCCAGAAGAGCGCCGGCCCGAGGATCCCGATCAGGACGTGGTTCACCAGGTTGGAGATGATCGGCAGCGCGAGCACGAACGCCGCGTGCCGGCCGGTCCGCCGGTCCGGCACGCGGCGGCAGGCCAGGTAGCCGCCGAACACGAATGCGGCCGACGCGAGCCAGGGACCCAGTTGGTAGGCCCGGAATCCCACGGCGTACAGGCTCGGCGTGATTGCCGGCAGCACGGCCGACAGGGCGACGCCGGCGAACGCGAACCGGATGCCCCGCCGGCCGACCAACTCCCGGCCGCGCGCCGGACCCGCGGACCACGTCAGGGCGACAGCCGTGAACACGCCGAGCAGCAGCAGGCCGATGTTCTCGTGGTTCGCCGCGTAGTTGACCCGCACCGCCGAAATGATCACCAGGTGCGCCGCGCACGCCACCCAGGCCATCGCCGCGGCGGGGCGGCGCACCCCGAACAACGTCAGGACGGCCACCACCAGCCAGGCCACCCAGGCCGGCCAGTCCGGAACCTGCGTGTACGGCACGGTGACGAAGAGGCCGTCCGTCGTGAACCACCAGGCGATCTCGTGCAGGTCGGGCGCCGCGCCGGCGAGCAGCAGGATCGGACCCAACAGGCCGACGACCGCCATCACGTCCCGCAGTTGGACGCCACCGTCCATGTTGAACATCCGCCGCAGGTGCAGCGCGGCCGCGCCCCGCACGATGTCGAGGTCGTCCCGCCGGCCGCCGTTCGCGGCCATCAGGACCCCGAGCATCTCCTCGCCGTGCCGCTCGCGGTGATCCCGCGGGTACAGGGCCAACAGCCGCCGGTAATGCCGTTCCCTGGTCATGCCGTCCCCCCGACGGTCCGCGCGCGCAGCCGCGTCTCGGCGGCGTGGGTGGTCACCCGCAGCCGGTCCACTTCGGTCGCCAGCCGGGCCGCGCCCTGGTCGGTCAGGCGGTAGTAGCGGCGGAGCCGCCCGTCGACGACTTCCTCGCGGTCCACCGCCACCCAGTCGTCGGCGACCAGGCGGTCGAGGGCGGTGTAGAGCGTGCCGGCGCGCAGCCGGACCCGGCCGGCCGAGATCTGCTCGACGTCGAGCAGGATCCCGTAGCCGTGCTGGGGCCCGGCCGCGAGCGCGGTCAGCACGAGGAACGTCGGCTCTCTCAGCGCGCCGTCTGTCACGTGATCGGTATATACCGATCACCGGACTATGGGCAAGGGGTCAGCCGGCGATGTTGACCAGCCAGTGGATGCCGAACTTGTCCTGGCAGGAGCCGAACACGTCGCCCCACATCTGCTTGTCCAACGGCACGTTCACGGTGCCGCCGTCGATGAGCTTCTCCCAGTAGCCGCGCAGCTCCGCGTCGTCGTCGCCGGACAGGCTCACCGTGATGTTGCTGCCCGGCTTGTACTCCATGCCGGGCGGGGTGTCGGCCGCCATCAGCGTGTAGCCGCTGGGGGTGGTCAGCTGGCCGTGCATGATCTTGTCGGCGAGCTCGCCGCCCTGGCCGAACTGCCCGAAGGTGTTGAGGTTCAGGTCGCCGCCGAACACTGCCTGGTAGAACTCCATGGCCTGGCGGGCGTCGCCGTCGAAGCTGATATAGGGGTTGAGCTGTGAGCCCATGGGGTGCTCCTCGGGTAGGGAACAGGCCGCCATCCTCGCACCGCGGGTGGGGCCCGACAACGCGGCGTGTCCGCCGATCACGTGAAAACCCGAGGTCAGGACTAAGGTCCCTGGCGTGATGCGCCGATCAAGTGGACACCGACTGCGCGCGGAGGCGGCCATGAGCCCGACTGCTCGATCCCCAGAGGACACACTCGTCCACTCGTACCTGTACCTGCGGCGTGCCATCGGCATCATCGGCACGGCGCTGCCGGCGGTGCTGATCATCGGCAAGCTGATCGTCGAAGGCGGCGGACTGCAGGACTCGATCAGCGCCTACTTCTACACCGACATGCGCGGCGTGTTCGTCGGCAGCATGTGCGCGGTGGGCGCGTTCCTGTTGTCCTACCGCGGATACGACGTCATCGACGACGTCGCCGGCAACCTCGCCGGCATCGCCGCCATCGGCGTCGGGCTGTTCCCCACGGCGCCCGAGAACCCGTCGAGCACCGCCGCGCTGATCGGCGTGCTGCACCTGGTGTTCGCGTCGATCTTCTTCCTGACCATCGCGTTCTTCGCCATCTTCCTGTTCCGCCGCTCCAGCGAGATGGGGCCGACCGAGCGGAAGCTGCAACGCAACCGGCTCTACCTGACCTGCGGGGTCGTGATCATCGGGTGCCTGCTGGCGATCGCCGCCGTGCACCAGTTCTTCAACGCGGCGACCGCCGCCGTGCACCCCGAGCTGTGGCTGGAGTCCATCGCCGTGATGGCCTTCGGGATCGCGTGGCTGACCAAGGGCGAGGCCATCCTCGGCGACGTCTTCCCGACGCCCGCCGCGGCCGTGACCGAGGCGTGATCCTTTCCCGGGCCTGAATCCTCCCTGGGCTTGATCTCCAGGATGGTGGAGGTTGCAGACTGGGTTCGCAGCCTCCACCACAGGAAAGGTCGGCCATCGTGTCCTTCACCGACGTCGAGTTGGACTACCTCGCCGCTCAGCCGCTCGGGCGACTCGCCACCGTCCAGCCCGACGGCACCCTCCAGGTGAGCCCCGTCGGCTTCCGGTACAACGCGGCGACCGGCACCATCGACATCGGCGGCTACAACATGGCCGCCAGCCGCAAGTTCCGCAACGTCGCCGCCAACGGCCGCGTCGCCTTCGTCGTCGACGACGTCGTCTCCACCTCGCCGTGGCGGGTGCGCTGCCTGGAGATCCGTGGCTCCGGCGAGGCCCTCCTCGACCCCTCCGACGGCGGCAGCCAGCTGTCCGGCCCCATCATCCGCGTCCACCCGCGCCGCATCATCAGCTTCGGCCTGCAGCCCGAGGACCAGGACCGCGAGCCGCACACCCTCCGCCCCAACAACAGGAACGTCTGATCCGGCCGGATGAGAACTCGGCCGATGACCGGATCTGCCCCGGGTAGAAAAGACCACCACGCCGGCTCGGGCCGGCGTGGTGGCGGGTGTTCTCGTCGGCTCGGCGAGGATCGTGCGAACCTCGCCGCCGACGCTATGAGTTGGTCGTCGCCTTCACGGTCACGGCGGCGCCGGGGCCGTCGGCGGTGACGGCGGCGATGGTGAAGGTGTAGTCGGTGGCCGGCTTGAGGCCGTCGACCACGCGGACCATGCCCTTGGCGGTCGGCTGCGTCACCAGGGCGTCCCGGCCGTTGACGGTGATGGTGCGACCGTCGGACACGGTGATGACGTAGGCGATGACGGGCGTGTCACCCATGTTCGCCGGGGGAGTCCAGTGCAGGCTGACGGCGCTGGACGAGGGGAGGGCCCTGCCGCCGGTGGGGGCGTCGGACAGCTTGCCGGCCAGCGGGCCGGGCGTGACCGGTGCGGCGGGCAGCGAGGGAGTGCTGGCGCCGAAGCGGTTGTGGGCCCGAACGGTGACCACATAGGACGTTCCGTTGGTGAGCCCGTCGACCACGGCGTACCCCTGCTTGCTGAACTGCGCGGCGGGAATGCTCACGGTCTTCCCGCCGGCGGTGATCAGGTAGCTGTCCAGGGGAGCGTTGTTGAAGGCGTACGTGGGGTTCCACGTCACGTAGACCTTGCCGTCGGCGGCGAAGGAGCCGACCCGGGTCGGCTGGGCCGGCGGACCGTCACCGCCGACGTGACGGGAGAGCAGCCCACGGTAGGCGGGCTCGAGGCCGGCATTGTCCACAATGGACTTGGGGGCGGCGGAGGGGTTGTCCAGCAGGTGGTTTCCCTGAGTGATGACGCCCTTGTTGTTGCCGTCCTTGTCGCCCTGGTCCCAGTAGTTGCCCTGGATCAGCGTCGGGTCGTTGTTGCCCAGCTTGTCCCGGTAGTCCACGTGCGTGCTGCCGACGTTGGCGTAGGGCGTGCCGTACACGACGTTGCCGACGATGTTCTCGTAGGTGTTGCCGTTGTCGGTGTAGATGCCCTTGCCCAGCCCCAACTGCCCGTAGATCACGTTGCCGGTGACCTTCTCGCCGGTCTCCAGCGAGCTGCCGGTGATGCCCTGGGTGTAGATGCCGCCGCCGTCGTCCAGCGACAGCATGTAGTCGTGGATCAGGTTGTCCGACACGATGTTGTCGTGCGAGTTGTTGGGCGTCGCGGCGACCTGGATCTTGTCGGGCCAGCCGCCCCAGCCCATCGAGATCGCGGAGTACGCCACGTGGTCGATCTGGTTGTGCGAGATGACGTCGTGCTGGCTGTAGCCGTTGAGGATCGCGACCCCGCCGTGGAACTCCCGCGGCAGGCCGTAGAGGTGGTTGTCCAGCACCTGCACGTCGTGCGTGCTGCCGGTGGTGGGCTGGTCGACCCCGCCGATCTCGATGCCGTTGCCGGAGATGTCGGTGAAGATGTTGCCGCGCACCAGGGTGTTCGCGGTGTTGCCGGCCAGCCGCAGCCCGGCCGCGCCGAGGTGGGTGAACACGGAGTCGCTGAACTCCAGGCCGGTGCTGTCGGTCACGGTGACGTTGCCCGGTTCGGGCGTCCACGACGCGTAGGGGCACTTGCCGTTGGGGACGAACTGGCACAGGCCCTGCACGGCCCAGCCGTCGGGGCCGGTGTTGGTGTAGCCGGCCTGGATCTCGGAGAAGCCCTCCGGCGACGACGGCGTCAGCCATGTCGCGTACGAGTACTGGATCCCGCGGAACGACACGTCGCGCAACCCGGAGGCGGTGATCAGCTGCTCCAGCGCCGGCGCCTCGACGTCGGCGGTGCGCAGGTTCTCACCCGGCCGGGGCATGTAGTAGACGGTGTGCGACGACCGGTCCAGGTACCACTCGCCGGGCGTGTCCAGCACCTCGAACGCGTTCTCCACGTACGTCGGGTGCCGGCCGTTGGTCAGGTCGTACGGGCCGACCATGTTGACGCTGCGTCCGGGAATGTTGGGGAACACGACACGTTTGGTGGAATTGTCCCAGCACGGCTGGGCCATGGTGATGGTGGTGCCGCTCATGGACCCGATCGGGCAGCGCGGTTCGGTCCACTGCCCGAGGCCGTCACGCTGGATGTTCCACAGCGCCTCGCCGGCGGTGTAGACGAACTCGATGTCCGACGGATTCCGCCAACCGGCCATGGTCGGCGCGGACGCGGTGTAGCCGGTCGCGGTCGCCTTCACCGTGACCGGGAGTGGGCCTTGCGCCCGCTGCTCACGCACACCGTTGACGTACAGCTGCCGCGTGTTGTCCAGGCCCTTCGGCGCCGGCGCGGCGAACAGGCCGGGCTTGCCCGGCACCGCGTGCCAGCCGGTGACCTGCTTGCCGCCGCTGATCTCGGTTCCGGGGCTGCCCTGCCAGATCACGCGATGACCGTTGACACCGGAGTCCCGCGCGTCCAGCCGCAGCGGCTGTGACAGATCGAACACCCCCGGCGCGAGGTGCACGGTGATGTCCCCGCCGGCGTGGGGCGCCCGCTCGCGCACCAGCGCCTGCGCGCGTTGCAGCGTGCGGACCGGCTGCTGCGACGTGCCTGGTAGCCGGTCGTTCCCGCTCGGGGACACGTAGACGTCCGCGCCGCGTGACCCGGACGCGTCCGCCGGGGTGGCGGTCAGCGCGACGGCGGAGATCACCGCCGCGGCCGCACCGACCGCCAGCTGGACTGATCGTTTCATGAGGACTCCACATCGTGATCGCACAACGATCGGCGTACGGTGCGTCCATGGACATCGGTGTTGCCGTCTTCGCCACGCCCGATACCGTCGCCCCAGGGCCGCTCGCGCGGCTGGTCGAGGAGCGCGGGTACGAGTCGCTGTTCTTCCCGGAGCACACCCACATCCCGGCGGACCGTCGCTCTCCTTACCCTGGCGGCGGCGAGCTTCCCCGCAAGTACGCCCACACCTACGACCTGTTCGTCACGCTGGCGGCGGCGGCCGCGGCGACGACGAGCCTGCGGGTGGGCAGCGGGATCTGTCTGGTGAACCAGCGCGACCCGATCACCACGGCCAAGGAGGTCGCGAGCGTCGACCACCTCTCCGGTGGGCGGCTGGAGTTCGGGGTCGGCGCCGGCTGGAACCGCGAGGAGATGGAGAACCACGGCACCGACCCGCGGACCCGGATGCGGCTGATGGCCGAGCGGGTCGAGGCCATGAAGGCGATCTGGACCTCGGAGGAGGCCTCCTACGCCGGCGAGTTCGTCAAGTTCGACCGGATCTGGTCCTGGCCGAAGCCGGCGCAGCGGCCGCACCCGCCGGTGCTGATCGGCGGCAACGGTCCGACCGTCGGCGACCGGGTGGTCGAGTTCGGCGACGGCTGGATGCCGAACTACGGTGGCCGAGCCGACGACATCGTGGGCCGCGCGCGGGAGATGCAGGTGCGGACCGACCGGAAGCTGGACTTCGTGCTGATGGGCGCGCCGGCCAAGGCGTCGTCGCTGGAGCGGTTCGAGGCGGCCGGTTTCCGACGCGTCGTGTTCTGGCTGCCCTCGGCCGGCCGCGGCCCGATCGAGCGGGCGCTCGACCGGTTCGAGACGGCGGTGGCTGAGCTGCACGGCGAGTAGGCCCTCAGCCGACGGTGAACGAGCCGAAGTCGGCCCGGCCGTCGACGTATTTGTTGTGGGACGTGGTGAACACGCCGACGTCCTCGGTTCCGGTCGCGGACGGCACGGTGATCGTCGCGACGGTGCTCCAGGTGGTTCCGTCCACCGAGTACTGTCCGGTGAACGCCGTGCCGTCGCGCACCAGCCGCAGCCCCACCGGCGCGGTCACGCCAGCCACGGTCCTGGACGACTCCAGTTGGCCGTTGCCATCGGCGTCCCACTGGAGCTGGATGCCCTTGCTCGGCGTCACCTCCAGCGTGACATAGCCGGCGGAGCTGTCCGCTTTGGACAGATCGTCGCGCGCGATCAGGCCGGACTTGGTGGCGGCGTTGCGGTTCTGCTGCGACAGCACCTGCACGGTGGCCGTGCCGGTGGTGTCGAGGCCCTGCGGCAGGTAGATGGCGCCGTACTGGTTGTTGGTGCCGGACACGTCCGAACCGGCGGCGATGACCGCCAGGCGGCTGCCGAGCTGGCCGAACTGCGGTCGGGTCGTGGAGTCGACGGCGGCGAACGTCTTCAGCGGGGCCTGCACGGGCGTCGGCCGGTGCAGATCCTCGGTGAAGGACTGCCTGCCGTTCAACGAGATCGTGAACTGTTCGGTCGGCAGCGGGGTGTCAACGGCCGGCGGGATCAGCCGGTACGTGACCGAGCGGCTCGCGCCGGGCGGGACAACCGGGATCAGCTCGTCGTGGGAGGGCCGGGCCGACCAGCCGGCCGGCAGCGTCAGGTGCAGCTGGTTCCAGACCGCCGGCAGCAGGCCGTCGTTCGTCACGGTCGCGGTGACGCTGCTGGTGTCCACAGCGGACAGTCCTACCACCACATGCGGCTGCGCCAGGCGCCGGCTGGGGGAGATCCGGTACATCGCGGACGCATGCGCCGGCAGCGCGGCGGTGATCCTGCCGGCGGACTCGGACGTGGTGTGCGCGAACAGGTCCCGCACCTCGTAGTCGAACGCCTTGCCGAGGCCGACCTGCCCAGCCGTGGTGGTGATCGTCGCCGGCGCGTCGGTCTCGTTGAACAGTGTGACCGCACGGCTGCCGTCGACCAGGGGCTTGGTCAGCACCCACAGGCCGTTGGCCGACGACACCGGCCGTCCCTGCGCACCGAGCGGATCCTGGTCCACCGCGATGATCTCCCGGTTGGTCAGGATCTCCTTGGTGGCGGCCGACATCGTGCGCACGTCGGTGCCGACGATCAGCGGCGCGGCCATCTCCGCCCACAGTGCGAAGTGCGACCGGTACTCCACGTCCGACATGCCGCCGTTGCCCACCTCCAGCATGTCCGGGTCGTTCCAGTGGTCCGGACCGGCCAGGTCGGGCAACGTGACGTTGGTGTGGAACAGCGACACCATGCGGGCGTAGTTGTCGTGGATGTCGCCGGTGGTGCGCCACAGGTTGCCGACCGTCGGCCAGGCCGAGTTCGGCACGCCGAAGTCGGTCTTCTCGCAGATGCTGAACACGATGCCGTGGCCGGTCAGCGCGTCCCGCATGGCCTTGTAGCGGGCGATCGTCGCGTCGACGTTCTGCCCGTCGGCGGGGACGTTGCAGTCGTCGTACTTGAGGTAGTCGACGTGCCAGTCGGCGAACAGCCGCGCGTCCTGCTGCTCGTGGCCGAGGCTGCCGGGGAAGCCGCCGCTCTTGGAGCACGTGCGCGTGCCGGAGTCCTCGTAGATGCCCAGCTTGAGGCCGCGGGCGTGCACGTAGTCGGCGAGCTTGGCGATACCGTCCGGGAACTTCTGCGGATCGGCGACGAGGTTGCCGTTGACGTCCCGGTCGGGCAGGGCCCAGCAGTCGTCGATGTTCACGTACTGGTAGCCGGCGTCCCGCATGCCGGTGGACACCAGCGTGTCCGCGGTCTGCTCCACCAGCTGCTGGTCGACGCTGCACCCGAAGGCGTTCCAGTCGTTCCACCCCATCGGCGGGGTCTCGGCCAGCCCGTTGTCCAGCGCGGCGGCCGGGGCCGCCAGTCCGGCCAGCAGGACCGGTACGACCGCTAAGACCCGGAACACATCCGACCTCCTCGCCCGTGACTGAGGTGAAACTAGGGCGGAGAACCTTTACAAGCAACCGTGACCGGCGGTTTTTAGGCCGAACGGCTCAGGCGATGCTGTGATACATCGGATCACTGGCCGGCTGAGTACCACTCGGAGACTCTGGTCAGGCCAGCCCGGCCAGCGCTTTGCGCACCGCGTCGGTGAGCTCGCCCGTCACGTGGTCCCAGGTCGAGGACGCTGAATCGTGTGAGCTGAGGGCGGCGACGATGTAGCGCCGGCCGTCGCCGACGACGCCGGTTGTCGGCGGCGTACTTCGACGTGGTGGACAGTGCCTTCATGACGACGGCACGGATCTTCTCGGGCGCCTGGTCGAGGATGTACCGATAGACCTTGACCACGTCGTCGGCGGTGATCAGGGTGTCGCCCCACCGGCCCGGATCCTCGGGGGCGGCACGTTCGGCAGGCCCATCAGCTGGATCGACCGGCGGATGATCGCGACGTCGCCGTATCGCGTCCACAATTGGTTGGCGATATGGTCATCGCTGCGCACCAGCATCGACGATATCTCGTTCTCGTCGGCGCCGTTCTGCAGTGCGTCGACCGCGATGAGCAGCTTCACGACCGATTCGGCGGGATATCGTGCCGTCGCATTGTCGCTCGTGACGACCTGGCCGGTCGTACGGTCGAACACCACCAGGGAGAAGCGGCCATCGGCTTCCGCTTCGGCGGCCGCCCACCCGGCGGCGCCAGGATCACCGGTGGAAGAGGTGGTCGTCACTCCGGCGGAGGTGGTTGAAGACGACGCCGTCACGACCACGGGGGACGGCTGGCTGCTGGTGGCGCGCACGTGCCCACAACCCACGAGCTCCAGCGACACGACCGCCAATACGAGGCTCGCTGGGATTCGCATGCCGGTTCAGTCGCGGGCATCGCGGAAAGGGGTGTCTGATCTGGTGAAACAACAACGTCACAGGGGTTGTGACATTGTTGTTTCACAATTGGAGGTCCCGGCGGTGGGTCTCGCGACGGACAGTGCGCGCCAGCCGCTGGCTGCTCGGCGCGCCCAGTACCCGGGAAATGCCGCGGGCCGCCGCGACGACCGCCGGCACGATCTCACGCGGCTGCGCGGACTCCGCCGGCACCACCACGGAGATGGCCGCCACCACGGTGTCGTCCGGCCCGCGCACGGGGGCGGCGACCGAGAGCGCCACCGTCTCCACGGTGCCGTCGGTGATCGCGTAGCCGTCGCGACGGACGTCGGCCAGAATTCGTCGGAGCTCCGATGGCCTGGTCTCGGTACGGGGCGTGAGCCGGCGCAGCGGCCCGGCCAGGATCGCCTCCTGCACGTCGACCGGGGCGTGCGCCAGCAGGACCACGCCGACGCCGGTGGCATGCGGGGCGAGGCGGCCGCCGACCCGGGAGATGATCGACACGGCGTCGCGGCCGGACAGCCGCTCCAGGTACAGCACCTCGTGCCCCTCCAGCACGGCGAGCTGCACGTGCTGGTGCGTCGCCTCGTAGAGGTCTTCCAGGAACGGCATCGCGGTCTCCCGCAGGCCGACGCCGCGCGGCGCGAGCGACGCGATCTCCCACAGCCGCAAGCCGATCCGGTACCGGCCGTCGTCGCCGCGTTCCAGCAGCCCGCCTGCGGCCAGCTCGGCGACCAGCCGGTGCGTCGACGTCAGCGGCAACCCGGTCCGCCGGCTGAGCTCGGACAGCGTCAGCGCCGACGCCCGCGCGGAGAAGGCGTCCAGCACGGCGATCAGGCGCGCGCCGACGCTGGCCGGCGAGGTGGTGCGAGGCGGCACGGAGCAACCCTTCCGTTCAACGGAAATCCGCGATGACCGGATCGAGTCTGGCTCCCATGCTGGACGCCGGCAACCAGGAGGAACGAGTGCGCACACAAGTCGGGATCATCGGGGCCGGTCCGGCCGGGCTGCTGCTGTCGCATCTGCTGCACCTGGGCGGCGTCGACTCGGTGGTGATCGAGGAGCGCAGCGAGGACTACGTGCGGCAGCGCGTGCGCGCCGGCGTGCTGGAGAACACCACCACCGACCTGCTGCGCGAGGTCGGTCTCGGCGAGCGGATGGACCGCGAGGGCCTGGTCCACGGCGGCATCTCGCTCCGCTTCGACGGCGCCGACCACCGGGTCGACTTCGAGGAGCTGGTCGGCCGCAACGTCACCGTGTACGGGCAGCAGGAAGTCGTGAAGGACCTCATCGCCGCCCGCAACCGTGACGGTGGCCAGCTCCTGTTCGACGTCAGCGACACCGCCGTGCACGACATCGACACCGACCGGCCGCGCATCACCTTCCGCGATTCCGCCGGGCAGCCACGGGAACTGCTCTGCGACGTGATCGCCGGCTGCGACGGGTTCCACGGCGTGAGCCGGAAATCCGTGCCGCACGAGGCCTACGACCACGCCTATCCGTTCGCCTGGCTGGGCATCCTCGCCAAGGCCGCGCCGACGCGGGAGGAGCTCGCGTACACCTACCACGAACGCGGCTTCGCCCTGTACAGCATGCGTTCGCCGGAGATCACCCGGCTCTACCTCCAGGTCGCTCCGGACGAGAACCTCGACGAGTGGCCGGACGACCGCGTCTGGGCCGAGCTGCACACCCGAATGGCCGTCGACGGTGAGAGTCCCGTCCTCGAAGGGCCGTTGCTGGACAAGGGAATCACCGCCATGCGCAGCTTCGTCGCCGCGCCCATGCGGCATGGCCGACTGTTCCTGGCCGGCGACGCCGCCCACATCGTGCCGCCCACCGGCGCCAAGGGCATGAACCTCGCCGTTGCCGACGTCCGGCTGCTGTCGCAGGCGTTGACGGAACTCCTCCGGCGCAACGACTCCAGGCTCGTCGAGTCCTATTCGGACACCGCACTGCAACGCGTCTGGCGGGCCGAGGCCTTCTCCTGGTCCATGACGTCCATGCTGCACATCCGGCCCGGCGCCGACGCCTTCCAGCGCCAGGTGCAGCTCGCCCAGCTGCGCTACACCGCCGGCAGCCGGGCCGCACTGACCAGCATCGCCGAGAACTACGTCGGCTTGCCCTGGTAATTCGAACACGCGTTCGATAGTGTCGAGGGTATGGCGTTGCAAGCTTCACTGTTCGACCAGGCCGAGGCGCCCGCACTCGGGCCGCTGACCGGCGTCCGCCGCACCCAGCTCACCGAGGGCGCGTGGATCGACGTGCTGCCGGGCTGGCTCACCGGTGCGGACCTGCTGTTCGAACGGCTGGTCGGGCACGTGCCCTGGTACGCCGAGCGCCGCCAGATGTACGACCGGATCGTCGACGTGCCGAGGCTGGTCTGCTTCTACCGAGAGCACGTCCCGCTGCCCGATCCGGTGCTGGACCGGGCCCGGGACGCGCTGACCGACCACTACGGCCCGGAGCTGGGGGAGCCGTTCCGCACGGCCGGCATGTGCTACTACCGCGACGGCCAGGACAGTGTCGCCTGGCACGGCGACAACACCGGCCGCAAGGTGGACCGAACCATGGTCGCCATCGTGTCGCTGGGCGCACCGAGGGCGCTCCTGCTCCGCCCCAAGGGCGGCGGCGAGAGCATCCGGCACATGCTCGGCCACGGCGACCTGATCGTCATGGGCGGCACCTGCCAGCGCACCTGGGAACACGCCGTGCCCAAGACGGCCAAGCCGGTCGGCCCGCGGATCAGCGTCCAGTTCCGGCCACGGGGTGTGCACTGAGCATCTGCTCGGTGACCTCCCACAGCCGCTCGGCGTTGGCCGGGTCCAGCGCCCACGCCGCGACGCCGTGCAGCAGGTCCTCCTCGCCGGAGGCCTCGTTGCAGTCCTCGAAGTACCGCCCGCCGACGCCTTCCAGCAGCGGCGACACCGCCAGCAGCACCGACGTCGCCGCGCCCTGCTGCGGCGTCTTCCAGTCAGAGGTGGAGCTGCGCACCTGGCCACCGACGTAGCGCTGGAGGTTGGTGGCGATCGCGCCCGGCATGAGGGCGTTCGCGGTGATGCCGTCGGCCGCCCACCGCCGGGTCGCCTCCACCGCGAACAACACGTTGGCGGTCTTGGACTGCCCGTAGGCGGCCCACTCCTCGTACGGGCGGTACGCGAAGTGGATGTCGTCGAAGATCACCGGCGACCGCTTGTTGGCGCTGGAGCTGACCACCACGATCCGGGCGTTCCCGGCCGCTGCCAAAGCCGGATGCAGGCCGGTCGCCAGCGCGAAGTGGCCGACGTGGTTGGTGGCGAACTGCATCTCCCAGCCCTCGGGCGTGTGCTGTTCCGGCATCGCCATCACGCCGGCGTTGTTGACCAGGATGTGCAGCGGCCCGTCCCAGCCCGCCACGAAGTCGGCGATGGTGCGCCGGTCGGCCAGGTCCACATGCGCCACCCGGACGTCGCCCCCGATCTCGGCGGCGACGCGCCTGCCGGCCTCGACATCACGGACGGCCAGCGTGACCTCGGCGCCGGCGCGGGCCAGCGTGCGGGCCGTCTCGACGCCGATGCCGGACGCCCCGCCGGTGACGATCGCGCGCCGACTGGACAGCGAGATGCCGGCGGCCACCTCGTCGGCGGTGGAGGCGAACCCGAACGGAGTCGTGATACGTGTCATGGGCATCAGCCTGCGACCGTCCACATGGGCCAGCCAGTGCTCCGTGGATCCTGGTACCGCCAGGGACAGTCACACCGGCCGGACCCGACCTAACCTGGAAAGCATGGACACGCGACTCGGCGAGTACCTGCGGGCCCGCCGCGAACTGCTGCGCCCGCAGGACGTGGGGCTGCCCGAGCAGGGCCGGCGCCGGGTGCCGGGGCTGCGCCGCGAGGAGCTGGCGATGCTCGCCGGCATCAGCAGCGACTACTACCTGCGGCTGGAGCAGGGGCGCGACCAGAACCCGTCCGAGCAGGTGCTGGAGTCCATCGCGCGAGCGTTGCAGCTGGACCAGGAGGCGA
Source organism: Kutzneria kofuensis (assembly GCF_014203355.1). Classification (NCBI taxonomy): domain Bacteria; kingdom Bacillati; phylum Actinomycetota; class Actinomycetes; order Pseudonocardiales; family Pseudonocardiaceae; genus Kutzneria; species Kutzneria kofuensis. The sequence continues at coordinate 331,401 of NZ_JACHIR010000003.1, forward strand.
CGGCGCACCTGCACGCCCTCGCCCGGCCGCACGTGCGGAAGAAGCCGGCCCGCAAGGTGGAAAAGGCGTCCGAGGGCATCCGGCAGCTGGTGATGTCGTGGACGGACACGCCCGCGTACGTGCAGAGCCGACTCCATGACGTGCTCGTGGCCAACCCGATGGCCACCGCGCTGTGCCCCAGCTACCGCGAGGGCGTGAACATGCTCCGGGAGGCGTTCCTCAACCCGGCCGTGCGCGCGATGTACCGGCGGGACTGGGATGCCATCCTCGCCGGCACCGTCGCCGGGCTGCGGGCCCTGGTCGGCCCCGACGTCGACGACCCCGCGTTGGCCGAGCTGGTCGGGGAGCTGTCCGTACGGAGCGAGGAGTTCCGCCGGCTGTGGGCCCGGCACGACGTCCGTCGCCGCACCAGCGGCGTCTCGTACCTCATGCACCCGATGGTCGGCGAACTGGACCTACGGCACGAAAAGCTCGCCGTGACCGGCGCCGACGGGCAGATTCTGGTGGTTTATCACGCCGAACCGGACAGTCGGTCCGCCCAGGCGCTGTCCCTGCTGCGGGCTCTGTAGAGTTCTCCCGTCGTCTCAACGACGAAGGGGGAGAAGTGCGCCGATTAGTCGTGCTCACCGCGGCGGTCGCGGTGGCCGTGCCGGCATTGGTCGCGTCCACGGTGAACGCGTCGGCCGTCGGGGGGAAGCCGACGCTCGACCCGGCCGCGGTGGCCGGCTCGATGAGCTATCTGGAGCAGGCCTACGGCGTCAGTCCGGCCGAGGCGCTGCGCCGATTGGAGCTGCAGCTCGACGCCACGCGGTTGGACACCACGTTGCGCGCCAAGGCTTCCGCCAGCTACGGCGGCATGGCGCTGGACCAGCAGCACGGCGGCGTGCTCACTGTGGACGCCACGGATCCGGCCGCGGTCAAGCCGTTCCTGGCCCAGCTGCCGGACCGCTCGCACGTGCGCACCCGAACCGTGGCGCATTCCCTGGCGGAGCTGACCAGCACCCGCGATCAGCTCGCCCAGCAGGTCGCCGCCGGCGCGGATTCCGAGTACCTGCCGGCCGTCGACCAGCAGGACAACAACGTCGTGCTGTGGCGGCGCACGCCGGGTGCCGCCGCGCCCAGGGCGATGGCCCAGGGCGGCGTCGTCGTGAAGGACCTGCCGATCCCGAAGCCGTTGTCCGGCCCGGTCGACTGGGGCTACTGCCATCCGCTGTTCTGTAGCGACTACGGTCCGATGCGCGGCGGCCTGCGGCTGGACTACACCCGTGACGACGGCAGCATGGGCGGCTGCACCACCAGCTTCAACGTGCGGTCCACCGGCGGCGGCTTCCCGAACAACACCGCCTGGGTCCTCACCGCCGGGCACTGCGCCCAGAACAAGTCGAACTTCACGCCGACCCAGCACAACGGAACGCCGGTCGTGAACCAGCACGGCGTGGAGAAGTACGCCTACCCGTACGACTACCAGTTCGTGCAGTACGTCGACCAGGCCACCGCCGACAAGTGGCTCAACAGCCAGACCCCGCACAACGAGGTCCTGCTGTACTGCCGCCCCGGCGGCCTGGACTCCACGCAGGCGTGCGACGGCGCGGACTCGGTGTCGGCGAACCAGTCGATCACCGGCATCCACCCGCTGGCCGACATCAAGCCCGGCTGGGTGGTCTGCGCCGACGGTTCGGCGTCGAACAGGCGGAACTACCCGCAGGCCGTGGACAGCGGCGCCGGCGTCGACTACCTGCCCGGCACCCGCTGCGGCCAGGTGACGTCCACCGACGTCGGCATCAACACCAACATCTGCGCCCGCCCCGGCGACAGTGGCGGTCCGCTGTTCAGCCAGGTCGACAACACCGCGCTCGGCATCCTGGAGGGCAACCTGCCCGGCCAGAACTTCAGCGGGCCGTGCACCAGCGGCGAGGCCAACAACTACTCGCCGATCGGCACGATCCTCGACGACGTCAACGCGTTCAGCGGCGGCAAGGGCGCGCACTTCGAGGTGATCACCACCCCGAACGGCTAGAACACGAGCCGGTTGGCGGCGCCGATGACCGACTTGTAGGCGCCGCCCCAGGTGGCGCGGGCCAGCGCGGCCCGCGCCGCGTTGCCGCCAGGGCCGCCGTGCACGCCGCCGCCGGGATGGGCCGAGGAACCGGCCAGAAAGAGGCGGTCGACGGGCGTGTCGGCGCGGCCGAGTCCCGGCGTGGGCCGGAAGACGAGCTGCTGACCGATGATCGCCGAACCGCCGCTGACGGTGCCGGTGAAGTCGTCCGGGCCCTGTACGTGCCGGGCGATGATCCGGTCGGCGAACCCGGGGGCATGCTTCTCCACGACCTGCTGGATCTTGTCCGCGAACCGCGTGACCCGGTCCTTGGTCCAGCGTTGTCCTTGCGGCACATGGGTGTACGCCCAGACGGACTCGGTGCCGGCGGGGGAGCGGGTCGGGTCGGCGGTCGTGGTCTGGCCGAGGAGCAGGAACGGGTTGCGGGGCGTGCGACCCATCGCCAGGTCCATGGAAGTGCCGGACATCATGTCCATGTCGCCGCCGAGATGCACGACACCCGCGTGCGCGGCTTCCTCTGCCGTCCACGGAATTGGGCCGCTCAGTGCCCAGTTCACCTTGATGGTGGCCGGATCCCAGTGGAACTTCTGTAGGTCCTTGAGCAGTCGTGACGGAAGGTGTTGCGCCGCAACGAGGTCTCGGTAGAGATGCGGCGCGGGAACATCGGCGAGCACCGCCTTGGTCGCCCGGACGGCGTCGCCCTCGTGGTCCCGGACGCCGACCGCCGTCCCGCGCGCGATCAGGACCTCGGTCACCCGCCGACCACATTCCACCTGTCCGCCAACGGATTCCAGCCTTCTCAGCAAGGCCGCCGTCAGTTGACCCGCGCCGCCCTCGGGCGTCGGATAGCCGAGGTCCTGGCCGACCATCGCCAGCAGCCAGCCGAACACCCCGCTGCCGGCGCTGTCGATCCCGGCGTCGGCGTGCATCGCGTTGCCGTTCACCAGAAGCTTCGCGCCTTCGCCGGCGAACCGCTCCTCGACCAGCACTCGCGACGACAACGTCAGCATCCTCGCCAGCCGCAGCGCGTCCGCGGATCCCGCCGCCCGTAACAACTTCCCGGCCGCGGCCACCGGCGGGAACGGCCGCAGCAGCGCTTCCACCAGCGGCGTCCGCACCTTCAGCCACTCGTCGTGCATCGCCCGCCAGGCGTCCGCGTCACCGACGTCGAACTGAGCCACCGACGCCATCGTCCGCGCGATGTCCCTCGCCAGCACGACCCCGCGCCCGTCCGGCAGCACGTGCGCCAGCACGTCCTCGGCGTGCCGCCACCGCAGCCCGTGCCGCTCCAACTGCAGGTCCGCGAACACCGGCGACGCCGCGGCCAGCGGGTACGACGAGCTGTACAGGTCCGTCACGAAGCCGGGCGCCGTCACCTCCGCGCTGCGCACCGAACCGCCCGGCTCGTCGGTCGCCTCCAGGACCAGCACCCGCCAGCCCGCGTCGGCCAGCAGGTTCGCCGCGACCAACCCGTTGTGCCCGGCCCCGACGATCACCGCGTCGAAGTCCATGCCCCCTCCTAGGATCGGCCTCATGCTCGCCCTCTTCGATCTTGACGGTACGCTCGCCGACCGCCGTGCCGGCCAGCACGCCTGGTCGGTGGAGTTCTGCGCCGACCACGGGTTCGATCCCGCCGAGGTCGACTGGCTCATGGCGGCCGACGGCAACGGGATGGTGACCAAGGAGGAGTACTTCGGCCGGGTCCGTGAGCGCTACGGGCTGGCGAGGTCCGTCGACGACCTGTGGCGGCAGTACCGCGACCGGCAGCCGACGCTGGTCCCCGCGTACGAGGGCATGCTCGACGGCCTGGAGCGGCTGCGCGCCGCCGGCTGGCGCATCGGCGTGGTCACCAACGGCTACGAGGACGTGCAGACCCTCACCCTGACCAGCTCCGGCATCGCCGAGCACGTGGACGGCTGGGCGATCTCCGCCGCCGAGAACGTCCGCAAGCCGGACGTCCGCCTGTTCGAGATCGCGGCCGCGCGGGCCGGCGCGCCGCTCGGGGACGGCTGGATGGTCGGCGACAACGCAGGCGCCGACATCGGCGGCGGCCGCGCCGCGGGCCTGCGCACCGCCTGGGTGCACCACGACCGCTCGTGGCCGGCCGAACTCGACGTGCCGGATCACATCGTCGCCGGGGCGGTGGAGGTGGTTCCGCTCATTCTGCGCTGACGGCGGCCCGGGATCATCCATACTCAACCGGACGTTTCGGACGAGGGGGGTGACGTGCGGGCCGGCCTCAACTGTCAACGCGTCATCCTTGTCCGCCCCTGGGGGACCGGGCAGCATGAGGGGTGCGCCATCGCTGACAACGATGTCAAAGCACCGCCGCCACGGTGCCAGGATGAATGGGGACAACCGTGGCCAGGATGTGGGCGATGCTGCTCGCCGCCGTGACGGCCGTCACGCTGGCGGGACCGACCACCGCCGATGCGGCGACCACCATCACGATCGACGGCACACACGGGGGCCGAACCTTCGACGGCATCGGCGCGATCAGCGGTGGCGGCGGCAACTCGAGGCTGTTGATCGACTACCCCGAGCCGCAGCGCGGCCAGGTGCTGGACTACCTGTTCAAGCCGGGCTACGGCGCGGACCTGCAGGTGCTGAAGCTGGAGATCGGCGGCGACGCCAACTCCACGGACGGCTCCGAGCCGAGCATCGAGCACACCAAAGGCGCGGTGAACTGCGACGGCGGCTACGAGTGGTGGCTCGCCGAGCAGGCCAAGGCCCGAAACCCGAACATCGAGCTGTACGGACTCGCCTGGGCGGCCCCGGGCTGGATCGGCGGCGGCAACTTCTGGTCTCAGGACATGGTCGACTACCTGATGACCTGGCTGGGCTGCGCCAAGCAGCACGGCCTGGCGATCAGCTTCCTCGGCGGCTGGAACGAGCGCGGCTACGACAAGGGCTGGTACGAGAACCTGCACAACACCCTGGCCGCGAAGGGCTACGGCGGCGTCAAGGTGGTCGGCGCGGACTCCGGCTGGGAGATCGCCGACGACATGGTGTCGGACCCGACCTTCGCCAGGTCGGTGGACATCGTCGGCGCGCACTACCCGTGCCGCGGCGGCGACGGCGGCGACGCGATCTCGTGCGGCACGACGTCGAACGCCCTGGCCACGGGCAAGCAGCTGTGGGCCAGTGAGAACGGGTCGCAGGACATCAACACCGGCACCGCCGCCCTGATCCGGTCCATCACCCGCGGCTACATCGACGCGAAGATGACCGCCTACCTGAACTGGCCGCTGCTCGCCGCGATCTACCCCAACTTGCCGTACAGCACGGTCGGCCTCGCGGTCGCGGCGTCGCCATGGTCGGGCGCGTACCGCACCGGCAAGAGCACGTGGGCGACCGCGCAGGTCACGCAGTTCACCAAGCCGGGCTGGCGCTTCATCGACTCCGCCAGCGGCTACCTCGGCACCAGCGGCAGCTACGTCACCCTGACCGACGGCCACGACTACAGCACGATCATCGAGACGTCCACGGCCACCGCCGCCCAGCAGGCGAGCTTCACGATCACCGGCGGCCTCAAGACGAGCACCGCGCACGTCTGGACGACCAGCCTCGGCAGCGGCCCCGACTTCCAGCACAGCGCCGACGTGAACGGCACCGCCTACTCGCTCACCCTGCAGCCGAACACGATCTACACCATCTCCACGACAACGGGCCAGGGCAAGGGCACTGCGGCCAGCCCGGCCGAGCACGGCCTGGCTTTGCCGTACCAGGACAACTTCGACGGCTATGCCAACGGCACGGAAGCCAAGTACCTGTCGGACATGCAGGGTTCGTACGAGGTCCAGCCGTGCACCGGTCGTAGCGGCAAGTGCCTGACCCAGATGGCGCCGGTCCGGCCGATCGAGTGGCAGGACGACTCCGACGCGTTCACCCTGATCGGCGACCAGGACTGGGGCAACTACACGGTTTCCGCCGATGTCCGGCTGGCCGGCGCCGGAACCGTGGAGCTGATGGGCCGTGCCAACGCCCAAGCCCGCCCGCAGTCCCACCAGGACGCCTACTACTTCCGCGTGAGCAACACCGGCGCGTGGTCGATCGCCTCCGGCGACACCACCGGCACGCTCACCACGCTGGCCAGCGGTACCACCACCGCCCTCGGCACGAACACCTGGCACACCCTCGCCGTCACCTTCCAGGGCTCGACGATCACCGGGTCGGTCGACGGCCACCAGGCCGGCTCGGCCACCGACGGCCGGTGGACCAACGGCCAGGCCGGTGTCGGCATCGTCGGCTACGCCACCGACCAGTTCGACAACCTGGCGATCACCCCCGGCACCGGCTCGCCGGCCCGATCCGGGCCGATCACGTCCGGAATCATGGGCAAGTGCGCCCAGGCCGGCGCCCAGGTCGTGATCTCCGACTGCGACGGCTCGGCCGCGCAGACGTGGACCGTCCGCAATGGAACGCTCGTGAACTCCGGGCAGTGCATGGACGTCACCGGCCAAGGCACCGCGAACGGCACGCTCGTCGAGCTGTGGGAGTGCAACGGCGGCAGCAACCAGCAGTGGACGCAGGCGTCGGACGGCAGCCTGCGCAGCGCGCAGTCCGGGAAGTGCCTGGACGATCCGGGATTCTCCACGACCAACGGCACCCAGCTGGAGATCTGGGACTGCAACGGCGGTTCGAACCAGCGGTGGCAGTTGCCGGCGGCTTGACCGGGCGAAACGGCCCGCTCCAACGGACTATAGATCAGGCTGATCAAAGGGGGCACAGTGGAACACATGTCACGACGCTCGGTGCTGAGACTCGCAGGCATGATGGCGGCGGCCGGCGCGCTGCCGATGATGACGGCGCCGGGTGCCGCGGACGCGGCGCCGGCCGGCACCTTCACACCACTGCGCCCGCCGGCGACGCCGCTGGCGGTACGGTCGCCGTACCTGTCGGCGTGGCACGCCGCCGACAACCTGCCCGGGGCTTGGTCGAGTTTCTGGAACGGCCGCACCACCGCGATCTGCGGCATCGTTCGCGTGGACGGGACATCGTACGTGTTCGCGGGCGCGCCGTCGCAACCGGCGATGCCGCAGCTGACGCAGACGTCGTTGCAGGTCACCGCAACCCGGTCGATCTACACGCTGACCGGCGGCGGCGTCACGCTGACGGTCACGTTCTTCTCCCCGGTCGACCCGGAGAACGTGCAGCGGCAGTGTGTTCCGCTCAGCTACGTCACGGTCGGCGTCGCCAGTGCCGACGGCAACCCGCACCGGGTGAGCGTGTATCTGGACATCTCCGCCGAGTGGGCCCACGGCGACAACAACCAGCTGGTGACCTGGCGTGAGCAGCAGACGGGTTCGACGACCGCGCTGACGTTCACGCCGGCCTCGCCCAGCCCGCTGGCCGAGAACAACGACCAGGCGTCGTGGGGAACGGTCGTGCTGGCCGGCGTGAACCGCAGCGGCCTGACGTGGCAGATCGGCCAGGACACCGTCGTGCGCGGCAACGCCGCCGCCACCGGCGCGCTGCCCGGCACGATCGACACGGACATGCCACGCCAGATCTCCAATCGCTGGCCGGTGCTCGGCCTGAACGCCGACCTCGGCTCCGTCGGGTCGAGCACGGCCGAGTTCACCGCCGTGCTCGGCCACATCCGCACGCCGGTCGTGAGCTACCTGACCAACTCGCTGAGTCCATGGTGGACTCACTACTGGTCGACCTGGCAGTCCATGATGGACTGGTTCGTCGCCGACCGGTCCGCCGCGCTGTCCCGAGCGGTCGCGCTGGACGCGCAGCTCAACCAGGACGCCACCGCCGCCGCCGGGCCCAAGTACGCCGCGATCTGCGCGCTGGCCGTTCGGCAGGCCATGGGCGCCACGGAACTGGTGGACCGCAACGGATCCCCGTGGGCGATGCTGAAGGAGATCTCGTCCAACGGCAACATGTGCACGGTCGACGTGATCTATCCGGCGTTTCCGGGCTACCTGTACCTCGGCCCGGCCTACCTGCGGCTGCTGCTGGAGCCGCTGTTCGACTACGCCGAGCACGGCGGCTGGCCGAAGGTGTTCGCCGAGCACGACCTCGGCACACACTACCCGAACGCCACCGGGCACAACGACGGCGAAGAGGAGGACATGCCGGTCGAGGAGTCGGCCAACATGCTGATCATGTCCGCCGCGCTGACCCAGCACCTGCCGGCGGCCGACGCGCGGTCCTTCGCGCAGGCGCACTACGCCATCCTCAAGCAGTGGGCCGACTATCTCGTCGACAACACCCTGGATCCCGGCTACCAGAACCAGACCGACGACTTCACCGGCTTCATCGCGCACAGCGCCAACCTCGCGCTCAAGGGCATCGTCGGCGTCGGCGCGATGAGCCTGATCGCGCGGTTCCTCGGCAACGCCGTCGAGGCCGACCACTACCTGTCGGTGGCGCGGTCGTACATCAGCCAGTGGTTCGACCTCGCCCAGGACCCGTCCGGCACGCACCTGAAGATGGCGTACGACCAGAACAACACCTGGAGCCTCAAGTACAACGGGTATCCCGACGAGCTGCTGGGGCTGGACCTGGTGCCGGAGGCCGTGCACGCCCAGGAGGCCAGCTGGTACCAGGCCAACGCCGGCGCGTACGGCGTGCTGCTGGATCCGCGCAACGACTACACCAAGGCCGACTGGGAGATCTGGACCGCCGCGTGGCTGGCGGACCGCCCGGCGCGGGACACGCTGATCAACGGCGTGTTCAACTTCGCCAACTCCACCAGCGGTCGGGTGCCCGTGTCCGACTGGTACCGGGTCGCCAACGGCACCGTCGTGACCTTCGCCGCGCGTCCGGTCGTCGGCGGCTTCCTCGCGCTGCTGCCGCAGCGACAAACCGGTGTGACGCAATGGGTTCGTATTCAGAACAAGCACAGCGGCAAGCTGCTGGCCGTGCAGGACCAGTCCACCGCCAACAGCGCCGAGGTCACCCAGTACTCGGACAACGGCACGCCCGACCACCTGTGGGCGATCGTCCCCGACGGCCCCGGCGTCGTGCGGATCGTCAACCGCCACAGCGGCAAGGTGCTCGCCGTGCACGTCCAGTCCACCGACGACGGCGCCCATGTGCAGCAGTACGTCGACAACGGCACCCCCGACCACCTGTGGCGCATCGTCGACGCCGGCGACGGCTGGTCGAAGATCGTCAACGTGCACAGCGGCAAGGTGCTGGCCGTGCAGGACCAGTCCACCGCCGACTCCGCCCAGGTCACCCAGTGGTCCGACAACGGCACCGAGGACCACCTCTGGCGCCTCCTCTGACCCCCGCGAGTCCCGCTCTCAGACACACCGAATGGAGGTTTCGGGCAGCCGTGACACGGGTTCACGGCTGCCGGAGGGCCTTGATCAGGTGGTGATCGTCCTCAGGATCCAGGCGAGGTGGGCCGGCACGCTCGTGTAGAAGTTCGGAGCCGTGCCCGGCTCGGTCTGCGGGAACTTGTCGCCGACGGCGGGGCCATGGCTGCACACGCCGAGGAGCAGCCACTGGCCGCCCGCCTTCGCCAGCACGGGACCGCCGGAGTCGCCCGCGGCCGCGTTGGCGTGTCGCGAGACGCTGCCGACACAGGGTTCGTACCACGGGTTCTGCTTGGTCGGGATCGCCGAGTCCATGCACTGCTCCGGCGACAGGATCTCGGTGTCCAACTGCTGGAGCATCTTCGGTGCGGTGTACGTCGTGCAGCCGGCGTCAGCACACATCTTGCCCCAGCCGATTGCCCGGACCGGCTGCGGCTGCGTGGACAGTCCGAAGTGGACGGGCCGCTCCGGCACCGGCGTGTTCAGCTTCACCAGGGCCATGTCGGCCTCGTACCGGTCGGTGCCGTCCTCGGGCCAGCTGCCGTAACCGGGATTGGTGACGATCTTCGTCACGCTCCGCAGGTCGCCGCCGGTGCTGTTGTCGGCCGAGCCGATCCGAACCTGGTACAGCTCCGGGTGTTCCTCGGCGCCGTGGACGCAGTGCCCGGCCGTGATCACCCACTGCGGGGCGATCAGGGAGGCGCCGCACCACTGCCCGAACGGGGAGCCCGGCGGGAACTTCGTCTGCAGCGACGCCATGAACGGATAGGCTCGGTCGGCCGGTCGGCCGCCGATGATCGCCTCCGCCGGCGGGGCAGCGCTCAGGCCGATGAGCAGGGTGACCGTCAACAGCGCGATCATGCGCAGGGTTCGCATGCCGGCGACGCTAGGGTCGCCGACATTTCACCGGCGTATCACCGGGCGAGCGCCGCCAGCACCGCGTCGAGCAGACCGGGAAAGCGGGCGTTGAGGTCTTCGGTGCGCAGCCGCACCACCCGGTTGCGCCCCTCCATGGTCGTCAGCGTGACGCCGGCCTCGCGCAGGACCCGGTAGTGGTGGGAGATCGTCGACTTGTGCAGGTCCAGGTCGGTGCCGGCGTGGTTGCAGATCTCGCCGTCGGTCGAGGCCAGCATCGCGACGATGGCCAGCCGCGCCGGGTCGGACAGCGCGTGCATGACCGCGGCCAGGCTGATGTCGGCCGCGGCCGGGTGGAACGAGGTACGCACGAAACCGACGCTAGCAGACCGTTTTATGGTTTGATGGTCTTGCAACCGTCAAACCAGGGGGAGTGACATGACCAGCGTGACCGTGCTCGGCCTCGGACCCATGGGCCAGGCTTTGACCAGCGCATTTGTCGCCGCCGGCCATCAGACGACGGCTTGGAGCCGCAGTCCGGGCACGCCGGCTCCGGTTGGCGCCGCCCGAGCCACTTCGGCGACCGAGGCCATCGAGGCCGGCGAGTTGACCGTCGTGTGCGTACGCGGGGAGGCGGCCGTGGCGGCGGTGCTCGACCCCATCGACGACCTCGCCGGCCGCGCCGTGATCAACCTGACCTCGGGTTCGCCGGTCCAGGCCCGAGCCCGCGCAGCCTGGGCCGCCGAGCGGAAGGTCGACTATCTCGCCGGCGCGATCATGACGCCCACGCCGAGCATCGGCACGCCCGCCGCGCTGACGCTCTACAGCGGTCCGGAGTCCCTCCACCGCCGCTGGGCCGACACCCTCGCCGCCCTCGGCGGCACCGCGCGCTACCTCGGCGCGGACCCCGGCCGCGCCGCCGCCTTCGACGTCTCGCTGCTGGACATGTTCTGGCAGTCCGTCTCCGGCATCGTCCACGGCCTCGCTCTGGCCCGGGCCGAGGGCATCTCCGGCTCGGATCTCGTTCCGTTCGGCCGAACCATGGCCGGCCTGCTGCCCGACATGGTCACCCGCTTCGCCGGCCAACTCGACCGGGGCGAGTTCCCCGGCACCCGCTCCACCATCGCCTCCGCCGAGCCCGGCCTCGCGCACATCGCCGAGACCGCCGAGTACCACAACATCGATGCCTCGTCCCTGCACGCCGGCCTGACCCTGATCCGGCGTGCCATCGCCGCCGGCCACGCCACCGACGGCCTGGCCCGCCTGGCCGACGTCCTGAACCCCCGCGAGTCCCGCTCTCAGGCACACCGAATGTAGGTTCCCGGCACCCCGCGAGTCCCGCCCAGCGTCACACCGAAACGACGAATCCGTTTCACGCATTCGGTGTGACGGTAAGCGGGACTCGCGGGGGCTCGACCGGTCGCTGCTGCCGGCGAAAACTCGTCGAGAAGAAGTCGCGCCCGGTTGTCGAGAACGTGTCGGCGGCTCCGTCCCAGGGGCGACAGACAACGACAACCGGAGGAGCCGTCATGCAGCCGAACGAGGTCGCCGAGATCCTGAACCGCCCGCTGAGCCGGGAACTGCTGGCTCGGGACCTGTGCCGGCTGGCCTACGTGGCCAAGGACGGCACGCCTCGCACGATCCCGATCGCCTTCACCTGGAACGGCTCGGAGATCGTCCTGTGCACGACCAAGAACGCGCCCAAGTTGCACGCCCTGCGCCACAACCCGGCGGTGGCGCTGACCATCGACACCGAGGTCCACCCGCCGAAGATCCTGCTCATCCGCGGTCGGGTCGAGTTGGACGTCGTCGACGGCATCCCCGAGGAGTACCTGCAGATGAACGGCTCCTACGAGATGACGCCCGAGCAGCGGGTCGAGTGGGAGGCCGAGGTCCGGTCGCTCTACGACGGCATGGTGCGCATCGTCGTGACGCCGACCTGGGCCAAGCTGATCGACTTCGAGACGACCCTGCCCTCGGCGGTCGAGGAGCTGGTCAAGCGGCGAGCCGAACGTCAGAGTGCTTAAGTAACTATGACTTCAGTGACGAGTGAAATCAAATCTGGCGGACTCGAACTACCACGGCCTGACAACGCATGCCGAGTAGCCGCTGCCCACTCATCCCGCGTCCGCGATCGATGGGCGGGCGTGAACTCGCGAGTTTCGCAGGCATCTTTACTATGTGTCGGTGCACGGGGGCCGGATGTCGCTCGGCGAGATGGTGGCAAGACTGCGAAGCAGCCGCGGCTTGTCACAGGAGCAGTTGGCGGAGCAGAGCGGGATCAGCGTCCGCGCGATCGGAGAGATCGAGCGCGGCGCCACCCGGCGTCCGCACCGCGAGACGCTCCGCGCCCTCGCCGGCACACTGGGCCTGACGCCGGAGGAGCACGAGGCGTTCGCGGGGGCCGCCCGGTCGACACCACCGCCGGACACCCGCCGCCGGCGTACGGCGACCCGCCCGGCGCTGCCGGCGCCGGTGACGTCGATCGTCGGCCGGTCCGACGACCTGTCCGCGGTGCTGCGGCTGGTCCAGGACTCCGCGGTCCGGCTGGTCACGATCACCGGTACCGGCGGGGTCGGCAAGACCCGGCTCGCGCTGGAGGTCGGCTGGCGCGCGGCGGGACGGTTCGAATCCGTGCGCGGCCTCGACCTGAGCCCCCTGCGACACCCCGACGACGTCCCGCAGGCGCTGGCGGAGTCCCTGCGCACCCCCGACCCGGCCGCGCTGATCGGCGACGGGCGATGGCTGCTGGTGCTGGACAGCTTCGAACACGTGGCCGCGGCGGCCACCACCGTGGCCACGCTGCTGGCCGGATGCCCGCGGCTGACCGTGCTGGTGACCAGCCGTTCGCCGCTGCGGCTGCGCGGGGAGCACCTGTGGCCGCTGGTTCCACTGTCCACTCCGGACGGTGACGACGCGGCCGGCCTGGCCGACAACGCGGCGGTCCGGCTCCTGGTCGAACGCACCGCAGCGGTCCGGCCGGGATTCACGCTCACCGTGGACAACGCCGCCGCGGTCGCCGCGCTGTGCCGGCGGCTGGACGGTCTGCCGCTGGCCCTGGAACTGGCCGCGGCCCGGCTGCGCACGCAGGCGCCGGCACAGGTGCTCGCCCAGGTCCGCGACCTGCACGGCGACACCGTGGACTTGGCCGACCGGCACCTGAGCCTGCGCCGCACGGTCGAGTGGAGCACGCGCGGGCTCACCGATCTCGACCGGCGGTTGTTCGGATTGCTGGGTGCGTTCGCGGGTGGCGCCGACCCGGTCGACATCGAGGCCGTGCTCGGCGCACCGTCGCTGTCACTGGCGACGCTCGCCGCGCACAGCCTGGTCACTGTCACGGAGCAGGCCGGCTACCCCCGGATCGGCATGCTGGACACCATCCGGGAAGTGGTGGAGGACCAGCTCACCAGCGGCGATGATCGCGACGCGCATGCCGGCCACTTCCTACGCCTGGTCCGCGACGGCGATCCCCGGCTGGCCGACGAGCAGGAGAACGTACGAGCCGCCATCCAGCACGCGGTCGACGCCGCCCCCACGTTGCTGCAGGTGGCAACCGTGCGTGCCCTGACCAACCATTACGTGGCCCGGGGCCGGTTCGCGGAGGGGCGCCGGATGCTGACCGGGGCGGCCGGTGTCGCGCCCACCGAGCAGGCCCGAGCCTGGGCCTTGCACGGCGCCGCGGTCACCGCGAACCAGAGTGGCGACCCGCAGGCGGCTCTGGCCTTGGCCACGGCCGCCGCCGAGACCTTCGGCGCCGACCCGGAGGGCCGGGCCGCGACGCTGACCCTGATCGGCAACGCCCACAAGTTCGCCGGGCGGTACGAGGAGGCCGCGGCCGCCTACACCGGTGTGCTCGATCAGGCCCGGATCACCGGCGATGCCCGCCGGGAGACGATCGCGCTGAACAACTTGGGCGCGCTCGCGCACGACCGCGGCGCGTATGCCGAGGCGATCGGCTATCACTCCGCCGCGCTGAGCCGCAAGCGCGAGATCGGCGATCGGCGCGGCGTCGCGGTGGCTCAACTCAACCTCGGCGCGGTACGGAACGACACGGGTGATCACACCGGCGCGGCAACCCTGTTGACCGAGTCTGCCGCGACGTTCGCCGCCCTCGGCGAACCCGGTTCCGAGGCGTTCGCGCTGGCCCTGCTGGCCCAGTCCCAGGCCGGCCTGGCCCGCTGGGAAGACGCCGCGGCCACCGGTCGGCGGGCGCTGGAACTGGCCCGGAGGGCCGAGCACGCCCAGGCGATGGGGCTCGCGCTGCTCGCACTCGGCCTGACCGCGGCCGCCAACGGCGACCCGGGCGACGCCGACCGCTTGTTCCGCGAGGCGCTGACCTTCCCCATCGGCCTGCCGGACCAGGCTCGCATCCGCGAGCACTTGGACGGCCGGGCCCCGGCCGTGCTCCGGGCCGGCGACCGCTGAGCCGGCCCGGCTCCGGTCGTGCCGTGCGCCGCGACCGCTGAGCCCGGCCGGTTTGATTCTGCCGGCTTTTCCGCCGGTTCGGCCTGGAGTCCGGATTCGGTGATCTCTACTGTTCCCCGCGTCGAGGCGGGCCATCGGCCCGTGTTCATCAAGGAGACGCATGCTGCTTTCACCCCGCGCGATTCGCACCGCGGTGCTGGTTCCGCTCGCGATCGCCGCCGTGGCGCTGACGGGTCTCAGCCCCGCCCACGCCGACCGGACCTATCCACCGCCGGAGAGCGGCGATGTGGTGTTCTTCCAGACCAACAGCGGCACCACCGGCGCCGACATCAGGTGCATGCAGGTCGACAAGGGACGCATGGACGACTTCGCCCCGGTCGATCAGTTCGGGTGCGAGTACGGAGCCAACCAGGCCTGGCGGATGGGCCAGGTCAACGGCGACCCGAACGTGTTCTGGCTGCAGAATGTCGGCACCGGCAAGTGCCTGGACGACTACGCGTTCGGCACGGCCCAGGGCAACCCGATCATCCAGTACACCTGCCTCGTCGGCACGAACCAGCAGTGGCGGATGACCTGGAGCTACAACGACGGGTACGCGGAGTTCCAGAACGTGAACAGCGGCCTGTGCCTGTCGGTGGACGGCCTCAACACCAGCAACTACCGCCGTTTCGTCCAGAACCCGTGCTACGGCTTCAGCAATGAGCGGTTCGACCCGATCTGGCCGGCGCACTGAGTCCGAAACACAAGCCACGCCTGCTCACTGTGCAGGCGTGGCTTGTGTGTCTAGAACGCCGGCAGCGTGTGCCAGGCCAGGCCGGCGTCAGGCGCGTCGTCGCGCAGCACGGTTCCCTCGATCAGCCCGTACGGTCGGTCGGCGGCGTAGAAGACCTCGTTGTTGTTCTCCAGCCCGAACTTGCTGAGGTCCACGACGAAGTGATGCTTGTTGGGCAGCGACAACCGAACCTCGGCGATCTCCGGCCGAGCCTCCAGCACGGCCTCACCCATGGCGTACAGCGTCTGCTGCAAGGACAGGCTGTGCGTGGAGGCGAAGGCGGTCAGCATCGCCTCACGAGCATCGGTGAAGCTCTTGGACCAGTCGACGTCCAGCGACGAGAACCGCCACTGGGCGCTGACGGCGGTGGCGAGGATCCGGTCGTTGGTCTCCGGCAAAGTCGTGTACTTGTCCCGCGGGTAGCCGTGGAACTCGGACCCGGTCGTCTTCAGCACGACCAGATCCCGCAGCCCCGAAACGACCCACGCCTGCGAACCGTCGACGGTCACGGCGGTGGTGCGCTTCTCGTCGGAGCCACGGACGAAAGAGTGGTCGTTGGCGGCGATCCGTCCCCACGGGTGCTCCTCGATCAACACGCGAGCGCCGGTGATCTGCTCGAACGAGCCCACGAAGTGCCGGCCCAGCCGCAGCGCGAACTCCTCGATCTCGCCGACGGGCGCCTCCTTGGCGAAGGCGTAGACGGTGTTCTTCTGCGTGTCGGTCGGCACGACCCCGGAGTTGTCGCCGGTCAGGTGGGTGGCGGCGAGCTCGCCGCGCAGGGACGTGCTCACGGTCAGGTCCCGCAGCTGATGCACGGAGCCGTTGCGGGACACCGTCACCAGGCGGTTCTCGGCCTTGCCGTACTGGTTGGGACCAAGGTGGACGGCCACGCGATCAGCTCCCTCGGTAGCTGGTGAAGGAAAACGGGCTCAGCAGGACCGGCACGTGGTGGTGCCGGCCGGTGTCGGTGATCCGGAACGTCACGGTCACCTCGGGGAAGAACGCCTCGCGCCCGACCCGCGCGAAGTAGGTGTCGGTGTCGAAGACCAGCCGGTAGACGCCGGCCTCGACGTGCTCGGGACCCAGCGAACGGCAGCGGCCGTCGTCGTCGGTGACGCCGTCGCCGATGGTCCGGCCGCCGGACTCCAGCCGCACCAGCACGCCCGCAGCGGGCTGTCCGGAGGTGGTGTCGAGGACATGCGTTGTGATCATGAGACGACCTTCGCCAGGCGCAGCAGCGCGATCTTGCCGAGTTCTCGGACGGTGACGGCCAGTTCGGTGTCGGGATCGTTGGCCAGCCGTGACCGCAGGTCGGCCAGCAGCTCCGCGCCGCCGCGGCCGGCGGCGCAGACGAGGTAGATCCGGCCGAACCGCTGTTCGTACTCGCGGTTGGCGGCGACGAACTCGTCGGCGTTGTCCACTCCGGACTGTTCGGCCCGGGAGGCGGCGCTGCCGGTCTTGTCGCCGATCCGCGGATGGTCGGCCAGCGCGAGCTCGACTTCCTCGGCGGTCAGCGTTGCCGCCTCCCGCTCGGCCACCGCGAGCAGCGCCGCGGGGGAGTCGTAGGGCTGCCCGTCGAGCACCGCCCGCACCCACCGCGGCACGGCCAGGCACGCCGACAGCGCCGCCTCGTCGAGTTTCATGTCCAGCGACGGTAGGAGCGGCGCGACGCTCGTGTCAACAATTTGTTGAAGTCGATCATGAACCGGACCTGTTCAGGTAGTTGTAGACGGTGAATCGGGTGACGCCGAGCGCCTCGGCCACCGCGGGCACGGACCGGCGCATCTCGAACGCGCCGCGCTCCTCCAGCAACCGCACGGCCCGCTGCTTGTCGGCCCGGGACAGCGAACTCAGCGAACCGCCGAGTTCGGCCTCCACTTCGGCGATGACCCGCTCCAGTGAACCGATTCCGGCCGGCGCGGAGTCCTCGCCGCCGGGCACGCCGAGTCGTAACGTCACGCGGGTCGCCCCACCGGCCAGCGCCGCGCGGAAGATCTCCGGCAGCGCGTCCAACACCTGGTCCGACGAGCCGCGCACGGTCGTGCCGAGCGGCCCGAACGTCGTGTCCAGCCCCGACTTTCGCGCCTGCTCGGCGGCCTGCGCCGCGTGCGCGGGCGGCTCGCCGCCGGCCTCGGCGCGGAACGGCTCGGTGGTGAACTCGGCCTCCAGATCCACCGCCGAACCGTAGCGCCGACCGTTGACCGGCCGCAGCGGCGCGTTCTACTCTCTCACTAATCGGAAAACTAATTCCGCGATACGGAAATCGGAGTGATCCGGTGCTTCTCGACGCCAACCTCTCGATCCTGTTCACCGAACTGCCGCTGCTGGAGCGGCCGCGGGCGGCCAAGCGGGCCGGCTTCGACGCGGTGGAGTTCTGGTGGCCGTTCGACACCGCGGACCCGACCCCGGCCGACGTCGACGCCTTCGTCGACGCGCTGGACGCCGCCGGCACGAAACTCGTCGGCCTCAACTTCTTCGCCGGCGACATGCCCGCGGGCGACCGCGGCGTGGTGTCCTGGCCCGGCCGGCAGACGGAGTTCACCGCCAGCGTGGAGATCGCCGTCGACATCGCCCGCCGCACCGGCTGCCGGATCTTCAACGCCTTGTACGGCAACCGGGTCGCCGGCTTCACACCGTCCGAACAGGACGAGCTGGCGACCGCCAACCTGACCGTCGCCGCCACGGCCGTGCAGGCGATCGGCGGCACGATCGTGCTGGAACCGCTGTCCGGCGCGCCGGACTACCCGCTGCTGACCGCGGCGGACGCGCTGGCCGTCGCCGACCGGGTGTCGCTGGACAACGTGACCCTGCTCTGCGACCTCTACCACCTCGCGGTCAACGGCGACGACCTCGACATCGTGACCACCAAGCTGGTCGAGCGCATCGGCCACGTCCAGTTCGCCGACGCCCCCGGCCGCGGCGAGCCCGGCAGCGGGCAGCTGGACCTGCTGCGACACCTGACCACCCTGGCCGCCAACGGCTATCGCGGCCACGTCGGCGCCGAGTACCGGCCGACCGGCGCGACCGCCGACAGCCTCGGCTGGCTGCCGGAGTTCGGCCGCCAGGAATTCCGGGAGGACCAATGAGCAAGATCGGCTTCATCGGCCTGGGCATCATGGGCTCGCCGATGGCCGGCCACCTGGCCGCCGCCGGCCACACCGTGACCGGCTTCGACCTGTCCGAACCGGCCATGGCCAAGCTGGTCGAGGCCGGCGGGCAGCGCGCGGGAGGCGTCACCGAAGCGATTGCCGGCGCCGAGGTCGTGATCACCATGCTGCCGCAGGACGAGCACGTCGAGGCCGTGACCACCGAGGTCATCGCGGCCGGCGGCGACGGACTGCTGCTGATCGACATGAGCACGATCCGTCCGGAGACGTCCATCGCCGTCGCGGAATCGGCCGCACGCAAGGGAATCCGCGTGCTGGACGCGCCGGTGTCCGGCGGCGAGGCCGGGGCCAGGAACGCGGCACTGTCCATCATGGTCGGTGGTGCGGACGAGGACTTCGCCGAGGCGCTGCCGCTGTTCGAGGCGCTGGGCAAGACCATCGTGCACGTCGGCCCGCACGGCGCCGGCCAGGTCGTGAAGGCCGCCAACCAGCTGGTCGTCGGCGGCATCTACGCCCTGGTCAGCGAGGCGATCGTGCTGCTGGAGGCGGCCGGCGTCGACGCGAGGGCGGGCCTGGACGTGCTCGCCGGCGGCCTGGCCGCCAACCGGATCCTGGACCTCAAGCGCGAGTCCATGATCGCCCGCGACTTCCGGCCGGGCTTCCGGATCGACCTGCACCACAAGGACATGGGCATCGTGCAGGCCGCCGCCCGACAGGCGGGAGTCTCGCTGCCGATGGCCGGCCTGGTCGCCCAGCTGGTGGCCGCCGCCCGCGCCATGGGCCACGGCTCGCTGGACCACTCCGCGCTGCTCAAGGTCGTCGAGACCATCTCAGGAAGGGCCTAGCCGATGCCGAAGATCCCCGTCATGCAGGCGGTCGTCGAGGTCCTCGCGTCCGAGGGCGTCGACGTCGTCTACGGCTGCCCCGGCGCCGCGATCCTGCCGTTCTACGCGGCCCTGGAGCAGAGCTCGCTGAACCACCTGATCGTGCGGCACGAGGAGGGCGCCACGCACATGGCCGACGGCTGGGCCCGCACCACCGGCAACGTCGGCGTCGCCGTCGGCACCTCCGGCCCGGCCGGCACCAACATGATCACCGGCCTCTACACCGCGCAGGCCGACTCCGTGCCGATCCTGTGCATCACCGGCCAGGCCGTCTCCACCAAGCTGCACCAGGAGGCGTTCCAGGCCGTCGACATCGTCGAGATCGCCAAGCCGGTCACCAAGTGGGCGGTGCAGGTCAAGGAGGCCGCGCAGGCGCCGTGGATCTTCCGTGAGGCGTTCCGCGTCGCCCGCTCCGGCCGGCCCGGCCCGGTCCTCATCGACCTGCCGCTGGACGTGCAGAAGCAGGAGATCGAGTGGGACGGCGCGATCGACGCCCCGCTGCCGGTCGAGTCCGTCGCCCCGCACCTGCCCCGCGTCGAACGGGCGCTGGACATGCTGCTCGCGGCCGAGCGCCCGCTGCTACTGGCCGGCGGCGGCGTGATCGGCGGCGAGGCGTCCGGCGTGCTGCGCGAGGTCGCCGAGTTGCTGGGCGTCCCGGTGCAGATCACGTTGATGGGCAAGGGATGCCTGCCCGAGGACCACGAGCTGTTCGCCGGCATGGCCGGCATCCAGACCAGCCAGCGCTGGGCCAACGCGCTGTTCCTGGAGTCCGACTTCGTCCTGGCGCTGGGCGCGCGCTTCGGCGACCGGCACACCGGTGATCTGTCGGTCTACCGAGGGGACCGGAAGTTCGTGCACGTGGACGTCGACCCGCTGCAGATCGGCCGCGTCTTCGGGCCGGATCTCGGCGTCGTCTCGGACACGAAGCTGTTCCTGGAGGCGCTGCTGGCCGCCGCCCGTCGACGGGAAGCAAGGCGGTCCTGGCCGCGGTGGGTGGCACGAATCGCGGAGTTGCGCACCGAGCTGCCGCGCCGCGACGACTTCGACACCGTGCCGATCAAGGCGCCCCGGGTGTTCCGGGAGATCAACGAGTTCTACGGTCCGGAGACCTACTTCGTCACCGCGATCGGGCTGTACCAGATCTGGTCCGGCCAGTTCCAGCGCGCGCACCTGCCCCGGCACTACCAGGTCTGCGGCCAGGCCGGCCCGCTCGGCTGGGAGATCCCGGCCGCGATCGGCGTGCGCACGGCCAAGCCGGACGCCGAGGTGGTCGCGGTCGTCGGCGACTACTCGTTCCAGTTCCTGGTCGAGGAGCTGGCGGTGGCCGCCCAGTACGACGTGCCGTTCGTGCTGATCATGCTGAACAACGAGTACCTGGGCCTGATCCGGCAGGCCGAGACCGGTTACAACATGAACTACCAGGTCGACATCCACTACGACGAGTACGGCACGGACAACGTCAAGATCATGCAGGCCTACGGCTGCACCGGCCGCCGCGTCACCGAGCCGTCGGAGATCACCGACGCGCTGGCCTGGGCCCGCAAGGAGGCCGACCGGACCAGCCGGCCGGTGCTGGTGGAGATCATGATCGACCGGGCCGCCAACGCGTCCATGGGCAGCGCGCTGAACACCGTCGTCGAGTTCGAGCCGGTCAGCTGAGGCGATGAAGGTCCTGCTGGCCCCGGACAAGTTCAAGGGCACGCTCGCCGCGGGCCAGGTCGCCGACCACCTGGCGGCCGGCCTGCGGCGGGCCGACCCGGCGCTGGAGGTGCGGGTGGTGCCGGTGGCCGACGGCGGCGAGGGCACCGTGGACGCGGCCTGCGCCGCCGGCTTCGACCGGCTGGTCACCACCGTGACCGGGCCGCTCGGCACGCCGGTCCGCGCGATGCTGGCGACGCGATCGAACACCGCCGTCGTCGAACTCGCGCAGGCGGCGGGCCTCGGCTGGGGCAGCTCGCCGATGACCGCCACCAGCTACGGCGTCGGCGAGCTGATCAGGGTGGCGATGGACCTCGGCTGCTCCCGGATCGTGCTCGGGCTCGGCGGCAGCGCCTGCACCGACGGAGGCGCCGGCCTGCTGCGGGCCCTCGGCGCCCTGGTGCTGGACGTCGACGGAGTGCCGGTCGCGCCGGGTGGTGGCGGCCTGGCCCGCGTCGCCCGGCTGGACCTGGGCGGTCTCGACAGCCGGTTGTCGCAGGTGGAGCTCGTGTTGGCCACCGACGTCGACAACCCGCTGTCCGACGCCGCGCCGGTCTACGGACCGCAGAAGGGCGCCAGCCCGCACCAGGTCGCGGTGCTGGCCGAGGCGCTCGACCGGTGGGCTTCGGTGGTCGGTGGCGATCCCACGCTGCCCGGATCCGGCGCGGCCGGGGGAGTGGGCTACGCGGCGATGGCGGTGCTCGGGGCCGTCCGCCGTGCGGGCGTGGACGTGCTGCTCGACCTGCTCGGATTCGGCGATGCCGTGCATGACGCGGCGCTCGTGATCACGGGCGAGGGCTCGCTGGACGCCCAGTCGCTGCGCGGCAAGGCGCCGGTCGGCGTGGCGCGGGCGGCCAGGGGAGTGCCGGTGGTCGCGGTCGCCGGGGTGTGCTCGCTGACGGCGGCTGACCTGGTCGGCACCGGGATCAGCGCCGCGTACGCGCTGACCGACCTCGAACCCGATCCGGCTCGCTGCCGGGCGCGACCGGGCCCCTTGCTGGAGCTGACCGCTGAGCGCATCGTGAGAGATCACCTATGCTGCTGAGCGGTGGCGAGGAGGATCCCATGTCCACAATGGATCTGACACTGCTGGCGGCTCGCGCGGTCACGCCCGCGGGCATCGTTCCGGTCGCGGTCGGCGTGCGGGACGGGCGGATCGCCGCGGTGGAGCCGCTGGGGACGTCGATACCGGCGGCGAGAACCGTGCAGCTCGGCGACGACGAGGTGCTACTGCCGGGCTTGGTCGACACGCATGTGCATGTCAACGATCCCGGCCGCAGCGAATGGGAGGGCTTCGACACCGCGACCCGTGCGGCCGCGGCCGGCGGCGTCACGACGATCGTCGACATGCCGCTGAACAGCCTGCCGCCGACCGTCGACCCGGACGCGTTGCAGGTCAAGCGCAAGGCGGCGGACGGCCGGGTGCACATCGACGTCGGGTTCTGGGGCGGGGCCGTGCCGGGCAACCTGGCTTCGCTGCCTCGGCTGCACGAGGCCGGCGTGTTCGGCTTCAAGTGCTTCCTGCTGGACTCCGGCGTGCCGGAGTTCCCGCCGCTGACCCACTTCGAGCTGGCCGACGCGCTGCGGGTGCTGCGGGAGTTCGACGGGCTGATGATCGTGCACGCCGAGGACGCCGAGGTCATCGACGCCGCGCCGCCCTCGTGCGGCCGCCGCTACCGCGACTTCCTCGCCTCCCGGCCCCGGCGGGCCGAGAACGAGGCGATCAAGGCCGTGATCACGTTGGCCCGCCGGACCGGGGCCCGCGTGCACATCCTGCACCTGTCCTCGGCCGACGCGCTGCCGCTGATCGCCGACGCCAAGGCCGAGGGGCTGCCCGTCACCGCCGAGACGTGCCCGCACTATCTGTCGTTCCACGCCGAGGCCATCCCCGACGGCGCGACCCAGTTCAAGTGCTGCCCGCCGATCCGTGAGGAGGCCAACCGGGACGCGCTCTGGCAGGGGCTGGCCGACGGCGTGATCGACTGCGTGGTCAGCGACCACTCGCCGTGCACCGAGGACCTGAAACTCCTGGACACCGGCGACTTCGGGCACGCGTGGGGCGGCGTCGCCAGCCTCCAGCTCGGGCTGCCGGCCGTCTGGACCGAGGCCCGTCGGCGCGGCCACGACCTGTCCCACGTCGTCTCGTGGATGGCCACGAATCCCGCCTTGCTGGCTGGATTCGCCCGCAAGGGGCGCCTTGCCGTCGGCGCCGATGCCGACCTGAGCGTGTTCGCGCCCGACGAGCCGTTCACCGTCGACGTGCACAAGCTCGCCCACCGCAATCCCGTCACCCCCTATCACGGTCGGGACCTGATCGGCGTCGTGCGCACCACCTGGCTGCGCGGCCGCGAGGTCACCGGGACCGACCCGTTCGGACAGCTGTTGACCAGAGGAGATTCATGACACCGGCTTGGACCGCGCTTCCCGACCTCGCCTCCCGCCGGTTGGGCGGCGGCGTGCCGTGGGCGAACGACGAGTTCTTCGCGGAACGGGAGAACCTGATCAAGCCGGAACCGCCCGTGTTCCAGACCCACACGTTCGGGCACAAGGGCCAGGTCTACGACGGCTGGGAGACCCGGCGGCGCCGGGAACCGGGCGTCGACCAGGCCATCGTCCGCCTCGGCGTGCCCGGCGTCGTGCGGGGCGTCATCGTCGACACCGCGTTCTTCACAGGCAACTACCCGCCCGAGGCGTCCGTCGAGGCCTGCGCCCTCGAGGGCTATCCGAGTCCGGCCGAGCTGGCCCTGGTGCAGTGGCACCCCATCGTCTCCCGGGCCAAGCTGGCCGGCGACGCCGAGAACGTCTTCGACGTCGACTCCGACCGGCGGTGGACCCATGTCCGGCTCACCATCTACCCCGACGGCGGCGTCGCCCGGCTCCGCGTGCACGGTGATCCGGTCGCCGACCCGCGCCTGCTGGTGGGCACCGTCGACCTGGCCGCGCTGGAGAACGGCGGCGAGATCCTCGACGCCAGCAACGTCTTCTACTCCAAGCCCACCAACCTGATCTCCCCCGGCCTGGCCGCCGTGATGGGCGACGGCTGGGAGACCGCCCGCCGCCGGGACGACGGCAACGACTGGGTGCTGCTCCGGCTGGCCGCCGAGGGCGTTGTCACCCTGGCCGAGCTCGACACCAGCCACTTCAAGGGCAACGCCCCCGGCTGGGCTTCGCTCAGCGGCTGCGGCGACCGCGTCGACGACCCCGGCTCGTGGTTCGAGCTGCTGCCCAAGACCCGGCTTCAGCCCGACACCCGCCACCGCTTCGTACTCGACGGCGACCGCCCCGTGAAGCACGTGCGGTTGGACGTCTTTCCCGACGGCGGCATGGCCAGGCTGCGCCTCACCGGCACACCGACCGAGGCCGGCCGGTCGTACCTGCTGCGCCGCTGGTTCAACGCTCTGCCGGCCGACCACGCCATGGCGGTCTTCGACAACAAGGCCGTGGTCGACGCCCGGCCGCTCGACGCGGACCAGCCGCTGCCGCACGTGCTCAGTCGGCTGATTCGTTGATCACCCCGAACGGCACGTGCACGCCCGGCACCTCCCGCGAGGTGAGGTTCAGCGGCTGGTCGTCGAAGAAGATGTGCGGCTTCAACACGTCCAGGATCGCCGCTTTCCCCACGCCGCCAAGGAAAAACGCGTCATTGACCATCACGCCCCAGCGCTTGAGGCTCAGCACGGCCCGCTCGTGCGCGGGCGCGCCGCGGGCCGTGACGATGGAGACCCGAACCCGGTTGCGGTAGGACGGGTTGGCCAGCCGGTGCTGCTCCTCGCGCCGCTGGATCCGGTACACCGCCGCGAGGAAGTTCTGCAGCGGTCCCGGTTCCAGCGGCGTGACGGCGTTGGCGGCCTCGTGGCTCTGGAAGCCGTCCAGCCCCTCCGCCTGCATCACCCGCTCCGACTCGTCGCTCGCCAGCACGCCGTCGAAGTCGAAGGCGATCCGCAGCTCGTCGTCCTCGTCGTCGACGAAGGTGGAGTCCAGGACTCGGCCGGCCGGCAGGCCCATGTCGACGGCCTGCCGCACGTCCTTCTCGTTGGCGGACAGGAAAAGGCACATGTTCAGCGCCGGCATGAACCGGTACGGCGCACGCCCCTGGGTGAAGATCGCCCGCGAGATCGGCAGTTGGTGATGCGCGATCGACCTCATCACGCGAAGCCCGGTGTCGGGGTCGTTCTGCGACAGCACGATGACGTCCACCGGGCTGATGTCATTGAGCGACAACAGCCTGCGCACGAACGGGTACGCGACCCCGGTCTTCAGCGGCTCGTCGCGGTGCTCCTCCTGGAAACGCCGGTACGCCTCCTCGCCGTCCTCCCGGAACACCCGGTCGGAGTCGGCGAGGTCGAACAGCGCGCTGGAGGCGACCCCGACGACCAGGTGATCCCCGAGGTCGTACGCCATCCGCCTATTCTGCCCCGGCGGCGTTGACCGCGTCGACCAGGTCCGGGGCCTTCGCGCCGTCCAGGGACTCGCGGATGATGTCGGCGTGGCCGGCGTGCCGGGCGATCTCCTCGATCAGGTGCAGCAGCACCCAGCGGGCGTTCCACTGCGGGGCGAGCTTGTTGCGGCACATGACGTCCAGCGACGGCAGCGCGTTGACGATCTCCTCGGTGCGCGCGGCCGTCTCGCGGTAGGTGGCGATGTGGCCGGCGACGGTGTCCTCGGGGCCGAGCACGAACTCCTTCGACCAGTCCGACGGCGGCCACTCGCCGGGCAGGTCCTGGCCGTCGAGGCCGGCGAGGATCCAGCGGCGCTCGGTCCGGATGGCGTGCCGCAGCAGCGCGAGCACCGACAGTTCGCTGGCGGTGGTCGTCTTGCCGGCGTCCGCGTCGGTCAGCCCGTGCACGCTGGCGATCAGCGCGTTGCGCTGCGTGGTCAGGAACAGCAGGAGAGCCGCACGCTCGTCATTGCCGGTCGGGGGAGTCATCAGTGTTGCCATGCGCTCATCCTCACCTAGGTACCTGACAACTACTGGCAGGTTTTCGCGGTACGTCCCTTCCACGCGCCGCCCCTGCCCAGCCAGTGCCGGCGTGCCGAGTCGACCGTCATCGCCGTGTACAGCACCGCGACGACCGGCAGCGCCGGCGCCAGCCACACCGGCAACCGGTAGAACCTCAACATAGGCAAATACGTGCCCGCCATGACCACCCAACCGAGTAGTCCCAGCAGCCGTACGTCCGTCGGGCCGACCACCACCGCCAGCGGCGGCGCCACGAAGATCAGCAGCAGCCCGAGCACGCACCCGGTCAGCAGCAGCGGTGACTTCCGCAGCTGTGTGTACGCCGAGCGGGCCACCATGGTCCACAGGTCGGCCAGCCTCGGGTACGGCCGCCGGCTCGTGATCGACGTCGTCAGCCCCAGCCAGGTCCGGTGGCCGCCCCGCTTGATCAACCGCCCGAACGCCACGTCGTCGATCAGGGCGTCCTTGATCGCCGCCAGCCCGCCGGCCGCCGCCAGCGCCTCCTGCCGCACCAACATGCAGCCGCCCGCCGCCGCCCCCACGCGGGACCTCGGGTCGTTCACCTTGCCGAACGGGTACAGCAGACTGAAGAAGTAGACGAACGCCGGCACGATCAGCCGCTCCCACACGGTTTCCGTACGCAGCAACGCCATCTGCGACACCAGCGCCCGGTCGTCGGCCAAAGCCGCCGCCACCAGCTTCCGCACCCCGTCCGGCGGATGCGCGATGTCGGCGTCCGTGAACAGCAGGTACTCCCCGTCGCTGGCGGCGCCAACCCCCGTCGCCATCGCCGCCACCTTGCCCGCCCACCCCGGCGGCGGTCCCTCACTGCGCACGATGTCCAGCCGCCCCGTGCCCACCGCCAGCGCTGCCTCCGCCGTCCCGTCCGTGCTCGCGTCGTCCACCAACACCACTCGGAACGGCCCCGGATAGTCCTGCCCCAGCAGCGTCGGCAGCGTCTCCGGCAGGATGTCGGCCTCGTCCCGGGCCGGCACCACCGCCACCACCGCCGGCCACCTCTCCGGCGCCCCGCCCGCCGGCAGGCGCCATGCCGTCCGCCAGAAGCCCCCGTGCGCCAACAGCAGATACAGCCACGCCAGCGCCGCCACCCCGGTCACGATCACCACGCCGGCGAGTATTGCCGATCATGACCGGTTTCACCCGTCGCGACAGACCCCGGCCCGGGGTGGAGACTGGGCCCGTGATGATCCGGAAGAGCACTCTCGGCCAGAGATCCACCGTCGCCCGGCTGATCGCCGCGATCGAGCACCGCAAGCTGACGATCTTCGCCCACATCGACCACGCCGAGCACGCGCGGCAGGCCGAGCTCGAACTGCCGCCGATCAACGTGGTGGTCTTCGGCAACCCGCACGCGGGCACGCCGCTGATGGCCGCCGATCCGCGCGTCGGCCTCGACCTGCCGCTGCGGATGCTGGTCTGGGAGGACGGGCCGGGGTTGGCTTTCGTCGGCCACCACGATCCGCGGGAGCTGGCGGGCGAGTACGACCTGGCCGAGCAGAAGGAGACGCTGGACCGGATGGCCGAGCTGCTCGACGCGATCTCGGCCGAGGCGGCCGGCTCCTGAATCCCGGGACGCGGCCGCCCCGGCCGTGACAGAGTGGCCTTTCGTGCGCACGAAGTACGTGGTGATGGCCGTTGCCCTCGGCGTGGCGGCGGTCGTGGGGATCGGGCTGATGGTCTGGTCCTCGGTGACGACGTCGACCCGGGCGACCGGCACGCAGCGGTGCCTGAAGCCGGACGAGGTGGACATCTACCTCCACACCGACGACGAGTTATCCCAGGCGCAGGCCAAGGTTCGGGCCAGCCACCCCGACGCCGAGTCGGACACGCAGACCAAGCAGCAGTCGTACGAAGAGTTCCTGCAGCTGTTCAAGGACCAGCCGGACGTGCTCAGGACGGCGCGGCCGGAGGCGATGCCGGCGGTGGTGAAGGTGCGGCCCGAGCCCGGCGCCTCTGCCAGCGCGCTGGGCGACGCGCTGGCGCAGGAGTTCCCGCCGCCGGCGGAGATCCACCGCCTCATCTGCAGCGAGCTGCAGGGGTCGCACTGAGGTCGGTGAAGCAACGGGGATCGATGTAACCATCGGCCACGGCTTTGGCGGTCCGTGTAGCGAAGCCCCGTCGGGAAAGGGATCAACCCGACGAATGGCCGGTTCCCGGTGGTCATACCCGCTCATAGAGTGCCCCCAACGGGTGACTCTGAGGAGGGAATATGACAGGGCGGTTACGCGCGCTCGTGGCCGGCGTCGTGCTGGTGGCACCCTTGCTCACGGTGACGGGGGCACCGGCGACGGCGGCCGAGGACACGTCGTACAAGGTCCCGTCGATGCTGCGGCAGCAGGCCGATCAGGTCGCCCATCTGGGTGTGGCCAGGGCCAGACAGCTGTCCGCGAACACGGTGGAGGTCGACCAGGCCGGCATCGGCGTCCAGGTGTACGCCGCCGACCCGGTGACCGCGGACCAGGAGAACCAGCTGCGGTCGCTCGGCGTGACCGTGAAGACCAACGCGGCCAAGCTCGCCCCGGTTCCGGGGGCTGACCTGCCGAACGCCGGTCTGGTCAGCACGGTCGTGCCGGCCGACAAGCTCGACGCGGTGGCCGCGCTGCCGTGGGTGGCGACGCTCCGGCCGAGCCTGCGGCCGGTCACGGACGTCGGACCGAGCACGGCGGAGGCCGTCAAGCTGCACAAGGCGGACGTCGCCCAGCAGCGCGGCCTGACCGGGTGGGGCGAGACGGTCGGCGTGATGTCGGGGGATGTCGACCACGTCGCCGACGCCATCGCCCGCGGTGAGCTGCCCGCCGACGTGAAGGTGCTCAGCCAGGCCTCGTACGACGACGACGAGGGCACGGCGATGATGGAGATCGTCCACGACATCGCGCCGGACGCGAAGCTGATGTACGCCACCAGCGGCGAAACCCTGGCCGACTACGTCAAGGGCTTCCACGACCTCGCGGCCGCGGGCGCCACGATCATCACCGAGGACCTGGCCTTCGACGACGAGCCCGCCTTCCAGCAGGGCCTGGGCGCGACCACCGCGGAGTCCCTGGCCAAGCACGGCATCTGGGTCTCCTCGTCGGCCGGCAACCTCGGCAACCGGCACGCCCCGCGCGTCCCCGCGAAGGGCACCGGACG
Organism: Kutzneria kofuensis; assembly: GCF_014203355.1. Classification (NCBI taxonomy): domain Bacteria; kingdom Bacillati; phylum Actinomycetota; class Actinomycetes; order Pseudonocardiales; family Pseudonocardiaceae; genus Kutzneria; species Kutzneria kofuensis. The sequence goes on from NZ_JACHIR010000003.1 coordinate 360,585, forward strand.
CACCCCCGACGACCAGGCCAGTCCGCAGACCAACTGCCCGTCGCCGATCCACAACACGGTGGACCTGCGCGGCACGGACAACACGTACAACCTCAACCTGCTGCCCGGCGCCTCGGTGATGCCGACGCTGCAGTGGAGCGAGCCGCGCGCGGTCTACCCGACCACGGGCCAGGGCGGTTTCACCGACCTCAACCTCTACCTGGTGGACGCGGCCGGCAACTGCCTGGCGTGGAGCAACGCCAAGCAGGCCAACGGCGTCGGCGACACGCTGGAGCAGTTCACGTACACCAACACCACCGGCGTGGCCCAGGCGGCGCGGCTCGTGGTGGACGTGGCCGGCACCTCGTCGGCCCGGGCCGTGCCCACCCTCGACCTGCGCTGGCGCGCCCTGTCGTCCGGCGTGCAGACCATCGACCCGCCGGACCGCGCGGGCTCGCTGAACCCGGACTCCAACTACCTGGGCTACGCCACGAGCGCGGCGGCCACCAACGCGAGCGTCTCCGTCGACCCGACGACCAGCCCGCTGGAGGCCTACAGCGCGGCCGGCCCCGTGCAGTTGATCACCACGACCCACTGCCCGGGCAAGGGAATCGGCCCGTGCAAGGGTGTCCCCGGCGGGCACGCGCGGACGGCCCCGGCGCCGAGCTACACGGCGAGCGACGGTGTTCAGGTCAGCGGTGTCGGTCCGTTCGGCTCGGGGACCTGCCCTGCGGTGAAGGCAGGTGACTGCCGCTTCTACGGCACGTCGGCGGCCACTCCGAGCTCCGCCGGTGTCGCGGCGCTGACCAGGCAGGAGTTCGGCGGGAAGTGGGTGTCGCCGGTGCTGCTGAACGTGATCCTGAAGGCGCGGGCCGTGCACCGGGACGGTGACGGCTGGGGCGCGGGCGTTCTGAGCGCAATCTAGTCGTGGCGGAAGGGTGTTCAGGATCGGTTGCCGGCCTGAACACCCTTCCACGAGGCGCTCGACCAGATCGTGCACCGCGGACGCTGGTGACTCACGCGTAGAAGGCCTCGACCGCCTCCTGCACCCGCAAGGCGTCGGCGAAGTCGGCGAGGTCCGCCGGACGGGTTCCCCGAATCGCCTGCGCGAACAGGGAGAGCCGGGTCGACTCGGCGCCGGTGCCGTCACCGCTGAGCTCGACCGGCGTCCACGGCCCACCGTCGGAAGTGGACAGGTGGACCCAGTTTCGCAGCCGGTAGGAACGCTTGGTGCCCCACAGGATCCACTCGTAGCTCTCCGCGGCGGCGACGCCAGCGTATCCCGACACCTGCACGGACACGTCGCCGGCGCGCAGCAGACCCCGTGCGGCGACCTCGCTTCCCTCGGCCGGATAGTCCACAGTGGCCTGAACGGTTCGCACCGGGCCGACCAGGCGGTCCGTCAGATAGGCGAAGTGGGAGAACACCTCCCGGATGAAGCCGCCCTCGGCCCGCTCGCCGACCCACGCCGCCGGCGCCTGGAACGGCCGCGGCCACTGCGGAAACGTCATCCGCACGTCCACGCCGAGCAGCCGACCGGCGTCCGGGATCGCCTTCTCCAGGTACAGGGTCGCGTTCGTGTTGGACAGCGGGAAGTTCACGGCGGTCACCCCGCCCGCGGCGACCATCTCCCGCCCCTCGGCGAGGTCCACGGCCAGCGGCTTCTCGCAGAACACGGCGACGCCGGCGCGAAGCGCCTGCAGCGCGTACTGGGCGTGCAGGGAAGGCGGAGTCGCCACGTAGATCGCGTCCACGCCGTCCACGACCTCGGTCGGTGCGACGAAGGCGACGTCGGGATGCTCGGCCCGCAATGCCGCTACGACCGCGGGATTGGCGTCGGCCGCCCGCGTGACGACGAAGTCGGGATGCTGGAGGGCCTGGTCGAAGGTGCGGCGGCCCATCACGCCGAGACCGATGACACCCAGCCGGATCGGTGTTGCTGTCACGAACGCATTCTCCTATTTGGCGTCGGCGTAGCACTCGACGGCGGCGATATCCAGCGGAAACCGGGCCGGCGTGTCGCCGAAGACGACGCGGCCGGCCGTCGCGGCCGCCTGTTCGAGCACGGTCGTCACCTCGGCGGCGTCCTCGGCCCGGCAGTGCACGATCACCTCGTCGTGCTGGAAGAACACCAACTCCGGCCGCGCCCCCTCGACGCCGACACCGGTCAGCGCGGTCCGCAACGTCGCCAGCAGCGCCAACGCCCAGTCGGCGGCGCTGGCCTGCACCACGAAGTTCCGGGTGAACCGCCCCCGTGCCCGATTCCGGGCGCCGGAGTCGGCGACCTCCTCGACGGGCTCGGGGTCCAACGAGCCCCCGGTCCACCCCGACGTCGCCGGGGGACAGGTGCGCCCCAGCCACGACCGCACCAACCCGCCGGACTCGCCGACCTGCGCGGCCTTCTCCACGTAGTCGACGGCCCGAGGGAACTTCCGCCGCAACGCGGCGACCAGCGCCCCGGCCTCGCCGCTGGTCTGCCCGTACAGCGCGGCCAGCATGCCGATCTTGGCTCGCGGCCGGTCCCCGCCGAACGCCTCGTCGGCGAGCGCCCGGTACAGGTCGCCGGAACTGCCCGCCCGCGCCAGTTTGTCGTCACCGGCCAGCGCCGCCAGCACCCGCGGCTCCAACTGTCCGGCGTCCGCGACCACGAGGACCCACCCGGGATCGGCGATCGCCGCCCGCCGGACCCGCTTGTGGATCTGCAGCGCCCCGCCGCCGCGGGTGGCCCATCGCCCGGACACGACGCCGCCGGGCACGTACTCGGGCCGGAACCGGCCGTCGTGCACCCACGCCGACAGCCAGGCCCAGCCGTGCGCGGTGTAGATCCGGTACAGCTCCTTGTACTCCAGCAGCAGCGGCACCGCCGGGTGATCCACTTCCTTCAGCACCCACGACCGGGTGGACGACAGCCGGATGCCGACCCGCGCGAACGCCTTGAGCACCTCGGCCGGCGAGTCCGGGTGCAGCCGGTGGTCGCCGAGCGCCGCCGCGATCCGCTCGGACAGCTCGCCCAGCTTCCGTGGCGGCACCCCGTACGCCTGACGCGCCCCCAAGATCTCCGTGAGCAGCGCCGAGTGCACGTCCGCCCGCCACGGCAGTCCCACGTGCCCCATCTCCGCCGCCGCCAACGCGCCCGCCGACTCCGCCGCCACGAGCAGCCGGAACCGCCCCGGCAGCGCCGTCTCATCGATCCGCCGCAGCTGCGATGCGTGCACGGCGACCAGCACGTCCAGCGGATCCGCCCCGCCCAGCGGGTCCGCCGGCTGCTCCGCGTCGAACAGGGTCGGCTGGGTGTCCCGGGACCGGGGCGGTTTGTCCGCCGGCACCGGCCCGCCGGTCAGCCGCGCCCACGCCGCCGGCACGCTCCGCGGCTCGCCCCACCGACCGATATATCCCAGGAGGAGCGTCTCGGTCAGTTCCACGTCGTGGCAGCGCTCCACCCGCACCCCGGCGGCCAGCAGGCGGGGATAGATGTCCATCGTGTGCGCCCACACCCAGCGGGGCGCCGACTCCTGCTCCACCTCCGCGACCGCCGCCACGAGGTCGTCCCAGGCGCGCGCGGCGCCGACCGGCTCACCGTCCTCGGTCAGCTCCTGCGTCAACGCCCCACCTGCGTCGATGGGCACCACGGCAACCCGCACGGGGACATCTTGACAACAACCCCTGACAGTTTGGGACCACGCCCGTGTAGATCTTGGACGCAACTGTCGGGCTTGTATGAAACTCTGGTGTCGTGGCTTCCAGCGCATCACCGGGCCGGTCCCCGGCCGAGGCATACGCGGCGTCCAAGCGCCGCGCCGCCCGGCCCCGGCTGACCGACTTCGTCTCGGTGCTCTCCTTCGAACTCGACCCGTTCCAGCGCGAGGCCTGCGAGGCCCTCGAGGACGGGCACGGCGTGCTGGTCTGCGCCCCGACCGGGGCGGGCAAGACCGTGGTCGGCGAGTTCGCCGTGCACCTCGCGCTGGGCCAGGGCGCGAAGTGCTTCTACACGACGCCGATCAAGGCGCTGTCCAACCAGAAGTTCGCCGACCTGACCGCGCGCTACGGCGCCGACAAGGTGGGCCTGCTGACGGGTGACTCCTCGATCAACGGCGACTCCCCGGTGGTGGTGATGACCACCGAGGTGCTCCGCAACATGCTCTACGCGGGCTCCTCGACCCTGGACAACCTCGCCTTCGTGGTGATGGACGAGATCCACTACCTGGCGGACCGGTTCCGCGGCGCGGTGTGGGAGGAGGTGATCCTGCACCTGCCGGAGACGGTGAAGGTGGTGGGCCTGTCCGCGACGGTCAGCAACGCCGAGGAGTTCGGCGAGTGGCTGGTCGAGGTCCGCGGCGACACCGCTGTCGTCGTCGACGAGCACCGCCCGGTGCCGCTGTGGCAGCACATGATGCTGGGCGGCCGGGTCATCGACCTGTTCGCCGACGACGGCGGCAACGAGGCCCGGATCAACCCGACGCTGCTGCGCCGGGCCGAGGAGCTGGGCCGTCACCACGTGCCGTTCAGCCACGGCCGCGGCCCCCGAGCCGCCCGGGCCAGGGGCGGTGGTCCGCGGTTCCGCCCGCCGTCACGGGTGGACGTGGTCGGCCGCCTGGAACAGGCCGGCCTGCTGCCGGCGATCGACTTCGTGTTCAGCCGCGCCGGCTGTGAGGCGGCCGTCACGCAGTGCGTCCGGGCCGGCATGCGGCTGACGTCCCCGGAGGACGTCGAGGTCATCCGCGGCATCATCGACGAGCGCACGAAGGACCTGCCCGAGGGCGACCTGATGGTCCTCGGCTACTGGGAGTGGCGGGAGGCCCTGGAGCGGGGCATCGCCAGCCACCACGCCGGCCTGCTGCCGGCGTTCAAGGAGACCGTCGAGGAGCTGTTCGTCCGCGGCCTGGTCAAGGTCGTCTTCGCCACGGAGACGCTGGCGCTGGGCATCAACATGCCGGCGCGCACGGTCGTGCTGGAGAAGCTGGTCAAGTACAACGGCGAGGCGCACGTCGACCTCACGCCGGGGGAGTACACGCAGCTCACGGGGCGGGCCGGCCGGCGCGGCATCGACGTGGAGGGCCACGCCGTCGTGGTGTGGCAGCCGGGCATCGACCCCAAGCAGGTCGGCGGCCTGGCCTCCACCCGCACCTATCCACTGCGCTCCAGCTTCCGGCCCGGCTACAACATGGCCGTCAACCTGGTGCACCAGGTCGGCGCGCAGGCGGCCCGGGAGATGCTGGAGCAGTCCTTCGCCCAGTTCCAGGCCGACCGCTCGGTGGTGGGCCTGGCCCGCCGGATCGAGCGCGGCAAGGAGGCGCTCGCCGGCTACGCCAAGTCCATGACCTGCCATCTCGGCGACTTCAGCGAGTACGCCGAGCTGCGCCGCAAGCTCACCGACCGGGAGAAGGCGCTGTCCCGGCAGAACAGCGCCACCCGCCGCGCGGCGGCGGCCGAGTCGCTGGAGCGGCTGCGCAAGGGCGACGTCATCGCGGTGCCGTCGGGTCGCCGGTCGGGCATCGCCGTGGTGATCGACCCGGGCCTGGACCCGCTGGGCGAGCCCCGACCGTTCGTGCTGACCGAGGACCGCTGGGCCGGCACGCTGTCGGTGGCCGACTTCCCGGCCCCGGTGGAGGCACTGGGTCGGATGCGGCTGCCGAAGAACGTCGACTGGCGGTCTCCGCGCATCCGCCGGGACCTGGCCGCCAGCCTCCGTGAGACGGGGATCACCCCGCCGCACCGGCAGGGCCGCCGCGGTCGGGCCGACGCGCATGACGACGTCGAGCTGGCGGCGCTGCGCCGGGCCATGCGTGCCCACCCGTGCCACGGGTGCAGCGACCGGGAGGCGCACGCCCGCTGGGCCGAGCGCTACCACCGGCTGCTGGCCGAGACCGAGCGCCTCGAACGCCAGGTCGCGTCCACCACGCACTCCCTGGCCCGGGCGTTCGACCGCATCCGCGGCCTGCTCCGGGAGCGCGGCTACCTGGAGGCCAACGGCGACGGCGTCACGTCGGACGGCCGTCGGCTGGCCCGCCTGTACAGCGAGTCGGACCTGCTGGCGGCGGAGTGCCTGCGGCACGGCGTCTGGGAGAGCCTGACGGTCCCGGAGCTGGCGGCGGTCGTGTCGTCGCTGGTGTTCGAGGCCCGCCGGGACGGCCCGATGGACCCGCGGCTGCCCACGCCGGAGGTGGCGGCGGCGATGCAGGAGACCATGCGGCTGTGGGCGTCGATCGAGGACGACGAACGCCGCCACAAGCTGGACCGCACGCGGCAGCCGGACACCGGCTTCGCCTGGCCGGTGTACCGCTGGGCCCGTGGCGAGGCGCTGGAGAAGGTCCTCACGGCGGCCGAGACCAACGGACAGGAGGTGTCGGCGGGCGACTTCGTGCGCTGGTGCCGGCAGGTGATCGACCTGCTCGACCAGCTGCGGGACGTGGTCGGCAAGGGCGAGCCGGTCGGCGCGACGGCCGCCGAGGCGGTCAAGGCCCTGCGCCGCGGGGTAGTGGCGATGGGCACCCTCTGAACGGCGGATTCGGGCCCGCTCCGATGGTGGCAGCGTGCGGGGGCGACACGCGTTTGTCCAGGGCGGCCACGCGGTGGGGGCGGGCTGTGGTTTGATCGCGGCCAAGCGGCCGGATGTCGGAGTTCAGCAGAGCACGGAGGCAACAATGACCAGCCCGTACGGACCGTCCGGGGGCAACGACCCGCAACAGTGGGGCCAGCAGCCCCAGGGTGGGTACCCCGGCACACCGTCCGGTGGCTTTCCGGCCCAGCCCCAGCAGCCTCCGCAGCAGTGGGGCCAGCCCAACCCGTACGGCCAGCCCCAGCAGCCGCAGCAGCCCCAGCCGGGGCAGTACCAGCAGCCCAGCCCGTACGGCGGCCAGCCCGCCTACCCCCAGCAGCAACCGCAGCAGCCCGGTTTCAACCCCTACGGCCAGCCGGCGCAGCAGACCGCGCAGTGGGGCCAGCAGCCGGTGCCCGGCCAGCAGCCGCAGTGGGGGCAGCAGCCCGGCCAGTTCGGCGGCGGCTTCCCCGGCGCGCCCGCGCCCAAGGGCAACCGCAAGGGCCTGGTCATCGGCATCGTCGTGGTCGCCGTGCTGATCGTGATCGTGGTCGTCGTGCTGCTGGTGGCCGGCGTGTTCACCAAGAAGGTCTTCGACACCGCCAAGGTGGAGCAGGGCGTCACCGGCGTGCTGACCGACAACTACAAGCTCAAGGCCAGCGACGTGAAGTGCCCGGACAACGAGCCCGTGAAGGCCGGCACCACCTTCACCTGCCAGGTGACCGTGGACGGCGCGCAGAAGAACGTGCAGATCACGGTGAAGAGCGACGACGGCCACTACGAGGTCGGGCAGCCCCAGTAATCCCCGGTGATTCGGTTACCTGCCGTAAGTAGAGTCGGGTCATGACGATGCCGCCGCACGATGTCCGCACGCTCAGCGGCGAGGAGGAGCTGCGGGCCGCGCACGCTCTGTTCCGGTCCTGCCTGCACACCCCGCCGGCCACCGACGAGGACTGGCCGGCCGCGTACGGCTCGATGGACCGGGCGACGGTGCTCAGCGCGTTCGACGACTCCGGGATGATCGGCACGCTCACCGCCAACAGCAGCGTGCTCGCGCTGCCGGGCGGCAAGGTCGTGCCGATGGACGCGGTGAGCCGGGTCGGCGTGCGGGCGGACCGCACCCGCCGCGGCGTGCTCAGCGAGGTGATGCGGACGCACCTGGACGGCACGTCCGCGCCGATCGCCACGCTGCGCGCCACCGAGGGCGCGATCTACCGGCGGTTCGGCTACGGCGTGGCCACCCGGACCCGCACGGTGCAGATCGACACCGGCCGAGCGCGCCTGCACGATCGCGCGCCGGTGGCCGGCGATGTCCGGCTGGTGCGGGACCAGGACGAGGTCCGGCGGCTGCTGCCCGAGCTGCTGGAGCGGTGGGGCACGGTCCGGCCGGGCGGCATCGTGATGTCGGCCGGGTTCTGGCAGCTGGTGCTGAAGCGGGAGGGCTACCTCCGCCTCGCCGTGCACGAGGACGGCGTCGCCTGCTTCAAGGTCGAGGAGGACAAGGGCGGCGAGCACTACTCGTACTCGATGGAGGTCGGCGCCCTGTTCGCCGCCACCCCGACGGCGACCGCGACGCTGCTGAAGTTCCTGCTCGGCATCGACCTGGTCCGGCGCGTCGAGTTCGTGAGCCGGCCGCTGGACGAGGAGTTCGAACTGCTGCTGGCCGACCCCCGGGCGGTCAGAACCACCGAGATCGAGGACGAGACCTGGCTGCGGCTGGTGGACGTGCCGGCGGCGCTGGCCGCGCGTACCTACGGCGAGGCCGAGCCGGTGGTGATCGAGGTCGTGGACGACCTGCTGCCGGCCAACCGGGGCCGCTACCTGGTCGGCCCGGACGGCGCCGAGCGCACCGACCGGGACGCCCAGCTCCGGCTGGGCGTCGCCGACCTCGGCGCGGCCTATCTCGGCGACCGGCCGCTGAGCCAGTTCGCCGACGCCGGCCTGGTCGACGTGCTCGACGCGGCGGCGCTGCCGGCCGCCGACCGACTGTTCCGGCTCGACCGCGCCCCCTGGTGCGGCACCTACTTCTGACGACTTTCCCGCCTGGAGCCTCATGACCACGCTCGCCAGCTGGCGGCACGGTATCGATCGGATACTGGGGCCGGACCGGGTGCTGGTGGCACTGCGGCGCGCCCCGTTCACCGTCGGCCTGATCGGCTTGCTGTGGCTGACCGCGATCGGCACCGGCAGCCTGCCCGGCGGCCCGCCGGACAACCTGTTCGACGTGGTCGCCGTGTCCTGGGACGACCTGGCCGGCGGCCGGCTGTGGACCGTCATCACCAACGGCATGTGGTGTTTCGACCTCGCCGGCTACCTGGCGACCACGGTGCTGCTGCTGGTGATCGGCGTGCCGGCGGAGCGCCGGCTCGGTGCCGGGCGCAGCATGCTGGTGCTGCTGGCCTGCCAGGTCGCCGGCGTGCTGCTGGCGATCCCGCTGGTGCAGCTGGCGGCGCTGACCGGCGAGCCGTGGACGTCGTCGATCGCCGCGGACACGACACTCGGCATGTCGCCGGGCATCGTCGGCCTCGGGCTGGCGCTGAGCGGCCGGCTGGGCGCGCTGTGGCGCCGGCGGCTGCGGCTGTTCCTGCTGGTCGGCGCCGGCGTGATGGTGCTGTACTCCGGGACCATCCAGGACGTGGCGCGGCTGGCCGGCGGCCTGGTCGGGCTGGTGATCGGGCTGACGATGCTGGGCCGGCCGCCCCGCGTCGTGATCAACGCGTCGTCGCGGTCGGAGACGAAGGTGCTGGTCGCGCTGCTCGTCGCGGCGACCGCGCTCGGCCCGATCGCGACCCTGTTCTCCAAGACGGCGAACGGCCCGCTCGGGCTGCTGCAGATCATGTTCGCGTCGCCGGCCGTCGACGCCGCGACGGTGGCCGAGAACTGCGCCAACGGGTTGCAGGACACCTCCGGCTGCCGCCTGGTCACCGCCGAGACGCTCGGCACCGGCATCGGCTCCGCCGTCACGTCGATCGGGCCGGCGCTGCTGCTGCTCGCCGTCGCCGAGGGGCTGCGCCGCGGCCGCCGGTTCGCGTGGTGGCTGGCGCTGGTGTTCAACGCCATGCTCGGCCTGAGCTGCGTCGTCTTCATCGGCGGCTACCTGTACGGCACGGACGCCAGCCTGAACGACGTCATCCCGAACATCCCGCCGATGCTGCTGCCGTTCGCGGTGTGCGGGCTGTTGCTGGGGACGCGCGGCCTGTTCACGGTGACCGCGCCGCAGCGGACCTACCGCCGCCTGGTGGTCGGCCTGTTCGCGACATTCGTTGTCACATCAGCGGTGTACGTCGGCGTCGGCTACCTGGACCGGGCGCACTTCAAGCCGGTGCCGGACCTGACACTGCTGCTGACCGACCTGCCGTCCCGCTACCTGCCGCCCGGCTACGCCCTGCTGGCAGACATCGACTTCCTGCCCACCGGCGGGTTGGCGATCCTGGTGTGGGAGTACACCGGCACGGTGTTCTGGGTGGTGCTGCTGATCGGGCTGCTGATCAGCTTCTGGCGGGCCAAGCCCGTGCAGGACGCCGAGGCCACCGTCGCGGCCCGCAAGCTGATGGAGCGCAATGGCGGCTCCTCGTTGGCGTACATGACAACCTGGCCCGGCAACCAGTACTGGTTCACGCCCTGCCGGCAGGCCGCGCTGGCCTTCCGGGTGTCGGCGACGGTCGCGTTGACCACCGGCGGCCCGATCGGCGAGCCGGACCAGCATCGCGAGGTCGTCCTCGGCTTCCAGCAGTTCTGCGCCGACAACGGCTGGACGCCGTGCCTGTACAGCGTCACCGACGAGGTGCGGGACGCGGCCGTGGCGCTGGGCTGGCGGGCCGTGCAGGTGGCCGAGGACACCGTGGTTCCGTTGGCGGACCTGGAGTTCACCGGCAAGAAGTGGCAGGACGTGCGCACGGCGCTGAACAAGGCCGGCAAGGAGGGCATCACCGCCGAGTGGCTGTGCTACCCGGACGCGCCGCTGGCGATCACCGACCAGGTGCGGGCCATCTCCGAGGAGTGGGTGGCCGACAAGGGAATGCCCGAGATGGGCTTCACCCTCGGCGGGCTGGACGAACTCGCCGACCGGTCGGTGCGGTGCCTGATCGCGGTGGACCGGGACCGGACCGTGCACGGCGTCACCAGCTGGCTGCCCGTGTACGAGGACGGCGAGGTCGTCGGCTGGACCCTGGACTTCATGCGCCGCCGCGGCGCCGGCTTCCGCGGCGTCACCGAGTTCATGATCGCCTCGGCGGCGCTGTCGCTGAAGGAGGAGGGCGCCCGGTACCTCAGCCTGTCCGGTGCGCCACTGGCCCGGCTGGACCGTGGCGAGGACGTCTCGTCCCTGCAACGGATTCTGGACGTCACCGGGAAGGCGTTGGAGCCGGTGTACGGGTTCCGGTCGCTGCTCAGCTTCAAGGCCAAGTTCCAGCCCGAGTACCGGCCGCTGTTCATGGCGTATCCGGACGCCTCGGCGCTGCCGGCGATCGGCAACGCCATCGGCCGCGCCTACCTGCCGCACCTCACGGCGCGGCAGGGGCTGCGGCTGGTGTCCAAACTGCTCAAGAACTGAGGTAGCGCACGTCGGTCAGCTCCTCGGACAGCTCCCACAGCCGGCGGCCCACCCGCGGGTCCGTCGCCTTGGACGAGGGCTTCTCCGGGCGCGGGGCTCCCTTGGTGCGCAGGAGATTGCCGGGGCCGACCAGGGTTCCGCCGGGCAGGTTCGGCACCGTCGCCGCGTAGAGCGTGGGCATCGCGCCGCCGGCCATGTCCTGCACGAGCGGCTTGGCCAGCACGTCGACCACCGGGTTGCCCAGGCTCTGGCCCGGCTCGAGGGCGAAGCCCGGGTGCGCGGCGTAGCTGTGGACGTCGGCGCCGGCCAGCCGGCGGTCCAGCTCCAGGGTGAAGATCATGTTGGCCAGCTTGGAGTTGCCGTAGGCGCGGCCGGCAAGATACCGGCGCTCGTGCTGCGGGTCGGCGAAGTCGAACGGGAAGAACTTGTGGGCCAGGCTGGTGATGTTGACGACCCGCGAGCCCGGGCGCAGTGCCGGCAGCAGCAGGCCGGTCAGCGCGAAGTGGCCGAGGTGGTTGGTCCCGAACTGGGCCTCGAAGCCGTCCTTGGTGGTGCGGCGCTTGGGCACCATCTTCTCGCCGGCGTTGTTGACCAGCAGGTCGATGTGCTCGTGCGCGGCCAGCACCGCCTTGGCCGTCTCCCGGACCCCGGCCAGGTCGGCCAGGTCGAGGTGCACCAGGTCGACCTTGGCCGCCGGCAGCTTGCGCTGGATGCTCGCGACGGCCTTCTCGCCGCGCTCCGGGTTGCGGGCGGCGAGCAGCACGTGCGCGCCGTGCTCGGCCAGGCCCAGCACGGCGTGATAGCCGATGCCGCTGTTGGCGCCGGTCACCAGCGCGGTCTTACCGGTGAGGTCGGGCAGGTCGGCGGGACGCCACGAAGTCATGACCCAAAAGTGGCACAAGCTGCCACTTGGCGTCAAATGACACTTTCTCCGGTAGCATGACCCGGGTGACGAAGCTGTGCGGGCTGCGGGAGCGCAAGAAGCAGCAGACCAGGATCGCCCTGGTCGACGCCGCGCTGGCGCTGTTCGAGGCCAAGGGCTTCGAGGCCACCACCGTCGAGGAGATCGCCGCCGCCGCGGACGTCTCGCCCCGCACCTTCTTCCGGTACTTCACCGCCAAGGAGGGCGTGCTCCTCGCCGTGCACGACGAGGAGTTCGACGGGCTCCTGACCGCTCTCGACGGCGCGGCCAGCCTGGCCGAGGCCGTGATCGGCACCATCGGCGGCGACCACGAGCGGTTCCGCCGCGTGCAGGAGCTGCTCGCCCGCACCCCGGCGCTGCGCGCCGTCTTCCTGGAGCGGGCCGTCGAGCAGGAGCGGCAACTCGTCGACAAGCTCGTACCCGCCGAGGCCTCCGGCGAACAGATCCTGCGCACCCGGCTGCTCGTCGCCGCCACCTACGCGGCGCTGCGGGTCGCCATCGAGAACTGGCTGACCACCCCCGACTCCAACTGCGCGTCTCACGTCAGCCAGGCCCTGGCCATGCTCGACCAGGGCCTCGCCGTCACAGGCTGAACAGGATGCCGCGCAGGATGAGCGCGGCGACGAACACCACGGTGAAAGCCAGGTCGATGCCGATGCCGCCGGCGCGGATCGGCGGCATCACCCGGCGCACCGGCGCGATCACCGGCTCGGTGCCGGCGTGGGCCAGCCTCCGGGCGCGGACCGTCCAGTACGGGCCGCGACCGGCGAGCGACACCCAGTCCAGGATCATCCTGACGATCAGCAGCAGGATGAACAGCGTCACCACGAACCCGAGCAGCGTTGCGATCAGGCCCATCTCGTCTCCTTCGTCTCACCCGTCCAACGTTCGGGCCGGTGGGGAAGTGTCCGATTCGACCTGTCGATACGCTCAGCGAATGATCTCCGGCGACGTGGGGGAGCGGGCCGTGGCCAGGGCCACCTGGCGGCTGGTCCCGCTGATGGCCGTCTGCTACTTCTTCGCCTACCTGGACCGGACCAACCTGTCCGTGGCGGCGTTGACCATGAACAAGGAGCTGGGCCTGTCCGCCACGGCGTACGGGTTCGGCGCGGGGCTGCTGTTCGTCGGCTACGTGCTGCTGGACGCCCCGAGCAACCTGATCCTGCACCGGGTCGGCGCGCGGGTGTGGATGGCCCGGATCATGGTGGTGTGGGGGATCGTGGCCGCCGCGTGCGCCGCCATCCAGGGCGAGGTCAGCTTCTACGTGCTGCGCTTCCTGCTCGGCGTCGCCGAGGCCGGCTTCTTCCCGGGCATGATCCTCTACCTGAGCTACTGGTTCCCGGCGGCGCGGCGGGCCACCGTCACCGGCCTGTTCATGATCGCCGTGCCGCTGTCCACGGCAGTGGGCGCGCCGCTCGGCGGGCTGCTGCTCGGCCTGGACGGCGCTTGGGGGCTGTCCGGTTGGCGGTGGTTGTTCCTGCTGGAGGGCGTGCCGTCCATCCTGCTCGGCGTGCTGCTGCTGTGGTTGCTGCCGAACCGGCCGGCCGACGCCCGCTGGCTGAGCGCCGACGAGCGGGCGTGGATCACCGAGACGCTGGCCCGCGAGGAGTCGGCGGTGCCCGAGCTGCCGGTGCGGCGGGTCGTGCTGCACCCGCGGGTGATCACCCTCGGCCTGGTGTACTTCGCCATCGCGTTCGGCCTGTACGGGCTCGGGTTCTGGATGCCGACCATCCTCAAGTCGTCGCTGGGTCTGGGGAACCTGTCCGTCACTCTGTTGACGGCGGTGCCGTACGCCATTGGGGCCATCGCGATGGTCTGGTGGGGTCGTCGGTGTGACCGGATCGGGCGACCTGTGCCGCACACCCTGGCCCCGATGGCCGCTGGCGGCGTACTGCTGGCCGTGTCCGCCTTCCTGACGTCCGCCCCGTGGCTCGGCTACGCCGGGCTGTGCGCGTGCGCGATCGGCGTGATGGCCGCGTTCCCCTGCTTCTGGACGCTGCCGTCCGCGTTCCTGTCCGGCGCCGCCGTGGCCGCCGGCATCGGGGTGATCAACTCCATCGGCAACCTGTCCGGCTTCCTCGGGCCGTACTGGGTCGGGTGGATGACCGACCTGTTCGGCTCCAGCCAGTGGGGCCTGGTCACCATCGGGGTGGTCATGGTCGCCGGCGCCGTGCTCGTGTCCCGGCTGCGGGTGGCGTCGTGATCGAGATCGTCGTCTACGACCCGCGCTGGCCGTCGCTGTTCGCCTCCGTGCGCGACCGGCTCACCGGGCCGCTCACCGGCCTGGTCGACCGCATCGAGCACGTCGGCAGCACCGCCGTGCCCGGCCTCGCCGCCAGGCCCACCGTCGATCTCACCGCGGTCGTCGAGTCGCTTGATCATCTGCCGGCGGTGATCGGCCGCCTGGCCCCGCTCGGCTACTGCCACGAAGGCGACCTCGGTGTCCGAGGGCGGCACGCATTCACCACCCCTCCCGACGCCCCGCCCCATCACCTCTACGTCTGCGCCGCGGACGACCCCGGTTTCGCCGACGTCCTCGCGTTCCGCGACTACCTCCGCACGCATCCCGACACCGCCCGGGCCTACGCCGAGCTCAAGTACTTCCTGGCCGAGCGGTTCCGGGACGACCGGGCCGGCTACACCGCCGCCAAGTCCGCGTTCATCAACCGCATCGTCGCCACCGCGACCAGGAGCTGACCGCTGTCACTGGTAGCTGACGAACTCCGGCTGCGGCCTCATGCCCAGCACGTCCGGCGCGCCCAGCAGCGGGTGGTCCTGGGTGTAGAACAGCTTGAATCCCATGTGGAACTTCTCCGGCGCGGCGATGGCGTGGTAGATGTCCATCTTGGTCTCCACGCCGCCGAAGCCGTCCAGGTGCTGCACCAGCGCGAGCTCCGGGTGCTCGGCGATGCCCTGCAGGTCCGTGACCATCGAGGCGCGGAACATGTGCAGCACGACCACCTTCTGCGGCAGGTCGGCGGTCCTGGTCAGGTCCGCGAGCCAGTCCAGCACCTGGTTGACCTCGGGCGCGCCGACGTGGCCGATCACCGATCCCGGCACCTCGCCGGGATCCATCCGCCACTCCGCGTCCAGCGCCAGGCCCACGTCCGGCTGGGCCAGCAGGTCCCGCCACGGCCGCACCGCCGACATGAAGTCCCGGCTGCCCGGCTGCACGTCCACAATGAACAGTTGGTGGTGCTGGCGGGCCACGTCCAGATACCGCTGGACCTCAGCCATTTCCACCTGGTGGCTGTACGCCCCGTCCGGGCCCGGGTAGTCGTCGGCCACCGTCGCGATGAACTCCATCGCCGGCTGCACCGTCCGATCCGGGGTCGCGAACTGCTGCGCCGCCTTGTCGATCGCGTCCGCCGCCTGCTCCGGCGAGCCCTGCCCCAGCACCCCCAACGCCGGCGTGCCCCCGGTTCCGTAGTACGCCACCACCCGGTAGTGCGGGAACACCGTCCTGCCGCCCAGCGGCAGCTCCTTCTGTGGCGGTGGCGGCGCGCTGCTCGTCGGCGGCACCAGGTGCGCAGCCTGCTGCGGCGGCCCCGCCGCCTCCCTCGGCGCCCCGCACCCCGCCATCGTGATCACCAGCAACGCGGCCCCGGCGGCCGTCCCCAGTCGTCCGTCCATAATGGCGGGTACCCGACGTCAGCGTGCTTTAACGCGACCAATCGAGGAAGCGCCTCGTCCGTCCCAGTAGGACGGTTCCGACGGGGCGCGTAGGCCTAGAGCACGTCGCGGTCGTCCTGGCTGTCGGGCAGTCTCTCGACCCTGGTCAGGTCGTACACCCTCCGGAACATGCGCTGGGACAACCGGGGTCTGTCGTACTTGAGCTGGTGTACGACGAGGTCACGGAAGATACGCCGGGTCCGCGCGTCGTCGGGCGCGAAGCCGTTGACGGCGATCTGCAGGCAGGTCTCGTACCGGTCGGCCAGCGTGTCCCGATCCTCCCGCTGCCCCGAGGCGAGCCACAGTTCGATGAGCGCCCGAGCGGCGCTGACCACACCCTTGCCGTCCACGTGATGGAACGTCATGAGCAGGGTGCCGAGCTCGCCGGTGAACGGCTCCAGGTTGTGCAGCCCCACTTCCTGGAGGCGGCCGCCCGCGAAGTCGACCTCGGCTCGCATGACCCAGTCGTTGTCGTACATGAAGCCGATCGTGTCCCGCCGTTTCTCCGGCGGCCGGTTGTACGTCCAGTTCGGGTCGATGGTGCGTCCGGCGACGTCGCCGCCGGGAACAAGGCGCACGACGCGCCGGTCGCCGTCCCACTCCCGGAAGGCCGAGAACGCGGTGACCATGGTCGTCCAGCCCTCGGACGGCAGCTGCGATCGCCACAGCTGCGCGGTGCGCGTCCACTCGATGGCGTGATCGGGGGAGTCCGGGAAGAGCCGGGCGCTGGTGAGTTCGCCGGCGGCCAGCGATGCCAGCACGAACAGGTTGGCCGAGTAGGTCGCCGCCCGGGCCGGCACCGACATGCCTGCCGGTCGGTAGTCCAGCGCCGGCAGATGCCGGGGCTGCAGCGCGGTGTGGAACAGGTCGAGCAGCAGGTCGGTGATCTGCGCGGCGTCCGGCCGGTTGTCGATCATGGTTCCGATGAACTCGACCACGGTCAGCCGCATCGTCAGCGGGGCGAAGGACAGCACCGCGTGCAGGAACCGGTCGTCGATCGACTGCGGACGTCCCGGCGGGCTCGGCACCGCCGCGGTGGCGGCCAGGTTCTCCAGCTCCTGCACGACCAGCCGGGCGACCAGGAACTCGCCGAAGGTGGCGTGCAGGAACTCGTAGGTCTTCAGCAGCTTCCGGTCGTGCGTGGCCTGCGCGACGTAGACGAAGTAGAACCGGCCGACCAGCAGCTCCGCGGCGGTCGGGTCGGCCACCAGCTCCTGGAGATCGTCGTCCAGTTCCGGCTCGGTGACCCACTGCTGGTTGCGGTTGAACATGGCGAACGCCACCACCGACAGCTGCAGCATCTCCCGCGCCACGGCCCGGTCCAGCTGCTCGTCGGTGAGCGATGCGTTGGACTTCAGCACTTCGCGGCGGGTGAATCCGGTGAGGAGGCGCTCGTACAGTTCCGCCTCGTTCAGACGTGCCTCGCTGTGCAGCTCGTTGGCGGCGGAGTCGTACAGGGCAAGCAGCAGGAGCAGCAGTGGCTGGCGGGCCAGGTCCTCGTAGCGCAGGGCGATGTCCGCCGGTAACGGGCGCACGCCGCGGGCCGCCAACGCCGCCGCGTTGCACTCGGCCCATGCGGTCAGCCACAGGTCGATCTGCTTGTCGTCGAAGGAATCCAGCAGGAGCGTGACCACGCCGAATACCGGCCGCGCCCGGTCGGCGACGGTCAGCCGGCTGGTGACGACCACGGCCACCGGACGGCCGAGATCCGCTTCGCGCTGCTGGAACGCCGCGATGCGCTCCAGGTAGTCGGACTGGCTCTGGCCGGTCGCCTGGAGCAGTTCGTCGAAACCGTCCAGCAGCACCACCGGCATGGCGTCGCCGGCGGTCGCCACCAGCTCCGGCCAGGTCGTGGTGGCTCCGGTGTCGGCGCGGACGATCATCTCGACCTGCGTCTGCAGGTCGGCGTCGGCCGGCACGTCGCGCAGCGGCACCCGGACGGTGAGGAAGTCGCTGGCCGGGAGCCGGGCGGCGAGCATCTGGGTCAGCAGGGACTTGCCGGCGCCGGGATGTCCGAGCACCACCAGCGGCGCCTCGGCCGCGGCCGGCGAGGTGAGGTGACCGACGAGGAAGTCCTGGAGGTCGGTGCGCAGCGGTTGGCCCTCCCACCAGTCGGTGCTGGTGATCTCGTCCGGACGTGGCTGGCCCACCCGGAAGTTCGGGTTGACGTAGCAGCGCTCGATCGCCGGCACGCGCAGGTCGTCGAATGCCAGGCCGGGGCGCCGGAGCGCGGCCTGGTAGCTGCGCGCGAGGTTGAGACGGGCGCCGTCCGGATCGCGGCCGATGCGCATGCGGTCGAGTGCCGCGGCCAGGCCGGCGAAGGCGATGTCGACGTGGGCTCTGGTCGCCTGGTGGTCGAGCTGGTTCGCCCAGAAGCCGAACTCGGGAAACTCCAGGGCCAGGCGGCGAAACATGCCCTCGTAGCGCGCGGTGGCCCGGTCGGGCAGGGCTTCGAAGGCGCGCGTGATCGATTCGTGCTGGGTGGGCGTCAGCTCACCCCAACCAGCCAGGCCGACGACGAACTCCCACAGCATGGTCACGAAGTGTCGGTAGAGGCCGCTCAGCTGGGTCCTGATCTGCTCCTGCGACAGGTGGGGCGCCGGCATCGTCGGCGGCGTCTCGAGGAGAGAACGACACAGATCTCGGGCGCGGACCGTGCCGGTGGCCAGCGCCAACTGTTCGGTCTTCGTCGGGCGCAGTTCGGCCGGCATGTCCACCTGCTGCACGCATTCGAAGAACGCGGCCATCACCGCGACGGCGTGCGCCGCCTCCAGGCGCCGGGTGCGGTCGTAGCGGTTGAGGCCACGGATCCGCTCACCCAGCCCACCGATCAGCTCGTTGCTCAGCCGGAACAACTCGCCCTTCGCGTCGAACAAGCTGAGTGCGAAGCCCGAGCCCAAGGCGGTCGCCACCAACAGCGCCCCGCCGCACGTCCGGTCCAGGGCGGCGACCACCTTGGCCTCGGGGCCGCCGCCCAGCAACACCGCCGCGTCCCGGTATGACAGACCACGAGCCATCCGGACCTCCCCAGTTGCCGCCCTAACGCTTCAGCGCGGCGATGAGACGGTCGACGGAGCTGCCCAGGTTCCACCGCCTCTTCAACTCCAGCAGCCGATCCACGTCGGCGGCGCCGGCCGGCACCTGGTCCGGGCGGTCGAGCACCACGGGGGCGTCGACGGCGACCCGGACAACCGTGGGGGCGGCGGCGAGGTAGTCGGCGGCCTCGGAGAGCTTGGTACGGACCCGAGCGGTGAGGCGGCGATCGCGGCCGTCGTAGACGGCGGCGACGAGGGAGTCCAGGGAGCCGAAGTCGGTGATCAGCTTGGCGGCGGTCTTCTCGCCGATGCCGGCCACACCGGGCAGGCCGTCGGAGGGATCGCCACGGAGCACGGCCATGTCGGCGTAGGCGTCGCCGGCGAACTCGGCGGGCAGCGCGTACTTGGCGGCGAGCTCGGCCGGGCCGATGATCTCGACCTTGTTCCACCCCCGGCCGACGTACATCACCGTGACGGGGGTGGGGGCGTGGCGGACGAGCTGGAACAGGTCGCGGTCGCCGGTGACGACCTCGACGGGGTCGGTCTTCTCGGCGTGAGCCAGGGCCCCGATGACGTCGTCGGCCTCGTAGCCGGTGGCCTCGGCGGTCGCGAGCCCGGCGGCGTCGAGCAGGTCGAGGATGATCGGCACCTGCGGGGTGAGCGCGTCGGGCACCTCCTCCTCGGCGCCGTCCCCGGCCTCGGCGACCCGGTGCGCCTTGTACGACGGCAGCGCGGCGACCCGGAAAGCGGGACGCCAGTCGGCGTCGAGACAGGCGACCAGCCGCGAGGGACGCCGGTCGACGAGGATGCGGGCGACGGTGTCGGCGAAGCCGCGCACGGCGTTGACCGGCTGGCCGTCGGGGGAGGTCATCGAGTCCGGCAGCGCGTAGAACGACCGGAAGTACAGGCTGGCCGAGTCGAGGAGCACCAGCGGGGCAGCGGTCATCGGACAAGTCAACCAGCTACCCCCGACAGCGCCGAGCCGAGGGCAATCGCAGAGAAACCTCTGCAAAGGATCCTCTGCATCCGTACCGTCACCCTCGTGACCGAGATCAGGCTGGACGCGAAGACGCTGCGCGCGCTGGCGCATCCGTTGCGGATCAGGCTGCTGGGCCTGCTGCGGGCGGACGGCCCGGCGACGGCGACGGGCTTGGCGCAGCGTGTGGGAGAGACGAGCGGCACGACGAGCTGGCACCTGCGGCAGCTCGCCGACCACGGCCTCATCGAGCAGGACAGCGACCGCGGCAACAAGCGCGAACGCTGGTGGAAGGCCGCATACGAGTCGACCGAAGTGCGGATCGAGGACTTCCGTGACGACGACGACTCGGCGGGCGCGCTGAACGCGTACCTGTACGAGATCGCGTCCGGCAACTACCGCCGGATGACGACGTTCCTGGCCGAGGACTGGCCGCACGAATGGCGGGAGGCGTTCACGATGTCGGACCAGGACGTGTCGCTCACGCCGGAGGAGCTGGTGGCGCTGCGGACGGAGCTGCACGAGGTGATCGCCAAGTACCGCCGCCCGGAACGGTCGGGGGACGAGACGGTGATCGTGCAGATCCAGGCGTTCCCCCGCACCAGGCGGTCCGGGTGAGGACGCCGCTGTTGGCCCTGCTCGCGGGAACGACGGTGTCGCTTGTCGGCACGGCGATGACGGTGCTCGCGATCCCGTGGTTCGTCCTGCACACGACCGGCAGCGCGGCCCAGACGGGCCTGGTCGCGGCGGCGGAGGTCGCGGGCCTGACGGTCGCGGCGGCACTCGGCGGTCCGATCGTGGACCGGATCCAGCCGAGATCGGTGAGCGTCGGCTCCGACGTCCTGGCGGCGATCGCGGTCGGCCTGGTGCCGGCGCTGACCATGCTGCAGGTGCTCCCGTTGTGGGCATTGGTGCTGCTCACGGCGCTGCTCGGGCTGACCCGAGGGCCGGGTGCGACGGCGCAGGACGCGCTGCTGCCGTCGACGGCGAAGCTGGCGGGCACACCGATATCGCGGGCGTCGAGCTGGTTCGAGGGTTCGGCGCGAGCCGGGCGACTGGTGGGCGGCATGTCCGCCGGCGCGCTGATCGCGTTCCTCGGACCGGCGCAGGTGCTGTACGTGGACTCGGCGACCTACCTGGCATCGGCACTGCTCACGGCGGTGTTCATCCGCGTCCGCCTGGCCCGGGAGGAGCCGAGCGCCTGGTCGGCGCGCGGGCACTTCGCCGAGCTCCGGGAGGGGCTGCGCTACCTCCGCGGCGACGGGCTGCTGGCCGCCGTCGTCGGCATGGTGATGCTGACGAACGCCCTGGACGGTGCTTACACCTCGGTCCTGCTGCCGGCGTTCGGCGAGCAGGTCCTGCACAGCAGCGTCCTGCTCGGCCTGGTGGCGGGCACGTCAAGCGCGGCCGCGCTGTGCGGAGTCATGGCGTACGGCGCGGTCGGCGACCGATTACCGAAGTGGGGGACCTACGCGACCGCGTTCCTGTTGGCCGGCGCGCCAAGGCTGCTGGTGATGGCGTCCGCCCCGCCGGTGCCGGTGTTGCTCGCGGTCATCGCGGTGACGTCGTTCGCCTTCGGCATGATCAACCCGATCCTGCTGAGCCAGCTGTTCACGCGCGTTCCGGAGACGATGCGCGGCCGGGTGTTCGGCGTGGTGGCGGCGGGAGCGCTGGCCGGCATGCCGGTCGGGGCGCTGCTGGGCGGCGTGGTGGTGCAACTCGCGGGACTGACCGCTGCGCTGCTGGCGGCCGCCGCGCTCTACCTGACGGCGACGCTGTGCCCGTTCGTGTTCCCGGTGTGGCGGCAGCTGGACGGGAAAGTGGGCGAGTCGTCAGGCGACCACGTCGGGGGTGCGGTCGCCTGACGACTCGGGCTCGGGGGAGGGCTTGCGGTTCACGATCGTCACCCTGCCGCTGGCCAGCGCGTCGTCCTCGCGCCGCGGCAGCGGCGGCACCAGCTGCCCGGACTCGGCCAGCTCACGCAGCAGCCGGTCGGTGGACCGGCGGGTCCGCCACAGGCTCAGCGGCCTGGTCACGGCCCGTGTCGGCGCCGGGTGGAGGATGTGCGCCCAGCATCCGAGCGCCACCACTACGAGCACTGACGTCCACAAAACGAACATCATTTACTCCTCGCGGTCACTCTCTGTTTACTGGCTAGCTGGCTGCCGCCAACTTGAGCCCCCAATCGGGTGACAGCTATGGAGTTAACCGGGGTCCGGCGGTAGAAACATCCGCCATCTGGACGCGTGCCTCGTCGGTGACCGGAAAGTTATCCGGAAGTACCCCTTCGGGCGGACGCCGATTCGAACGCATGATCCGCATGCGGCCCGACCTCGCTAGGCTCTTGCCTCATGTCCGTCAGCGCAGCCCCGATCGACGTCGAGTCGCTCCGTGACCGCTTCCGCCGGGCCGCCGAGGCGGCGGCCGCGGCCGGTGTCGACGCACTGCTCGTGTCCCCCGGCTCCGACCTGCGCTATCTGCTCGGCGCGGGTGGCTCCTCGTTCGAGCGGCTGACCTGTCTGGTCCTGCCGGCGGCGGGCAGCGCGGCCGAGCCGGCGCTGGTGGTGCCGAAGCTGGAGCACCCCGGCTACGCGGGTGTGCCGACCGACGAGCTCGGCGTACACGTGGCGACGTGGGTTGACGGCGAGGATCCGTATCGACTAGTCGCGGACCTACTCAAAGGCGCGCCTAAGTCGGTGGCCGTGACCGACATGATGCCGGCGCTGCACACCCTCGGCCTCCGCGACGCGCTACCGGACGCCCGGCAGAGCCTCGCCGGCCCGGTGCTGCGTGAGCTGCGGATGCGCAAGGACGTCGGCGAGATCGAGGCGCTGCGCAAGGCGGGGGCGGCGATCGACCGCGTGCACGCGCGGATGGGCGAGTGGCTGCGCCCCGGCCGCACCGAGGCCGAGGTGGGCGCGGACATTGCGGCGGCGATCGTCGAGGAGGGGCACACGGTGGCGGAGTTCGTCATCGTCGGCTCCGGCCCGAACGGCGCCAGCCCGCACCACGGCGTCTCCGACCGGGTCATCGAGAAGGGCGACGTCGTCGTGGTCGACATCGGCGGCCCCGTGCCGGAGGGCTACAACTCCGACTCCACGCGCACCTATTCGGTCGGTACGCCCGGCTTCGGCGACGTCGTCGACACGTACGGGGTGCTCAAGGCCGCGCAGCAGGCGGCGGTCGACGCCGCCGGCCCGGGCGTCACCGCCGAGGCGGTGGACGCGGCGGCGCGGGATGTCATCGCGGACGCCGGCTTCGGCGAGTTCTTCGTGCACCGCACCGGCCACGGCATCGGCCTGGACGTGCACGAGGACCCGTACATCGTCAGCGGCAACGACCTCGTGCTCGAAACCGGCATGGCGTTCAGCATCGAACCCGGCATCTACCTGCCGGGCCGCTGGGGCGCCCGCATCGAGGACATCGTCGTGGTCGGCGAGCGGGGCGCGGAGCGGTTGAACAACCAGCCGCACGACCTGGTGGTGCTGCCCTCGTGACAACACCGCTGGAGCCGATCGACCGCGCCATCCTGCGGGAGCTGACCCAGGACGGCCGGTGCAGCTTCACCGACCTCGCCGAGCGGGTCGGCCTGAGCGTGTCCGCCGTGCACCAGCGGGTTCGGCGGCTGGAGCAGCGCGGCGTGCTCAAGGGGTACGCGGCGCGGGTCGACGGCGAGCAGGTCGGGCTGCCGCTGACGGCGTTCATCTCGCTGACGCCGATCGACCCGGCCGCGCCGGACGACTACCCGCACCGGCTGGAGCACCTGGCGGCGATCGAGGCGTGCTACTCGGTCGCCGGCGACGCCTCGTACGTGCTGAAGGTGCGGGTCGCGGGCCCGACCGCGCTGGAGGACCTGCTGCGGCAGATCCGGGAGCAGGCCAACGTGTCCACCCGCACCACCGTCGTGCTGTCGACGCCGTACGAGGACCGCCCGCCGGGCGTGTGAGCGAACAGGTCCGATCATCACTCGATGAGCCGATGATTCGACGCCGCGTAGCCGGGAGAGTGGCCGGTGGCGCGGCGTCGCCCGTCTGGATGGGGGTCCTGTCGCGGTCGGCGCCGTGCCCTTTCCGCTGTTCCGCGCCGCATGTCCGGATTTTCTGGGCCGATAGGTCGAACGGGCTATTGCCGTCGCGCTATGGGAGCGCTTCCATCGGTTTTGGCAGCTCCTGCCCCTGCCGCGTCGGCCGCCACCGACCCGACCGCCGACCCAGTGGAGTCAACGATGACCCTGCCTGCGAGACCCCTGCTCAGACGGTGCGTAGCCCTGCTTGCCACCGGCGCCCTCACGGTGCTGCTCACCGCGTTCGCCGGCCCCGAGGCACAGGGCGCCGTGCCCGCGCCGCCCGCCGGCTGGACCACCGTGTTCAGCGACGACTTCAACGGCCCGGCCGGCAGCCCCGTCAACTCGTCGAACTGGATGTACAACACCGGTCCCGGCTCGAACTTCGGCACCGGCGAGATCGAGACGATGACCAACTCGACCAGCAACGTCCATCTCGACGGAAACGGCAACCTGAACATCACCGCGCTGGGCTCCGGCAACAACTGGACCTCCGGCCGGATCCAGACCCCGTCGGCCGTCGCCGGCGCGCCCGCGGGCGGCAAGCTCGAGGTGACGGCGTCCATCCAGCAGCCCAACCCGGGCAGCGGCCTCGGCTACTGGCCGGCGTTCTGGATGCTCGGTCAGGGGCAGTGGCCGGAGAACGGCGAGATCGACATCATGGAGGACGTCAACGCGCGGTCCCAGGTCGCCGGCACCATCCACTGCGGTGTGTACCCGGGCGGCCCGTGCAACGAGGGCAACGGCATCGGCAGCGGGCTGCGCGACTGCGGCGGCTGCCAGACCGGCTTCCACACGTACACCATGATCCTGGACCGGACGAACACCTCGAACGAGTCGATCACGTTCTACCTGGACGGCGCCGCGTACTTCACGGTGACCGAGGGCCAGGTCGGCGCCAGCACCTGGCAGCAGGCGTTCGACCACAACCTGACGATCCTGTTCGACCTGGCGATGGGCGGCGGCTTCCCGAACGGCGTGTGCGGATGCACCACGCCGACCGGCGCGACGACCTCCGGCGGCACGATGACCGTCCAGTACGTCGCCGCGTACACGACGACCGGTGGCGGCACCAACCCGCCGCCCGGCGGCGGCGCGATCACCGGCTACCAGGGCCTGTGCCTCGACGACCGTTCGGCGAGCACCGCCAACGGCAACCCGATCCAGGTCTACACCTGCAACGGCACCGCCGCGCAGCAGTGGACCTTCGTCCAGGCCGGCACCACCCTGCACGTGCTGGGCAAGTGCCTGGACATCGCCGGCGGCGGCACCGCCAACGGCACCAAGGTCCAGCTCTACGACTGCAACAACACCGGCGCGCAGGTGTGGATACCGCAGTCCAACGGCGCCCTGTACAACCCGCAGTCCAACAAGTGCCTGGACGACACCGACTTCTCCACGACGCCGGGCACCCAGGTGCAGATCTGGGACTGCGCCGGCAGCGCCAACCAGGTGTGGCACCTGCCGTGACGAACGCGGGCGGCCGTCAGTCGGCGGTCGCCCGCTCCAGCAGGGCGATGGCCCCTTCGACGGCGTCGCCGAACGGCTCGGTCGAGTTGGCCGCCCGCGCCAGCACGTAACCGCCCTGCAGCACTGCCAGGAGCGTGTCGGCGAGCCGGACGTCCAGGCCGTCCTCGGCGAGAATCTCCCGCAGCCGCCCGCGTAGCCACTCGAAGTGCTCGGCGATGGGGGAGCGGAGCGTGTCGCTGGCGATGATCTCCGGGTCCTGCACGAGCACGCCCATCGGGCAGCCGCGCAGCACCTCGCGCTCCCGGCGCAGCCAGGTCGCGATGCGCTCGACGGGCGCGCCGGGGGAGGACAACTCCTCCGATGCGAGTGCCGTGAGGTCCTCGGCGTTGCGCTCGATCGCGGCCAGCGCGAGGTCCTGCTTGCCGGCGAAGTGGTGGTACATGCTGCCCTGGCCGGCGTCCGCGCGCTGCTGGATGGCCTTCGGGCTGGTGCCGACGTAACCACGCTCGCGCAGCAGCTCCCGGGTGCTCTCGACCAGCCGGTCGCGGGTGGACATGCGGAAAAGTGTACCTACCACTAGGTACGTACAGCAGCACTATGACTTCAGTGACGACTGAATACAGCCGTATGAGACGGGTCTCAGGTCTCGCTGAACGACACGAACATCGGCCAGGAAGACCCGGCGGGCCGGTACAACAAGATCCATGGCTGAACTGGGGTTGTTGAACGAGCAGTCCGCTGTGCGCCGGCTGCGGCTGGGCGATGTGCGCCTGACCTACGTGGTCGACGGCGCGATGGCGATGGTGGCGGGCGCCTTCTTCCCGACGACGCCGACGCAGTACTGGCGCGACCACCCCGAGGCGCTCGACGCCCACGGGCGGGTCGCGGCGTCCGCCGGCGGCCTGCTGGTCGAGCGGGGCGACCGCAAGCTGCTCATCGACGCCGGCCTCGGGCCGTTCCGGGGCCCGCTGTCGGTGGGGAAGGAGCCGTTCGGCGCGGCCGACAGCGGTTCGCTGCCGGACATCCTGGCCGAGCTGGGGGTCGACCCCGGCGAGATCGACACGGTCGCCTACACGCACCTGCACCTGGATCACGTGGGCTGGGCGTTCGTCGACGGCCGCAAGTTCTTCCCGAACGCGCGCTACCTGGTCGCCGCGCAGGAGTGGGCGCCGCACGACCACGGCGTCACCGTGCCGGGCGTGATCGCCGAGACGACCGTGGTGCCGATGCGCGGCAACCACGAGCTGATCGGGGAGGGGGAGGAGGTCTGGCCGGGTGTGCACGCCATCGTGACACCGGGCCACACGCCGGGGCACTCGTCGTTCATCGTGTCGGCGGAGGCCGGCCGGATCGTCGTGTTCGGCGACAGCTTTCACACGCCGGCACAGATCACGCATCCCGAGTGGGGGTCGACGCCGGACACCGACAGCGAGGGAGTGCTCAAGGCGCGGGCGCGCGTGCTGGGGGAGTTGGAGCGGCCCGGCACGCTCGGCTTCGGCGCTCACTTCGGGGACCAGGCGTTCGGCCGGGTGGTGCGCGACGGGGACGGGGCGGCGGTCTGGGAGCCGGTGGCGACGGAGTTCCTGCGGGCGGCACCTCGTGATCTCTAGGTGGATAATATCACTATAGCTTCAGTGACGACTAAATACAGTGCTCTGACAAGCACAAAAACAACTACAAGCCCTCGACGCCAAGGGCGGCGAACGCCTCGGCGTCGAGGAGCTTGACGCTGCGGTCGGCACCGCGTTCCACCCAGCCGTGGTCGACGGCGTGCTGCAGCAGTGCGGCGGGCAGCGAGCCGCCGAGGTGTTCGCGGCGCTCGGTCCAGTCGAGGCAGTCCTTGAGCAGCGGGCGGCGGCCGCCGGGCAGCTTGATCTCCAGGTCGTCGAGCACCCGGTGGCCCTTGGCGGTGAGCGCGAGGCCGCTGGCGGTGTCGATCAGGCCGGCGGTGAGCATGCCGGTGCGCAGGGCGACGCCGAGATGTCCGGCGAGGTGGTCGTAGCAGGTGCGGGCGTACGCGAGGCGTTCGGCCCGCTTGGAGGCGCGGAGGCTGGTCGGGCGGGGCATCGGGTTCTCGGCCAGCTCGGTGAGCTGTTCGATCAGCTCCGCCACACGGGAGTCCGTCAGCCGCACATAGCGGTGTCGGCCCTGGCGGACCGTCTCGACGAACCCGGCGTCGGCAAGCCGGGAGACCTGCTCGGTGGCCGAGGGCGGCGTCACGCCTGCGATCTTGCCGAGTTCGCCGACGGTCCAGGCCCGGCCGTCGATCAGGGCCAGGCACATGGCGGCCCTGGTGGGGTCGGCGAGGACGGCGGCGACTTCCGCCAGCGGGTTGGCGCGCATGCACCCAAGCTAGGCAACTTTGAGTTCGGCGGCCGCCGAACCGTCAGGTGCTGGGCAGGGCCAGCTGCAGCGAGCCGTGGCCGTCGGGCACGCATGCGGCTTGGCGCTGGGTGAGCGTGAGGAACTGGCTCATGCAGCGGGCGAAGGCGGTGTAGCCGGCGGCGTTGGGGTGAAAGGACTGCTGCAGGGCGTGCGCGTAACGGTTGTTGTCCTGGAAGTCGCCCCAGTTGACGGTGAGGCGGGTGAACCATTCCTGGCCGCCGGTGCAGGCCTCGTGGCCGACGCCGGCGCGGGACAGGTCGAGGAAGCGGGCGCCGCCCTGTTCGGCGGCGCGGCGGACACCGTCGTTGAGGATGGGGACGCCGCGGTCCTGGACCCAGCGCAGGTCGTCGCTGCGCAGCGGGCAGCCGCCGACGTTCTGCAGGCTGCGCAGCATGTCGGGGGCGACGGGGGCGGCGTAGGACTGGAGCACGAGTTGGTAGGCGCTGTCCGGGTAGCCGTGCTCGATCATGACGCGGCGGATGTCGCGGAGGGCGGCGACGACCTTGGGCACCATCGCGTTGACGCGGCCCGGCCAGGTGGGGTCGACCTCCTTGCCGCAGCCGGGTTTGGTGACGGCGAAGATGGCGTTGACGCAGTTGGTGAGCAGGGGGCCGAACTGGGGGTCGTCGTTGGCGCCGACGGCGACGACCACGGCGTCGATGCGGTAGGTGCCGGCGATCGCGGCGAGCTGGGCGGCCTGGCTGGGTTCGATGCCGTGCGGGCCGTTGAGGCGGATGGCCTGGGCTCCTGCGCCGGAGCAGGCGAAGTTGAAGATCTTGGTGACGTCGGCGAGCTTGATGTGCTGGACCATCGCCTGGGGTGAGCGGTGGCACCAGTCGCCGCCGGGGCCGTCGGTGTCGGGGGTGTAGTTGCCGGCGCCCTCGCCGGACATGGTGGAGTCGCCGAGCGCGACGACGGCGTGCGGGGCGTTCTCGGGTGGCACGGGTGGGGCCGTGATGCGGTTGTCGCCGGTGAGCAGGAGCAGGGCGAAAACCGGGAAGACGATCAGGATGATCGCGGCCCGGCGGAGGAAGTTCCGCATCGGTGCCAGAGTCTAGGCCACCGGCTTGTGAGGCTGGGAAGGGACCATTCCTCCGCTCGGAGTGGAGGAATGGTCCCTTCCCGGCTTCGGATGGTGCTGCCTGGCAGGCCAGGGTTGGGGCGGAGGGCCGTGCGCTGGGGTGGGGCGCGCCGGCCCGGACCGCCTGCTCGGGTCACCGGGGGTTCCTACGCGGGAAATATGTAGGCCGCGACGCCTTCGTACTTGTAGCCGTTGTTCTGGATGGACTCGATCACTTCACTCCACACCTGGGTGTAGAAATGGTCCTGGGCTATCGGATGCCACAGTCGGTAGAGTTCGATGGTGCCGGCGGCCTTTGTCGGATAGACGTAGGCGGCGACGCCTTCGTACTTGTAGCCGTCATGTTGGATCGCTTCGATCATCTCTTCCCATGAGGCGGTGTAGAGATGGTCGGCGCCGCTGCGAAGTCGGTAGAGTTCGACCGTTCCGGGGACCTTCGTCGGGTAGACGTAGCCTACGGAACCTTCGTACTTGAATCCCAGGTCCTGGATCGACCTGAGCACTTCGGCCCATGACGTGGTGTAGAGGTGGTGTTCGGTGGTCGGGTTCCAGAGCCGGTAGAAGGCCACCGTTCCGGCGGGTGGCGTCGGAACTGCGTGCTGTCCGTGCTGGGCGGGCGCGGCTTGGCCGGCGGCGTGGGCGGAGACGGTCGAGGTCCCCAGGAGCAGGGCGGCGACGGTGGCGACGATCATGACGGCAAGCCGACTGAGAACGGCGGACGTGGTTCGGGCATGTGGCGCTGTTGTGGCGGCTGGCGTCACCGCTTTGTGTGGGACCACGAATTCCTCCTCTCGTGAACTTTTCGACCGACGTGATTTCGGTGCGGAGGTGGTCGCCTCTCCGTGGGGAGAAGGCGACTCCGGCCTCTGCCGTTGAGGTATCCCTTCACGGTAGAGGTGAAATGTTCACGGGTGAGGGGCCGCTACTGGCCACAGTGCGTCGATGGCACGCGGTGGGAACTCACAGCCATCCCTGTCGGGACGCCTGGACGCCGAGCTGGAACCGGGTCTGTGCGCCGAGGGTCTCCTGCAGGCGGCTGATCCGCCGGGCGATGGTCCGTTCGCTGACCCCGAATTCGCGGGCGATGGACTCGTCGGTCAGGCCCGCGCTCAGACAGGTCAGCAGCCGTTTCGTCTCCGGGCTCAGACCGCCGCCCGGGTCGGCGTCGGCGGACAGCGGCACGGCCATCCGCCAGAACGCGTCGAAGACGCCGACCAGGCCTTCCAGGAACGGGGACTGGTGCACCACGACGGCCGCGACGGTGTGCTGGCTGCCCAGCCGCACCTCGCTGCGGGCCGAGACCAGCGCCCACCGGTCGTCGACGATCGTGACGTTCAACGGGATGTGGGGGAATACCCGGGCCTGTTCGCCGGCGTCCACGCACTGCTGGATCTTGTGCAGCGCCTCGGGATCTTCGAGCACGTGCGCGCCGTAGATGACTTCGAGGACTATGCCGCGCTCGAGCGCTTCGAAGAGGCCGTCGACGATGCGGTGCTGTGCGGTCGCCTGGTTGCCGATGGTCATCGCCCGGACCCGTTCGCCGGCTTCTCCGAACGCGGAGTCGAGAACGGCCCGGGCCGCTGCGAAGCCGGGCAGGATCTCCAGGTAGCGGCGCTGGCCGGCTCCCGCGGACCACAGCTCGGTCAGCTTTGTCGCGCTCTGCCGTGCCAGTTCGGCCTGGCGTGCGTGGCGCTGGGCGAAGGCCTCGAGCGCCAGCTGCGGCGGGCGTGGTCCCACCTTGTCCTCGCGCTGTTCGACCAGGGCGATCGCCGTGAGCTCCAGCAGTAACGGTTCGAGGTCCGTCTCGATGAGCCCGCGGCGCTCGGCGAGCTCTGCTTTGGTCGACTCGCCGTGCTCGATCAGGTCGAGGTAGATCGCCTCGGCGCCGACCGAGACACCCAGAGCCTGCAGCGATTCCACGTGTGCTGTTCTACCACGCCGCATACCGCCGGTGACCTGGTCAAACGGGTCGGTCGCCGTGGGTGGCGACGCGTTCACGCCGGGCCTCGGCGGCAGCAGCATCGCGGGATCCTCCTCGCCGGCCGCTCCGCTGACGACCGGGCCCAGTGTCGGAAGGACTTCGGGCGGGTGGAAGGGGGACGACTGGCGGAATCCGGCATGGCGGGAAGGTGACGTCAGTTTCCTGCCACGCCGGATTTCGCCAGTGTCGGGCACCACCACCTGGCTGAACTCGGCCGCACACTGAGCCGCACGCACCGCCTCGTCGCCAGATGCGCGGTTGCCCAAGCCGTTCTCGATCTCTGGAGTGCCCTCATGAGAAGAGCCATCGCCTCGGTCGCGCTCGGTGTCGCGCTGACCGCCGGGCTTTCGGCCGTCCCCGCTCAAGCGGCGACGGTCGCCCCGGCCGGGTCCGCGATCCTCGCCGGCGATTCGGCTGACATCCAGTCCGCGGTGGACGAGATCCGGGCCCTGGTTCCCGATCTGGAGTCCAGGGCTGCGGCAGCCGGCGTGCCGGCTTCGGACGCGGTGCAGGTTGTCCGCCAGTTGATCAATCCGGGGGACTACGACTGCCCCGCGTCGACGCCGCTGCAGGATTGGCTTCGGGGCACGCTGCAGGGTCTCAACCAGCAACAGCTCGGCGCTGCCCTGACGCTGTTGCTGCTCGACGTGGTCACCTGGGACTCGCGGGTGAACGATCCCCAGGACCCGGCCGTCTACGGCCCGGCCGGCGAGTTCACCATTCCGGTCACCCACACGTTCAAGGATCTGCGGCGGTTCTGGGACATCGACTCGAACGGCGTTCTGCTGGTGCCGATGCACGGCTCGGTGATGGTGGACAAGGCCCGGATGACGCGGGTGTTCCAGGTCGTGTACGGGGCGTCGGCCGCGAATGCGGCTCGCCTGGCCGACCTCGTCGCGCAGTTGGTCCGGTCCGTCCCTCAGTTCAACGGGGGCGACTTCCCGCTGTTCACGTTCAACTCGTACGCGACGTCGGCCGAGGAGTTGGGCGGTCGCCGGATCGCGATGGGGGACGGCGTTCTCGCCGGTTACGCGGCCATCGGCTTGGGTGACGTGGCGCCGCAGGCGATCTTGGCTCACGAGTACGGCCACCAGGTGCAGTTCGCCGACGACCTGATCGGGTCGGAAACCTCGCCGGAGGCCAGCCGTCGGGTCGAGTTGATGGCCGACGCCTTCAGCGCGTACTTCCTCTCGCACGCGCGGGGCGCGGCCATGCAGACGAAGCGGGTGACACAGTTCCTGGGCGTGTACTACAACGTGGGCGACTGCGGGTTCGCCTCGCTCAGCCACCACGGCACGCCGGCCCAGCGCCAGCGCACCGGGGAGTGGGCGTACTCGGTCGCCGACTCGGCCCGGCCGCAGGGTTTCATCCTGCCGAGTCCGACCTTCGGGCGGATGTTCGACGCCGAGCTGCCTGTGTTGGTCGCCCCGGACGCGAGCTGATCCCGTCGACCGAGCGGGCCGCCGACGTGGGCGTCGGCGGCCCGCTGCTGGTCAGCGTTCCTGGTTGCTCCACCAGGTCTGGCCGGCCTGGTCGAGCGTGTAGATCGGGTCGTAGTAGGGGTAGTGGCGGGTCAGTGCCTCGGCGTCGTCGCGTTCGATGCCGGTGCGGTAGTTCTTGGTCCAGTACGAGATGCCGAGCTCGCGGTCGTACTCGGACAGCTGGTGGACCCAGCGCTTGCCGACGTAGGGGACGTCGCAGACGATGCGCGGGGTGGCGTAGCCGGGCAGGTAGCCCATGATGGCGTGCTGGAGTTCCTGTGCTTCCCAGACGGCCAGCCGCCAGTGCTCGGCGTTGGGGATCATGTCGCACATGTAGAAGTAGTACGGCAGGATGTTGGCCTCGCCCTGGAGGGCGAAGCACAGGTCGAGCAGCTTGTCCGGGGTGTTGTTGACGCCGCGCATGAGCACACCCTGGTTGCGGACGTCGCGGACGCCGACGTCGAGTGCGGTGCGGGCGGCCTCGGCGACCAGCGGGGTGACCGACTGGGCGTGGTTGACGTGGGTGTGGATGGCGAGGTTGACGCCGCGTCGGTGGGCGGTGCGGGCGACGCGCTCGAGTCCCTCGACGACCTTGGGCTGGATCCAGTGCTGGGGCATGCCGGCGAGGGCCTTGGTGGCGAGTCGGACGTCGCGGACGGTGGGGATGTCCAGCAGGCGCATGAGGAAGGACTCGAGCTGGGGCCAGGGCATGTTGGCGACGTCGCCGCCGGAGACGACGACGTCGCGGACGCCGGGGGTGCGCTTGAGGTAGTCGATCATGGCGTCTTGCCGGTCGACCGGTTTGAGTAGGAGTTTGTGCTTGTCGATCTGTGGGGTGGAGTTGCCGACCAGGTCCATGCGGGTGCAGTGGCCGCAGTACTGGGGGCAGGTCGACACCATTTCGGCGAGGACCTTGGTGGGGTAGCGGTGGGTGAGGCCTTCGACGACCCACATCTCGGCCTCGTGCAGTGAGTCGCGGGCGCTGTGGGGGTGGCTGGCCCAGGTGGTCATGCGGTCGCTGGCCACGGGGAGCATGTAGCGGCGGACCGGGTCGGCGTAGAAGGCCTCGGTGAAGGCCGTGGCTTCCGGTTCCGCGTCGATGGCCATGGTGTTGAGCATCTGGGGCGGCAGCAGCATCGACATGGTGGCGAGGTTCTGCTGGTCGGCGGCCAGGTCGTCGTAGAAGCGCTCGGTGAGCAGGTCGCCGACGACGGTGCGGAGCTGCTTGATGTTCTTGACGCAGTGTGACCGTTGCCACTGCGCGTCGCGCCATTGGGCGTCGGTGACGTCGCGCCAACCCGGGAAGCGTCGCCAGTCCGGTTCGACGAGTTCGCGGCGTACGTACTCGTACGGCTGCTGGTCGGCGGCGGTGGCCGCAGTGGTAACCGCGGCGGCACGGGTCTCGTACAGCGCTGTCATCCCTACTCCTCGCCCTCAGGGTTCCGTAAAGATATGCTGCCAGAGCGTCGGCTGAACGTAAATCTTCCGGCGTGGCCGCGTCTAGTGACAAAGGAGTTCGGGATGGCAGGTGACGTGACCGGGTCGCCGATCGGGTTGCACCGGGTGCTGGCGCCCGCGGGCGTGCTGCCGCAGCAGGCCGACGTGCTGGACGCGGATCCGTCGCCGTGGCCGGACGAGGTCGTGGTGGCGGTGGAGCGGTTGAACCTCGACGCCGCGTCGTACCGGCAGTTGAGGGAGGCGCACGGCTCCGGGGCTGCCGTGCGCCAGGCCGTGCTCGACATCGTGGCGAAGCGCGGGAAGATGCAGAACCCGGTGACGGGGTCGGGTGGGATGCTGTTGGGCACGGTGTCGGCGGTCGGTCCCGACTCTCCTCTCGGGTTGAAGGTCGGTGACCGGATCGCGACGTTGGTGTCGTTGACGTTGACGCCGTTGCGGATCACCGATGGTCTGTCGCGGTGGGACGGTCTGGGTGAGCAGGTGCCGTGTGAGGGGACGGCGGTCCTGTTCGGACGGTCGATCGCCGCGGTGTTGCCGGAGGACATGCCCGACGAGTTGGCGTTGTCGGTGTTGGACGTCTGTGGCGCCCCCGCCCTGACGGATCGGGTCGTGCGGTCGAAGGGCGCGAAGTCGGTCTGTGTGCTCGGTGGCGGCGGCAAGTCGGGTTCGCTGTCGCTGGCGGCCGCCCGTGCCGCCGGCGCGACGCGGCTGGTGGCGCTCGTGCCTACCCAGGGCGAGGCGGATGCCGTCCGTGGGACGGGTCTTGCTGACGAGGTCGTGGTTGCCGACGCGCGGAACCCGGTGGCGGTCGCGGAGGCGGTGGGTGAACCGGTCGAGGTGACCGTGGTCTGCGTGGACGTCTCGGGCTGCGAGCACGGGGCGATCCTGGCCACGGCGCCGGGTGGGACTGTGATCTTCTTCTCGATGGCGACGTCGTTCTCCGCGGCCGCGTTGGGGGCCGAGGGGGTGGCGGCGGACGTGGAGATGCTGATCGGCAACGGGTATGTGCCAGGGCATGCGGAGTTCGCGCTGGATCTGGCGCGGCGGACGCCGGGGGTGCTGGCGTTGTTCCGTGGCCGGGAGCGGCAGACTGCCGGGTCGTGAGCATCGTGCAGACAACCCTGTTGGTCGGCGGCCGGATCTACTCCTCGGCGTCCCCGGACGCGACCGCGATGGCGGTGGCGGACGGGACCGTGGTGTGGGTGGGTCAGGACACGCCTGGTGTCGCGTTGTACGGCGACAGCGCCGAGGTCGTGCATCTGGACGGGGCGTTCGTGGCGCCGGCGTTCGTGGATGCGCACGTGCACGCGACGTCGGCGGGGTTGTTGCTGACCGGGGTGGACCTGACCGCCGCCGCTTCCATCGCGGACGTGCTGTCGGCGGTTCGGTCCGCGCCGGGGGCGGCGGTGTGGGGGCACGGTTGGGACGAGACGCGGTTCGCCGAGGGCCGTGCGCCGTCGCGCGCGGAACTGGACGAGGCGGCTGATGGCCGTCCGGTGTACTTGTCCCGTATCGACGTGCACTCAGCGTTGGCGTCCTCCGCGCTGATCGCCTTTGCGCCCAAGGCCCGTGACTGTGATGGCTGGTCGGAGTCGGGCCCGTTGTCGCGGGCGGCGCATCACGAGGTGCGGCGTGCGGCGAAGGATGCGGTGTCGCCGGCGCAGCGGCGGCAGGCGCAGGAGGCGTTCCTGGCGCTGGCGGCGTCGCGTGGCGTGGCGAGCGTGCACGAGTGCGCTGGGCCGGACATCTCCAGCGCCGACGACCTGACGGAGCTGCTCGCCCTCGGCACGGGCCCGCAGGTTGTCGGCTACTGGGGTGAGCTTGGCGGCGTGGAGACCGCGAAGGCGCTCGGCGCTCGCGGCGCCGCCGGCGACCTGTTCGTTGACGGCGCGCTCGGATCGCGGACGGCGGCGTTGTGCTCGCCGTACGTGGACGATCCGGGCAACTCCGGCGCGCTGTACCTGGACGCGGCGGCGATCGCCGAGCACGTGCTGGCGTGCACCGCCGCCGGGCTGCAGGCGGGTTTCCACGTCATCGGTGACGCCGCGGTGGCCGAGGTGATCGCGGGCTTCGAGTTGGCGGAGAAGCAGGTGGGCGCGCCGGAGTTGGCGGCGTGCCGGCACCGGCTGGAGCACGTGGAGATGGTCACCGCCGAGCAGGCCGCGCGGTTGGCGAGCTGGGGCGTGGTGGCGTCGGTGCAGCCGCTGTTCGACGCGACGTGGGGCGGCCCGGACGGCATGTACGTGCAGCGTCTCGGGGCGGAGCGGGGCACGCGGTTGAACCCGTTCTCGCAGCTGGCGGCCTCCGGTGCGCTGTTGGCGCTGGGGTCGGACACGCCCGTGACGCCGGTCGACCCGTGGGAGACCGTCCGTGCGGCGGTGCATCACCGCACTGACGGCTTCGGTGTGTCGCCGCGTGCGGCGTTCACGGCGCACACGCGTGGCGGGTGGCGTGCGGCCGGGGTGGATGACGGCGTGACGGGCACGTTGGTGCCGGGTGCGCCGGCGACGTACGCGGTGTGGCGTGCGGACGAGCTTGTGGTGGGGGCGTCGGACTCGCGGGTGCAGCGGTGGTCGACGGATCCCCGGTCGCGGGTGCCGGCGCTGCCGGTGCTGGAGCCGGGGGCGGCGCTGCCGGAGTGCCTGCGCACGGTGCTGGGCGGTCGGGTGATCTACGAACGGGAAGGGGCGCTTGGGTGACGTTGCTGGATCTGGACCCGGAGGTCACCGGGCGGGCGCGGGAGCTGGCGGCGCGGGCGGCGGAGCCGGTGATCGCGCTGGCGCGGGCGCACACGACGGTGGCCGTGGAGCGGGCGACGCTGCGGTTGGCGGGCATCACCGGTGCGGACACCACACATCGGGCGGGTGACGTGCCGTGGGTCAACCGGGTGGTGGACACGATCCGCGAGCAGTGCGGGCTGGAGCACGGGTCGGTGCTACCGGCGTTCCATGCGCTGCGGGAGCACGACCTGGGCTCGCTGACCGAGTTGGCCGAGGCGACAGCCGCCGGGCAGATCCAGTTCACGGTTCCCACCGGCAAGGACGCCGCGCGCGCCGAGAAGGCAGCCAGGACCGCCGTCGCGAAGGGCCTGCGCACGGTCGACCGGAACCGGGCGCAGCGGGACAAACTGGTGTCGAAGCTGGGGGATCCGCCGCAGCGGCCGTGGATCTACCTGATCGTGGCCACCGGTGACATCGACGAGGACGTCGTGCAGGCGTGCAACGCCGCGCGCGCCGGGGCGGACATCATCGCGGTGATCCGGTCGACCGGGCAGTCGCTGCTGGACTACGTGCCGGAGGGCGCCACCCATCACGGCTTCGCCGGCACGTATGCCACGCAGGAGAACTTCCGGATCATGCGGGCGGCGTTGGACGACGTGTCCAAGGAGGTCGGCCGGTACGTGCGGCTGACCAACTACGCGTCGGGCCTGTGCATGCCGGAGATCGCCGTGCTGGCCGGTCTCGAGCGGCTCGACATGATGTTGAACGACTCGATGTACGGGATCCTGTTCCGCGACATCAACCCGATCCGGACGTTCGTGGACCAGCGGTTCTCCCGTCAGGTGCACGCGCGGGCGGGGATCATCATCAACACCGGCGAGGACAACTACCTCACCACCGCCGACGCGGTCGAGGCGGCGCACACCGTCACCGTGTCGCAGCTGTTGAACGAGCGGTTCGCGCACGAGGCCGGGCTGCCGGACGAGCTGCTGGGGCTCGGGCACGCGTTCGAGATCAACCCGAAGGTGCCGGACTCGTTCCGCCTCGAACTGGCGCACGCGTTGCTGGCGCGCGAGTTGTTCCCGGACGCGCCGCTGAAGTGGATGCCGCCGACCAAGCACATGACCGGCGACGTGTTCAACGGCTACCTGCTGGACGGGTTCTTCAACCTGGCCGGTGTCCTCACCGGACAGTCGATCCTGTTGGTGGGCATGATGACCGAGGCGGTGGTGACGCCGTTCCTGTCCGATCGGGACCTGGCGCTGGCCAACGTGAAGTACGTGCTGGGCGCGGCCGGCAACCTGGCCGAGGACTTCCGGCCGTCGCCGGACGGGTTCATCGTCAAGCGGGCCAAGCAGGTGCTGGGGGAGGCGGTGGACCTGCTGGAGCGGATCGTGGACGACGGCCTGCTGCGGGCGATCGCCGAGGGCACGTTCGGGCTGATGAAGCGTCCCGCCGACGGCGGCAAGGGCGCGGACGGTGTGGTGGCCAAGGCCGACGGGTACGTGAACCCGGCGAGTGAGCTGTTGGAGGCGGGCCAGTGAGCGAGAAGCGGTACGTGCGGCCCTACGGCGACACCACCGGCGACGGCATGGTGCAGATGTCGTTCACCCTTCCCGTTCCGCACGGGCCTCGGGCGGAGGGCGCCGCCCAGCAGTTGGCCAACAAGATGGGCATGGACCCCGCGATGGTCGTGCACTCGCACGCCATCGGCTCCGACTTCACCTTCGTCGTCGTGTACGGGTCGGTCAGCCACCTGGTGGACCTCGACGAGGTGAAGGTGGTGGAGCGGGAGTATCCGCTGCTGTCGCCGCACGAGGTCAACTCCACCGTGAAGAACTCCTTGGGGCGCAAGCTGGTTGTCGTCGGGGCGTGCATCGGGACCGACGCGCACACCGTCGGCATCGACGCCATCCTGAACATCAAGGGCTTCGCCGGGGAGAAGGGCCTGGAGTACTACCGCGAGCTCCGGGTGATCAACCTGGGCGCTCAGGTGTCCGTGCCGGAGCTGGTGAAGCGGGCCCGGGCGGAGAAGGCCGACGCCGTTCTGGTGTCGCAGGTCGTCACCCAGCGGGACGCGCACATCCTCAACACCCAGGAGATGTCCGCCGCCTTCCGTGAGGCCATGGGCTCGCAACGGCCCACGCTCGTCGCCGGCGGCCCCCGCTTCGACCCCCTGATGGCCGGGGAGCTCGGCGTGGACCGGGTTTTCGGCCGGGGCACCACCCCTGGCGAGGTCGCCAGCTATCTCGTGCACACCATCGCGCAGAAGGGCGTTGCAGCGTGAGCTTGGTCGAGGGTTTCTCCGTCACGCACCGGCGGTACGTTCCCTACTCGCATGCGCACTACGGCGGCAACCTCGTCGACGGCGCCTACGGTCTCGGCATGTTCGGCGACGTCGCCACCGAGCTGTGCATCCGCACCGACGGCGACGAGGGCCTGTTCGCCGGCTACGACTCCGTGCAGTTCGTGGCGCCGCTGCGGGCCGGCGACGTCGTCGAGGCCACCGCCACCCTGACCCGCATCGGCACCCGCTCCCGTGGCGTCTCGTTCGAGCTGCGGGTCGTGTGCCGCGCCACCCCCGACAAGGGCGCCTCCGCCGCCGAAGTGCTGTCCGAGCCCATCGTCGCCACCCGCGCGACCGGCACCGTGGTGGTGCCGCAGGCGTGAAGTGGCGCGGCGAGTTCACCGCCACAGCCTCGGCTGGGTCTGCGCCGCTTCTACTTCGACGCCTGCGGCTTCCACCCGACCGCAGCCGGCCTTGTCGAGCTCTAGTTAGGCCGGATGCGCGCGACGGACTCGGCCGAACGGGTGGAACCGTCCGAACGACTCCTTCCGGTCGCCGTGAACCGCCATCCTTACCCCGGGGAGTTGGGGCGTTGCGGCAGAAGGAAGGACCTCGGCATGCCCCGGGCGGTACGCGCCTCCCGCGACCACGTCCCCACTCGATCGCTGGCCCAGTTCTCCGAGGCGCTGGCCCGCGCCGGTTCCCTGCGTCCCCTCATGCGCCTGGTGGCCGACAGGTCTCGTACTTTGCTTGGTGTTCCGGCGGTCGGGGTGCTGCTGCACGACTGCACCGGCGCTCCCATCACGGAGGGATCGGCCGCGGATCAGCGGTTCACGCCGCTGTTCGCCCTGCAGGACCGACCCGGGCCGTCCCAGGAGTGCTACCGCGCCGGCCAGTCCGTGGCACTCACCTACGAGGGCGCCATTCAGGAGGGCAGGTCCGAGGTGGCGGCCGTGA
This sequence comes from Kutzneria kofuensis, assembly GCF_014203355.1. Taxonomy (NCBI): domain Bacteria; kingdom Bacillati; phylum Actinomycetota; class Actinomycetes; order Pseudonocardiales; family Pseudonocardiaceae; genus Kutzneria; species Kutzneria kofuensis. The sequence continues at coordinate 400,139 of NZ_JACHIR010000003.1, forward strand.
TGGAAGGCTGCGGGGTTGCCGCCATCGAAGCCCTGCCACTGCGCACGCACGCGGAGACCTCTCGCGGAGAGACCGTTGGCGCGCTGACGCTGTTCTGTGAGACCCAGCTCACGTCAGCACATCGGCGCCTTCGATGCGTGGTGCAGGGCATGGCCACTCTCGGCCTCACGGCATTCACCCTGCGGCACGATGCGGACCTGGCAACGGAACTCGTCGAACGACTCCAGGACAGGGTGCGGCAGAATGCCGTGATCGCGCAGGCCACCGGGGTGCTGGCCGAACGGCACCGCATCAGCATCGCGCAGGCGTCGGAGCTGCTGGTGACGATCTCCCGGGAGTACAACCTGCCCCTGCACCAGGTTGCGTGCGACGTGCTGACCGACATGGAGGGCTGATCTGTCGGCGAGGACCGCCGCGCTGCGGCCGGCCGACGATTCGTCCCACGGCCGGGGGCTTAAGCTGCCTCGCCATGGGGGAGATCGTGTTGGCGGCGGTGATCGTCGCGGCGACGGTGGCGGGTGTGTGGTGGGTGCCGCGCGGCGGTGCGCCGGAGCGGCCGGGCGGGGGCTGGCTGCGGCACCCGGGCACGTGGTTGGCGGCGGTGATCGCCCTGTTCTTCGTCAACCAGATGCTGTTCACCGCCTACGTGCAGCAGGCGTGGCACGGGGACACCTCGTCGATCGCGCGGTACATGCCGCCGGGCTGGTTCGACCTGGCGGACCTGGGCTCGCTGTCCTATGCCCTGCCGGCGTGGCCGTGGACGGTGCTGCACGCGCAGTCGGCGGTGGAGCTGCCGTTCGGGTTGCTGGCGTACCTGCTGGTGTGCCGGTGGTTCGGGGCGGAGGCGTTCCGGCGGGCCATTCACGCGCGGTGGCTGGTGTCGGCCTCGTACACGGTGACGTTCTGCCTGATCGAATGGGATCTGTACAGCCCGTACACGGTGGGGGACCTCGTGATCCGGGTGGTCTCCGGTCTCGTCACGCCGCTACTGCTGCCGCTGCTGTCGGAAGGTGCTCCAACACCGCCCAGGCTGGCGCCGTTCGTGGCGTCCGTGGGGGCGTTGGGGTGCATCGTGCTGGCGGTCTACGACACGGTGACGCTCTACAACCTCGGCCACACCGTCTCCTGGCTGCCGCTCGTGGCGGTGGCGCTGGTCGTGTTGGCGGCGGCGCGGGTGTGGGCGCGGCGTCCGGTCAAGCACGGGCCGACCATGGCGTCGGTCGCCGGCGCCCTGGGGTGGTTCCTGGTGCTGTTCTTCGTGCCGGCGCTGCCGCTGCGCTACGGCTTCAACTTCGGCACCACGGCCGTGTCGCTGCTCGCCGGCGCGGTCATCGTGGCGGCGGCGGTGTGGCGCGGGTGGGACCACCGGCTGCTGGGCCGCCTGGCGCTCGCCGCAGGGGCGGGCGTCGTTGGGGCGGCGATCGGCTATCTGCTCGCCCACGGCTACCCGGAGGCCCGCCTGCTCGCGGCCGCCGTCGGCTTCCTGCTGGCCGGGGCCGGCGTGTGCGCGGCGCTGGACCGGGTGTTGGCCGACCGGCTGCACAACCCGGCGTGACCTACGCCGCGCGGCAGCCACACCGGACAGGGGTCTCACACCCGGGCCGTAGGCTGAACGGGTGGTCGCCCCCGCTGTGACGTCGGAATCCGACATTCCGCTCGCGCTGCCGTCCCGACGTCGCCGCGCAGTCCCCGTGCTGATTCGCGCCGCCGCCGCCCTCGCCGGCGGCGGCATCTTCTACGCCAGCTACCCGCCGCGCACCCTCTGGTACCTGGCGCCGCTGGCGTTCGCGCTGCTCGCGGCCGCCCTTCGCCACCGCACCGCCCGCGGCGGCTTCTTGTACGGCCTGCTGTTCGGCCTGGCGTTCGTGCTGCCGCTGTTGCAGTGGCTGCAGAGCTTCCTCGGCGCGGACTTCGGCCCGTTCCCGTGGGTCGGCCTGTCGTTCGTGGTGTCGCTGTACATGGCGCTGGCCGGCGCGGCGATGGCCGTGGTGAGCAAGCTGCGCGGCGGCCCGGTGTGGATGGCGGCGGTGTTCCTGGGCAGCGAGGTGCTGCGCACGTACTTCCCGTTCGACGGGTTCCCGTGGGGCAAGGTCGCCTACGGCCAGCCCGAGGGCCTGTTCCTGCCGCTGGCCGCGATCGGCGGCACGATGCTGCTCGGCTTCGCCGTCGTCGTCACGGGCGCCGGCGCCACCGAGCTGATCGCCCGCTGGCGGGCCGGCGACCGCCGCCGCGCCCTGGTGCTGCCGGCCGTGCTGCTCGTGCTGCCGGTGATCGCCGGCGCGGCGAGCTGGTCGCTGGTCGGCACCGACGCCCAGGCCGGCACCCGCACGGTCGCGATCATCCAGGGCAACGCCCCCGACGACGGCATCAACCTGATGTACGACACGCCGATCCTGCGCCGCAACCACATCGCCGCCACCGAGAAGCTGGCCGCCGACATCAAGGCCGGCAAGGTCGCCAAGCCCGACCTCGTGGTGTGGCCGGAGGTCGCCACCGACCTGGAGCCCGATCCCCGCTACGACAGCGAGCTGTCCAAGGCCATCTCCGACGTCGGCGTGCCGTTCCTGATCGGCGGCCGGCTCATCCAGAACCCCACCACCATCCAGAACGTGGTGCAGGTGTGGGACCCGAACACCGGCCCCGGCCCCCGCTACGCCAAGCAGAAGCTGGTGCCGTTCGCCGAGTTCATCCCGCTGCGCGACATCTCCGCGGCGGTGACGCCGTTCGTGGCCGACACCCGGGACATGATCCCCGGCACCGAGCCCGGCGCCCTGCCGGTCGACGGCACGACCGTCGGCGTCGCGATCTGCTACGAGGTCGCCTACGACCAGGTGGTCGGCGACGCCGTCCGCGACGGTGCGACAATGCTCGCCGTCCCCACCAACAATGCCTGGTACGGGCCTGGCGAGATGAGCTACCAGCAGCTGGCCATGTCCAGGGTCGCGGCGGTGGAGTACGGCCGCGCGGTGGCGGTCTCGGCGACCAGCGGGGTGAGCGCCATCGTCCAGCCCGACGGATCGGTCACCCGGCAGAGTGAGCTGTACACGGCGGCGACGCTGGTGGCGACGGTGCCGCTGCGCACGACCGCTACGCTGGCCACCCGGCTCGGCGCCTGGCCCGAATGGGCGGCGTCGGTGGCCGGTCTGGCGGCACTGGCACTGGCGATCGGCTCACGCCTGCGGAGTCGGTCCGGCAGCCGCCGCGCCAGCACGACCTGACGACACGAGAACACCGGAAGAGGATCTTTGATGGCGGACCAGCGGGACAGCCGCGCGGAGCTCGGCCAGGTGCTGGTGGTGATCCCGACCTACAACGAGCGGGAGAACCTGGGCCCCATCGTCGCTCGGCTGCAGGAGGCGCTGCCCGAGGCGCACGCCCTCGTCGTCGACGACGGCAGCCCCGACGGCACCGGCCAGCTCGCCGACGAGATGGCCGCGGCCGACGAGCGGGTGCACGTGATGCACCGCACCGAGAAGGCCGGCCTCGGCGCCGCCTACGTCGCGGGCTTCGGCTGGGCGCTGGACCGCGACTACGGCGTGATCGTCGAGATGGACGCCGACGGCTCGCACGCGCCGGAGGACCTGCCCCGGCTGCTGGACGCCCTCACCGACGCCGACCTGGCGCTGGGCTCCCGCTACGTGCCGGGCGGCCGCGTGGTGAACTGGCCCAAGTACCGGGAGCTGATCTCCCGCGGCGGCGGCTTCTACTCGCGCATCGCGCTGGGCGCGAAGATCCGCGACATCACCGGCGGCTTCAAGGCGTTCCGCCGTGAGGTCCTGGAGAAGATCAACATCCAGTCGGTGGCCTCGCAGGGCTACTGCTTCCAGATCGACCTCACCTGGCGCACCATCGAGGCCGGCTTCGAGGTCGTCGAGGTGCCCATCACCTTCACCGAGCGCGCCATCGGCCAGTCCAAGATGAGCGGCGCCATCGTGCGCGAGGCGCTGTGGCGCGTCACCAAGTGGGGCGTGCGCCGCCGCCTGGAGCAGGTCGGCATCATCAAGCGCTAGCTTGGTGCGGACGGCGAACGACCCCCTGGCCACGAAGGCCAGGGGGTCGTTCTCACTTCGTGGTGGGCTCAGAGTCGCGAGGCCACGCGCGGAGCCGAACCCGGCAACACAGGAGTGTGCTCGGCCGCGCCGCCCGAAGGCGGCGCCACGTCACGCCGTGCGGGTCCGGCGGCCCTTGAGCTCCTCGAGGCGCTCGGTGAGCAGTTCCTCCAGCTCGGGGATGCTGCGGCGCTCCAGCAGCATGTCCCAGTGCGTGCGCGGGGCCTTGATCTTCTTCTGCTCCGGCTCGTTGCCGTCCATGATCTTCGACTCAAGGCCGTGCAGTCGGCACTCCCAGACCGGCGGGATCTCGGCGTCGTCGGAGAACGGCACCTCGAAGTCGTGCCCCTTCGGGCACGCGTACCGCACCGACCGGCGCGGCGCGAGGTCGTGGTTGCGGTCGGTCTCGTAGCTGACCGCACCGAGCCGGCTACCACGCAGAACGCGGTCGGCCATGACGGTGTCCTTTCGCTCGGCTCGGGGCTGACGCCCCGGGTTGTGCTTACCGAGTGCAACGACGGGACTGGTCCAATCGTTCCCCGGCGAGGGGTTTCGGCACCCAGGGTGACGTCGTTCACGTGTCAACCAGAGTGTCCCGTCTCAGAGATGCAATCGGTCGGACGTCGTGACGCGTTATCCAGCCACCGAGTGCAACTATCACCCGATTAGCCTAGTCCGGGCCGCTTCCAGCCGACCCGGCCGGCCATCTGACTGCATTCCGCAACCAAGCGTGCCGACAAGACCATCAACGAGTGACATTTTCCCCGACTTCTGATGACAGAGCGTAGCATATATGGCCCACGCGAAGCTGTTCACGGTCCGTGGTTACCCGCGGAAGCTGCCCGAACTACATCGGCGAGACGTGGGATCGAGCACAAACGCGCACCCGGACCCGCCCCGAACCCGCTCAACTGAAGCTCAGCTGCGCCGGGGACACCGGCTCGGCCGCCAGCTCGCCGGTCCGGAAGTGACGCCGGCACAGCACCTGGTACCGCACCTCGTCGGCGAAATCGGTGTCGGCCACCATCACCGTGTCGCCCTCGCGCAGCACCCGGCCGCCCGAGACCCGGGCGTTGAACCGACCCTGCAGCCCGCACCAGCACAACACCTCCACCTGCACCGGGTGCAGCTCGTCGGCCAGCTCGAACAGCCGCCGCGCGCCGGGGAACATGCGGCTGCGGAAGTCGGTGGCGATGCCGAAGCAGTACACGTCCACCTGCGCGTCGTCGGCCAGCTCGGCCAACTGCTCGACCTGCTCGGTGGACAGGAACTGCGCCTCGTCCACCACCAGGTAGTCCACCCTCTGTCCCGACGCCCACCGCGAGCGCACCAGCTGGCGCAGGTCGGCGTCGTCGGCGACCTCGGTGGCCTGCCGGCTGATGCCGATCCGGCTGGAGATCTGCGGCCGGCCCGACCGGTCGTGCCGCACCAGCACCAGGCCGTGCCGGCCCTGCCGGGCCTGGTTGTGGTCGATCTGCAGGGCCAGCGTGGACTTGCCGCAGTCCATCGGCCCGAAGTACCAGCGGATCCGGCCGGTCTGCGGGGCGCAGCGGCGCGAGCCCGCCGCGGGCACCGAGGACAGCGCGTCGGTGGCGTCGATGATCGATCCGGGTTCGCTCACGGCGGGTGACCCTAACGGGTGCGACACTACGGCCGTGGACCGGCGTATCCGCAGGGACGTTCGGGTCGACGGGGTCGTGCAGGGGGTCGGCTTCCGGCCCTACGTCCACGCCCTGGCCACCCGGCTGCGGCTGGCCGGCCGGGTCGGCAACGACGTCGCCGGTGTGTTCGTCGAGGTCGAGGGCGCGCCGGAGGACGTGGGGGAGTTCCTCACCGCCCTGGAACGCGACGCGCCGCCGCTGGCCCGCATCGAGCACGTCCACGTCAGCGAGGCCGCCCCGCGCGGCCTGGCCGGCTTCGAGATCGCCGCCAGCGACGCGCACGGCGTCCGCAACACCCTCGTCTCCGCCGACTCGGCGACCTGCGCCGACTGCCTGCGCGAGCTGTTCGACCCGGCGGACCGCCGCTACCGGTATCCGTTCGTGAACTGCACCAACTGCGGGCCGCGGTTCACCATCGTCCGCGACGTCCCCTACGACCGGCCGCTGACGACCATGGCCGGCTTCGCCATGTGCGGGCCGTGCCGGACGGAGTACGAGGACCCCCGTGACCGCCGCTTCCACGCCCAACCCACCTGCTGCCCCGCCTGCGGGCCTCGGCTGGCGCTGGGGGACGCCGCCGACCCGCTCGCGGAGGCCGTGCGCCGGCTGCGCCGCGGCGAGATACTCGCGGTCAAGGGACTCGGCGGATATCACCTGGCCGTGACCGCATCTCACCCGACCGGGGCGGCGACGCTACGGGCCCGTAAGCACCGGGAGGACAAGCCGTTCGCGGTGATGGCCGCCGACGTGGCGCAGGCGCGGGGACTGTGCGAGGTGGACGAGCGGTCGCTGCGGGACCTCACCGGGCACCGCCGGCCCATCGTGCTGATGCCCAGACGCTCCGACGCCCCGATCGCCGACGCCGTGGCGCCCGGGAACCGCTACCTGGGCGTGATGCTGCCGTACACGCCGCTGCACCACCTGCTGCTCCGCGACCTCGGCGAACCGATCGTGCTGACCAGCGGCAACCTGTCCGAGGAACCCATCGCCTACCGCGACGCCACTCCGCTGGCCGGCATCGCTGACGCCGTGCTCGACCACAACCGGCCCATCCACATCCGCACCGACGACTCCGTCGTCCGCGCCGGTGCACTGCTGCGCCGTTCCCGTGGCTACGTCCCCGAGCCGGTGACGCTCGCGCAGCGCTGCCGACGCCCCGTGCTGGCCTGTGGCGCCGAGCTGAAGAACACGTTCTGCCTGGCCAAGGACGACCACGCGTTCCTCTCGCACCACATCGGCGATCTGGAGAACCTGCAGACCTACCGCTCGTTCACCGAGGGCATCGAGCACTTCTGCCGGCTGTTCGAGATCACTCCGCGCGTCGTCGCCCACGACCTGCACCCCGAGTACCTGTCCACCAAGTACGCCCTCGGCCTGGACGGCGTCGAGTTCGTCGGCGTGCAGCACCACCATGCCCACATCGCCTCCTGCCTGGCCGACAACCGCGAGGCCGGGCCCGTGATCGGCGTGGCGTTCGACGGCACCGGCTACGGCACCGACGGCACCATCTGGGGCGGCGAGTTCCTCGTCGCGTCGCTGCACGGTTTTGAGCGGATCGGACACCTGGCGCCCGTGCCCATGCCCGGTGGCTCCGCCGCGATCCGCCAGCCGTGGCGGATGGCCGCCGCCTACCTCGGCTCCGAGATCCCCGGCTGGCGACCCGAGTGGGACGCGGTGGTTTCCTTGGCCCGCAACGGAGTCAACGCCCCGCTCAGCTCCAGCGCCGGCCGCCTGTTCGACGCCGCCGCCGCGCTGCTCGGTGTCCGCGACGAGATCAACTACGAGGGTCAGGCCGCCGTCGAACTCGAACAACTCGCCGATCCCACGATCGTCGACGCCTACCCCGTCCGCGTCGATGAGCTGATCGTGCAAGGCGTCGACCTCCTGCGCGCCATCGTCGACGACCGTGCCGCCGGTGTCCCGCGCCCCGTGATCGCCGCCCGCTTCCACCACGGCGTCGCCTCCGCCGTGGTGAACGGCTGCTGCCAGGCCCGGGACCGCACCGGCCTGGACACCGTCGCCCTGTCCGGGGGCGTCTTCCAGAATGTGCTGCTCCAGACCCGTGCCGTGAACCTGTTGGCGGACAATGGCTTTCGAGTGCTCACCCACCGGCGCGTGCCCACCAACGACGGCGGCATCAGCCTCGGCCAGGCCGCCGTCGCCGGGGTTTGATCACCGGCGTTCCAGCTCCTCGGCCCGGCGGAGGTCCTTCGGCCGTCCGACCGCGCGGCGCATCGCGATCAGGTCCTCCCGGCGCAGGTAGTGCACGGCCAGCCCGTCCGAACTCGACACGGTCAGCGCCCGGTCGAGGAACTCCCGCACCGGCAGCGTCCCCCATGGCAGCGCCACCGTGCAGCAGTCGCCGCTGGCCTGCCGTGACTCGAACTGGACCTTCGGTAGTAGGAACGCCTGCGGTGTCAACGGGACCGGCCGGCGGTCGTCGTCCAGCAGCTCGGCGCCCACCGCCGCGAAGGCGTGCGCCAGTGCCTCCGCCTGTGCCGGATCGCCATCCCACAGCAGATCCAGGTCCCCGGTCAGCTCGCGCGACCCGTGCAGGATGCCCGCCACCTGCCCGATCACCGCCACCCGCGCGCCCGCCTCGTGCAGGGCGCGCAGCAGCGGGAACGGGTCGAAGTCCCGGGCGCTGTCGGTGTCGATCGTGCCGGCCCGGTCGTCGGCGTCGTCATGGCTCAGCCCCGTCAGCGGCCGGTCCCGCGTCACCGCCCTGGTCCGTTCCACCGCTTGCCGCAACGCTGCCAAGGGTCCCTCGATCACTCCGTCATGCAACAGCAGGACCAATCCCGCCCGCACCCGGTTTTGTCGATGCCATCCTCGACGGGTGCGCCTTGCGCTGCGGATCGCCCTCGGCCTCTCGTGCTACGCCCTGGCCTGCGACGGCGGACGGCCGCCGGTGATCACTGCCAACGGCCGGCAGTTCGACGGCGTCACCGAGGGGCAGCGCATCAGCGTCCGCTACGACCCGCCGGCAGCGCCACGACCACCCGGTTGCGGGACGCCAGCGACGGCCAGGTCGAACTCATCGTCGCGGCGGTCGCGCTCGGGGTTCTTGTGCTGCAAGGCGTGGGAATCGCGGGAACCGCCTGGAGCCGCGCGCGGCGAGAGCAAGCGCGGCGGCGCCGGGGGAGGTCATGGGTTCGGTGAAGGGCAGCCCGGAGCGGATGACCACGCCTTCGGCGTTGACGGGCACGGCGTCGTCCAGGGAATCGACGACGGCCATGGTCAGGATGCTGGCGGACAGCGTCAGCGCGTCGACGCCGATGCCGAGGAAGAACAGCGGCATCGCCCGGAACGGCTCGTAGAAGGAGGCCGCCGGGTCGCGCAGTTCGGGTACGCCCAGGATCTCCTCGGCGTACTCACGGGCGATCAGGCGCCGGAGGTCCAGGTCGCCGAGAAGATCGGTGCCGGACGGCTGGAACTCGCCGGTGGGCACCAGCCCGTGGATGCCGCCGTTGGCGGCGACCTTGGCGGGGTCCCGCCACTGCAGCAGGAACCGCCCTTCCCGGTCGACGAGCAGGGTCTGCACGTCGGGGAGCACGGGCCGCCGCCCGAGATCGAACGGATCGCCGATGGCGGCTCGCAGCGCGGATGTGCCGGCGCAGTGCTCGTGGGCCAGTGCCTCGGCGGAGTCGAGCTTGTCGAAGTAGCTGCCGGGGCCGAAGGTGAGATGTCCGGGAGACACCGCGAGCAGCCGGTAGCAGGGGCGGTTCTCGAACAGGGTGGGCCGGTCGAGGGCGCCGATGGCGGCGCTGTAGGAGGACAAGCCCGCAGGCAGGAAGTCGGGGACGACGGGGTCGACCGGCGGGGAGAGAGCCCACGACAACCGCAGGTCGTCGAGGGGGATGGGCTCGTCCGGTACCGACAGGGTCAGGAAGGGAGTGCCGGCCACGGACCAGTCGGCCGGGTACAACCGGGCGGCGGAGTGGGAAAGTGGGCCGCGCGAGCGGTTGAGACAGCGGCGGACGGCGAGCCACTGGTCTACCGGGACAACCACGCGTACCAGTCTGGCAGCCCCTCACCGGTCCGGGCGGACACCGGCAGCACGGGGGCGTGCGGATTGACCTGGCGCAGGCACCGCAGGAACCGGCCCGAGGAGAAGTCCAGGTACGGCAGCAGATCCACCTTGTTGAGCAGCACGACGTCACCGGTGCGGACCAGGTGCGGGTACTTGAGCGGCTTGTCCTCGCCCTCGGTCACGGAGAGGATCACGACCCGGGCGGTCTCGCCGAGGTCGAACAGGGCGGGGCAGACGAGGTTGCCGACGTTCTCGACGAACACGAGCGAGCCGGCGGGGGGTTCGAGTTCGGCCAGGGCCTTGCGCACCATGACGGCGTCGAGGTGGCAGCCGGCGCCGGTGTTGACCTGCACGGCCGGAACCCCGGTGGCGCGGATGCGGTCGGCGTCGTAGGTGGTCTCCTGATCACCCTCGATCACCGAGCACGGCACGCCGAGCTCACGGACGGTCCGCTCCAGCAGCGTGGTCTTCCCGGAGCCGGGAGAGCTCATCAGGTTGTAGGCCCGAACGCCCAGCGAGCCCAGCCACTCCCGGGTGTGGGCGGCCAGGTGGTCGTTGCGGGCCAGCAGCCGCTCCTCCAGGTTGATCACCGTGCCATGGGAGTGATCCTCACACCCGCACGTCGCGCACATCGGGCAGCACCTCCCCGGGAGCCAGTTGAACGGCCTTGATCAGCAGCTCCGTGCCGGCCAGCACCTCGACGTCGCTGGAACCGCACGGGCACAACAGGATCGGGTCGTCGGAGGCGAAGGAAGCGGAGCAGTCCCGGCAGCGCGCCCGGCCGCCGGGCTCCTCGATCTCCAGCCGGGCGCCCTCCAGCGGCGTGCCTGCGACGACGAGGTCGAAGCAGAACCGCACGGAATCCACCACGACGCCGGACAGCTTGCCGATCTCCAGCCGCACCATCACCACCCGGCGCGGGCCGAGCCGATCGGTGATCGCCTCCACGACCCCCTGCGTCAACGACAACTCGTGCATTTGACATCCTCCCCGGTGTGAACGCTGGGGATTCCCACGCGGCTACTCCGCGTCCGGGATGGTTCCTGCTTCCTCACCCTGCGCCTCCCCGCAAGGAGGACTTACCCAGGCTCCGCAGGCGTTTCGCCTCTCCGCCTGTCCGGCGGCGAGGATGTTCCGCGCGGCGTTCGCGTCCCGATCGTGCGCGGCCGCGCACCCGGGGCACGTCCACGCGCGAACGCTCAGCGGCATGGTGTCCATGACATGCCCACAGGCCGAGCACGTCTTGCTGGATGGCAGCCAGCGGGACACCGTCACCACGGTGCGACCGTACCGCTCGGCTTTCTCCTCCAGCAGCCGCACGAACTGCGCCCACCCCGCATCGTGGATCGCCCGCGCCAGCCGCCGGTTGCGCACCATGCCAGTGATGTTCAGGCCCTCGATGTGGACCGCTTGGTTGTCGCGGACCAGAGTGAGGGCCTGCTTGTGGTGGTAGTCCCGCCGGGCACGGGCCACCTTGCCATGCTGTATTGCGACTTTGCGACGGGTCTTCGCCCGATTGCTGCCGCTTTTGGCGCGGCGGGCCTTCTCCCGCTCCAGCCGGGCCAGCTTCCGCAGCTTGCGCGCCAGGTGCTTCGGGTTGGGAATGTCCAGCCTCGCCCCGTCGCTGGTGGCGACCGTCGCCAACCGTGCGATCCCCAGATCCAGACCGGCTTCCCGATCCAGCGGCGGCAGCGGGGTTGGGGCGACCTCCACCACGAACGAGGCGTAGTAGTGCCCGTCCGGCTCGCGGATGATCGTGACCGACGACGGCTCCGATGGCAGATCCCGGGACCAGCGGACCGTCACGTCCCCGATCTTCGCCAGGCACAGCCGACCGTTCGGGCGCAGGCTGAACCCGTTGCGAGTGAGCCGAAACGACTGCCGAGTGTCCTTGCGGGACTTGAACCTCGGCCGCCCCACCTTCCGGCCTGCGCGGCGCTTGGCCAGCGAGTCGAACCAGTTCTGGTAGGCGCGGTGCGCGTCCCGCACCGACTGCACCAACGCCACGCTGGCCACCTCGGACAACCACGCCCGCGCCTGGCCGGTCTTGGCGTGGGTGATCACCCTGCGCTGCACCTCGGTCGGGGACAGCTTCTCTCCGGCTTGCCACGCCTGCTCCCGGCAGCGGATAGCGTCGTTGAACACCACCCGGGCGCAGCCGAACGTGCGCGCCAGCATCTGCCGTTGAGCCGGGGTAGGCTCGATCCGGTAGCGATACCTGGCCTGCACCATCATAGTATATCGAACGCGGGTTCGACCCGATCGCTGGGGTGTCCCTGTTTCCGCGGCTCGCCCAGCATGCCGGCCGCTCTGCGGGCCGGACGGGCACGGAGCGACTATCCCCGGCCTGAAGAAGGCCGGGGATAGCGCCGATTCAAGCTCGGTCAACAGATCCGTGGCAGGGGGTCGCCGACGAGCATGTCCACGATCCGCGTCCCGCCGAAGGCGGTGTTGAGCAGCACCATCCCGGGCTGGTCGGCCTCGACCCGCCCGATCACGGCCGCCTGCGCGCCCAGCGGATGCGCCCGCATCGCCGTCAGCGCCGCATCGGCGTGGTCAGCGGCGACCGCCGCGACCAACCGGCCCTCGCACGCCACGTACAGGGGGTCGATGCCCAGCAGCTCACTCGCGCCCCGGACTTCGGCCTTCACCGGGATCGCGTCCTCGTCGACGATCACCGACACCTGCGCGTCGGTGGCCATCTCGTTCAGGATCGTCGCGACCCCGCCACGAGTGGCGTCCCGCATCGCGTGCACGCCGCCGCACGCCGCCAGCAGCTCCGCGACCAGCCCGTTCAACGGGGCGGTGTCCGACGACAGGTCGGCCTCGATGTCCAGCTCGCCCCGCGCCAGCATGATCGTCACGCCGTGCTCGCCGATCGGCCCCGACACGATGACCACGTCGCCGGGTCGGACCGCCGCCATGCCCAACTCGCCGGAACCCTCGACCACGCCGACGCCAGCGGTGTTGACGTAGCAGCCGTCGGCCTTGCCACGCTGCACGACCTTGGTGTCCCCGGTGACGATCGCGACCCCCGCGCGGTCCGCCGCGGCCCGCATGGACGCCACGATCCGGGTCAGCTCCGCGATCGGGAAGCCCTCCTCCAGGATGAACCCGCAGGTCAGGTACAGCGGCGTCGCCCCGGACACGGCCAGGTCGTTCACGGTCCCGTTCACCGCGAGATCCCCGATGTTCCCGCCGGGGAAGAACAGCGGCGACACCACATAGGAATCGGTGGTCAGCGCCAGCCGCGCGTCCCCGACCCGCAGCCGGGCGGCGTCCTCCAGCGGCGCCAGCAGCGGATTGCCGAACGCGTCCAGGAACACCGCCTCGATCAGGGTGTGGGTGGCCTTGCCGCCGGAGCCGTGCGACAGCGTGACCCGCTCCTCCCGGACCTTCGCCGGCCGCCGCCGCTGCCGCTCGATCCGGTCCAGCACCTGCCGCTCACGATCGATCATCCGATCGACACCTCCTGCACCCGCTTGCGGCTGAACCGGCCGAAGTTGTAGTACGCGGCGCAGGCGCCCTCCGGGGAGACCATGCACGTGCCGATCGGGGTCTCCGGCGTGCAGGCGGTGCCGAACACCTTGCACTCCCACGGCTTCAACACGCCCTTGAGCACCTCGCCGCACTGGCACGCCTTCGGATCGGCCACCCGCAGCCCCGGCACCTCGAACCGCGCCTCGGCGTCGAACGCCGCGTACTCGTCGCGGATGCGCAGCGCCGAGTGCGAGATGAACCCCAGGCCCCGCCACTCGAAGTACGGCCGCAGCCGCATCGTCTGGTTGATCACCCGCAGCGCCACCGGGTTGCCCGGCCACGGCACCACCCGCGAGTACTGGTTCTCCACCACCGACCGGCCCTCACGCAGCTGCAGCATGAGCAGGTAGACCGACTGCAGGATGTCCAGCGGCTCGAACCCGGACACCACCACCGGCTTGCCGTACTCGGCGGCGATGAACTCGTACGGCCGGCAGCCGATCACCGTCGACACGTGCCCGGGGCCGATGAAGCCGTCCAGGCGCAGGTCGGGGGAGTCCAGGATGGCCTTGATCGCCGGGATGATCGTGACGTGGTTGCAGAACACCGAGAAGTTGTCCAACCCCTCGGCGGCCGCCCGCAACAGCGTCATCGCCGTGGACGGCGCGGTGGTCTCGAACCCGATCGCCATGAACACGACCTGCCGGTCCGGGTGCTGCCGGGCCAGCTTCAGCGAGTCCAGCGGCGAGTACACCATCCGGATGTTCGTGCCCTCGGCGTTGGAGTCGAAGAAGTTCCCGCCGCTGCCGGGCACCCGCATCATGTCCCCGAAGGACGTCATCAGCACGTCGGGCCGGCGGGCGATGTGGATGGCGTCGTCGACCCGGCCCATCGGGATCACGCACACCGGGCAGCCCGGTCCGTGCACGAGCTGCACCTGCTCGGGCAGGTAGTCCTCCAGGCCGTGCTTGTAGATGGTGTGGGTGTGCCCGCCGCAGACCTCCATGAACTTGTAGCGGCGGCCCGGCTGGCACAGCCCGGCGATCTTCGACGCCAGCGCCCGGGCCTTGTCGGCGTCGCGGAACTCGTCGACGAAACGCATCGCGACCCCTCCTATTCGATCCGGGAGGCGGCCAGCGCGGCCATCTCGTCCTCGTAGGCCTTGCCGATGGACTCCAGGAATTCCATCGCCGCCCGCGCCTCCGCCTCGTCGATCTTGGACAGCGCGAAGCCGACGTGGATGAGCACCCAGTCGCCCGGCGCCACCTCCTCGCCCTCCAGCAGCCCGATGTTGATGGCCCGCTTCACGCCGGAGACGTCGACCTTGGCCAGGTCGGGCCGGTCGGCCATGATCTCGATGACCTCACCGGGAATCCCCAGGCACATCACACACCTCCACGAGTTCGAGCACCGTCCTGACGGCCGCGTCCACCGCCCCCGCCACCGCCGGGGACAGTCCGATGTGGCCGGTCACGCTCGCCGGCTCGCACCCCACCAGCAGCACCCGGCCGCTCGAGCCGCCCAGCATCGCCAGCAGCTGCATCACCACGTCCGGCTGCATGCCGTGCGCGTCGATGAAGCCGGTCGGCTCGTCGACGGGGTCCAGCTCGACGACGTAGACCGTGCCGGGGGCGTCGCCGCGGCAGGTGGCGTCGACGAGGATGGTGGTGTCGTAGCTGTCGAGCAGGTCGAACGCCAGGTGCATGCCGGACACGCCGTAGTCGCGGACCTGCACCCCGTCCGGCAGGTCCAGAGTGGACAGTCGCCGCGCCACCTCGACGCCGAAACCGTCGTCGCCGAGGAAGATGTTGCCGACGCCCGCGATCAGCACATTCACAGCGGCTCCACCTCCTCGGTGGAGAAGTAGCGGAACCGGCCGTAGGCGGGGTCCAGGTCGCCGTCCACGGTCACCGCCACGTGCAGCTCGCCGTCCACGTCGTGCAGCACGGCCTGCACGGTCGCCTCCCGCCCGGTCAGGAACATGTCCTGAGCGTCGGCGCGCCGCATCCCCGGCCGCAGTCGCACCCGCGAACCCCGCGCGACCCGGACGCCGCCGACGGTCACGCTGTCAGTGTCGGGATCCACGGTCGTGTCCGCGCCAGGATCCCACCACGGCTGGTCGCCCGAGACGGAGCGCAGGTAGCGGACGGCGCCGTGCAGGCGGTCCAGCAGCTCCGGCGGCATGGTGTCGACCCGGTCCACCAGCCGCGCCGCCCGCGGATCGGTGGCGCGGGCCTCCCGCTTCTCCTCGTCGGTCAGCGCCATCGTGCGCAGGGTGAGGATCTCGTCGATCTCGGTGCCGTCGAACAGCTCGCCGGCGCTCTCCGCGGCGATCGCCGGGTGGTCGTAGAGGATGATCGGCGAGGACAGCACCGTGTCGTCGTCGCCGACCAGCACCGGCCACGTCCGCTCGCACCGGCACTCCGCGACCGCCGGCTTCGCCCACTCCGGCGGGTCCAGCATCGACACGAACCGGCCAGGGGACACCGACATCACCGTGTGCGCGGCGATCAACGCGTGCCGGAGCGCTTCGTCACGACTGGAGCCCGCCCACCCGGACATATTGGTCACGGTGACGGTAAGCCGGGAGGCCCCGTACGGACCGGGCAGGGCGTCGGCGCGCACCCGCAGCTCACCGGCCAACGGGCACCGCCGCCGCACCAAAGACACCGTGTCGGACAGCGCCGTGGTCTCCACGCCGCCGTCGATCGAGAACGGCACGGTGTTGTCGCCGGCCAGCAGGTCGGCGAACCGCAGCACGGCGTCGACCTCCCGCTCCACCGCCTCGTCCCAACTGGTCCACTCCGTGTCGCCGACCACCGTCGACGGCACCGCGGTGCCGTCGACCTCGACGGTGCGGGCCTGCACCTGCAGGAACCGGACCCGCAGGTGCACCGTGCTGTGCAGCGCCGGCTCCACCAGCAGCTGCGTCACACAGCTCGACGGCTCCTCCGCATAGGAAGGCGGCATCAGCACGCCGAACTGCCAGCGCAGCTGGTTCTTGGTCGCCGAGGCCCGGTACGGGTAGAGCAGGTAGCCCTCGTACAACACGGCGTCCGCGACCGCCCGCGCCTGCTCAAGGCTCATGGCGCCGTCTCCTTCAGCAGCGCCCGGATCGCCTCGTCCCAGGTGGGGATCGCGTGCGTGGACTTGTAGCGCAGCATCGCGTCCACGGTGTCGCGGTCCAGCCGGATCCACGCCTCGTGCGGGAAGTAGGCGTCCATCAGCTCCCGCCACACCGACACCGGCATCCGGTACGACGCCTGCTGGTGCCAGGGGATCGGATGCACCCAGAACCCCTTCTCGCCCTTGGCGAACACCGTCCCGGAGAACAGCAGCACCATCGGCACCGCGCCGTCGTCAAGGGCGTGGAAGTACTTGCCGGCCGCCACCTCCAGGTCGTAGGTGCACGGCACCTCCAGCTCCACCTCCGTGGCGCCGGTGAAGCTGGGGACCATCACCGACGCGGCGGTGAACTGCATCGGCTTGAGCGTCTCGCCCCACCGCGACCGGTCCCCGAACAGGTACGTCAGCAGCTCCGCCTCACGCTCGGCGTAGTGGCGCAGCTGCGGCTCGATGCGGATCTGCACCCGCAACGCGATCGCGTGCACGGCGGCCGCGTTGACCTCGGCGATGTGCAGCCGGAACACCAGCGCCGGCCCCACCCCGTAGCGCAGGGGGTGCACGTCCAGGCACTCGAAGGCCAGCTCAGCCATGATCGCGCAGATCCTCGAAGAAGGCGTCGATCTCCCGCCACGCATCGGCGCCGCCGTCGAAGCCCTTCCAGTTCAGCCGCACGATGCCCACCAGCCGGTAGCAGGCGTCGATCGGCACCACGAACGCCTCGAACCGGTCACCGTCGACGTTGACCAGCAGCGCCTCCACGTCCGGCGCCAGATCCAGCACCGGGTTGTCCTCGACCAGCCGGGTCCACGACTCCAGGGCCAGCAGGCACTCGGTCGCGCCGGCGGGGCTGGGGTAGAACGCCACCGGCGTGCCCAGTTCGGAGTTGGTGAACACGAACGCGATCCGCACCGGAATGCCCGCCGACTCCCACCACGCCCGGCCGCCCACCAGGTCCGGCACGTGCACGTACCGCTCGGGGACGGCGCGGTGCTTGCCGGCGCCGGAGTGCGTGAACAGCAGGTAGCAGGGCCGGCACGCGCACAGGATCGCCCGCGACGCCACGTTGACCACGTGCGAGTGCTCGTGCTCGATGGGCCGGGAGCACAGCTCGCACCGCTCCTGCGGATCCGCCGGAGGCCGCTGCGCGAAACGCCTGAGACCCGAGTTCATGCCGGCACCGCGACCCGGATCGTGCCATCGGATGTCAGCAGCGGCAACGGATCCAGGTGACCGTCGCCGCTGACCGCCCGCCCCGCCAGCACCACGTCGTAGCTCACTGCGCATGACGGACACGACAACACTCGCCCGTCGAAGTGCCCACCGGACAACGCCTCTTGACAAGCCGAGCATTGGTCGCGATAGGCGTAGAGCGTGCCGTCGGCGTTGCACACCACCGTCGCCGTGCCCCGCGCCCGCACCGACGAGACGGCGCCCGGCGCGACCATGTCGACGTCGCCCAGTTCCACCCACGACGCCTTCTCCGCCGGCACGACCGGCAGCAGCGGTCGACCGCCCGGCCCGGTCTGCGCCGGACCAGGTTGCGTCGGCCCAGGTTGCTCCAGCACAGCACCCTCGACCTCGATGCGCGTGATCTCCGGCGCCGCGTGCGCGATGGCCTGCTCGATCGCCAGCTTCACGGTGACCATGGAGGAGGGGCAGCCGTCGCAGCTGCCCCCGAGCGCCAACCGCAGCACACCCTCGTCGGTGATCTCCACGAAACTCACGTCACCCGAGTGCGACCCCAGATAGGGCCGTACGGCGTCGAGGGCGTGCTGGACCCGCTGATGGAGGCTGTGCGGGTGCAGGTCGTGCACCACCAGCACGCCGGAGACGAGCTGGTCGGCGGCCAGCCGCTCCAGCACCGCCTCCGGCAGCAGCTCCACGACCCGTTCCAGCGCGGCCCCGTAGAACTCCACGACCGTGCGGACCAGTTCCTCCGCGCGGGAGGCCAGCGCCGGGTCGGCGAGCGCCTCGAACTCGGCCAGCAGCCGCTCGACGCGATCGCCCACCTCACCCGCGGACGCCACCCGTCACTCCCCGAGCGCGGAGCCGAAGGCGTGCGGGGTGTGCACCTTGTCGATCACCTTGCCGGTGGACAGGTTCATGTGGACCCCGCACGGCAGGCACGGGTCGAAGCTGCGCACCGTGCGCATGATGTCGATGCCCTTGAAGTTCTCCTGGGTGTTCTCCTCGAAGATCGGCGTGTTCTGCACGGCGTCCTCGTACGGGCCGGGCGTGCCGAACGAGTCGCGGACGCTGCCGTTCCACGGCGTCGGCGGGTACGGGTGGTAGTTGGCGATCTTCCCGCCGCGGATGACCATGTGGTGGGACAGCCCGCCCCGCACCGCCTCGGTGAACCCGCAGCTCACGGCCTCGTCGGGGACGGTGAACTTCTCCCACGTCTTGGTGTGGCCGCCGCGGATCTCGCCCAGCGCCTGCTCCACGAAGTACAGCGCCATGGCGGCGGCGTAGGCCTGGAAGTAGGTGCGGGCCCGGTTGCGCTCCAGCGCGTTGCTCCACTGTGGAATCTTCCACTCGAAGCCGGCCGCCGGCCTGGTCGCGGTCCGCGGCAGGTCGATGCGCACGGAATGCCCGGTGGAGTTGACGTACGGCGTGTGCACCAGATCCGCCAGCGCCGTGGTCCACAGCCGGGCGAGCGGTCCGCCGCCGGTGTCCAGCGCCAGGTGGTCCGTGCCGTCGAACCAGCGCGGCGACATCGTCCACGAGTACTTGTCGTCGAAGTCCCGCTTGGCCGGCCGTGGGATGGTGTGCTGGTTCCAGGGGTGGCGGCGGTCCACCGGGTTGCCCAGCGGGTCGGCGGCCACGAACATCTCCTGGTCCTCCCAGTCCTCGTAGAACGAGGAGCCGAGCAGGATCCGGATGCCCAGGTTGATGTCGACCAGGCTGGTGGTGACCAGCTCGCCGTCGATCACGACACCCGGCGTGACGAACATCTTGCGGCCCCAGTCGGCCATGTTGCGGTAGGTGAAGTCGCAGAACCTCGGGTCGTTGAGCGAGCCCCAGCAGCCCAGCAGCATCCGGCGGCGGCCGACCTCCTCGTAGCCGGGTATCGCCTCGTAGAAGAAGTCGAACAGGTCGTCGTGCATCGGCACGACCCGCTTCATGAACTCCACGTACCGCATCAGCCGGGTCAGGTAGTCGGTGAACAGCTGCACCGTCGCGACCGTGCCGACCCCGCCCGGGTACAGCGTGGACGGGTGCACGTGGCGGCCCTCCATCAGGCAGAACATCTCCCGGGTGGTCCGCGACACCTGCAGCGCCTCGCGGTAGAACTCGCCCTCCAGCGGGTTCAGCGACCGCATGATGTCGCCGATGGTGCGGTAGCCGTGCTCGCCGGCGTGCGGCGCCTCGGCCCGGTTGGCCTGCTCCAGCACGCCGGGGTTGGTCTCGCGGACCATGCGCTCGCAGTAGTCCACGCCGACCAGGTTCTCCTGGAAGATGTTGTGGTCGAACATGTACTCGGCCGACTCGCCGAGGTTGATGATCCACTCGCCCAGGTGCGGCGGGCGGACGCCGTAGGCCATGTTCTGGGTGTAGACCGAGCAGGTGGCGTGGTTGTCGCCGCAGATCCCGCAGATCCGGCTGGTGATGAAGTGCGCGTCGCGGGGGTCCTTGCCCTTCATGAAGATGCTGTAGCCGCGGAACACCGACGAGGTGGAGTGGCACTCCACGACGCGCTTGGCCGCCCAGTCGATCTTGGTGTAGATGCCGAGGCTGCCCACGATCCGGGTGATCGGGTCCCACGACATCTCGACGAGGTTGTCGCCTGTCGCCGTTTTCGGGGTTGTCATCGCGGGCGCTCCCTACCGCCAGGACGAGGTGTAGCCGGTGTGCAGTTCCCGGCCCTTGGCCCGCCACTTGGGCTCGCGGTCGGCCTTGCGCAGCGTGATGCCGCGCAGCCGGCGGATCACCGACCCGTACGCGCCGCTCGCGGCGGCCGACACCCGGGCGCCGGGCGGCTCGTCCATGAACGGCATGAACTGGTCGGGGAAGCCCGGCATGGTGCAGCCGATGCAGATGCCGCCGACGTTCGGGCAGCCGCCGATGCCGTTGATCCAGCCGCGTTTGGGCACGTTGCACTTGACCACCGGGCCCCAGCAGCCGATTTTGACCAGGCAGCGGGGCGAGCCGTACTCGTCGGCGAACTGGCCCTGCTCGTAGTAGCCGGCCCGGTCGCAGCCCTCGTGCACGGTCGCGCCGAACAGCCACTGCGGGCGCAGCTGGTCGTCCAGCGGGATCATCGGCGCCTGGCCGGCGGCGAGGTAGAGCAGGTACAGGATGGTCTCGGACAGGTTGTCCGGGTGGATCGGGCAGCCCGGCACGCACACGATCGGAATGCCGGCCTTGGACTTCCAGTCCCACCCGAGATAGTCGGGCACGCCCATGGCGCCGGTCGGGTTGCCGGCCATCGCGTGAATTCCGCCGTAGGCGGCGCACGTGCCGACGGCCAGCACCGCCAACGCCTTGGGGGCGAGGCGGTCCAGCCACTCGCTGGTGGTCATCGGCTGACCGGTGTCCGGGTTGTTGCCGAACCCGCACCAGTAGCCCTCGGACTTGATCGACTCGTTCGGGATCGAGCCCTCCACCACCAGCACGAACGGCTCGAGCTCGCCCGCGTCGGCCTGGTGGAACCAGTCGATGAAGGTGTCCGCGCCCTGCGCCGGGCCGCACTCGAAGTCGATCAGCGGCCAGTGCACGGCGATCCTGGGCAGCCCGGGTAGGGCGCCGAGCACGATCTCCTCGATGCTGGGCTGCGTCGCCGCGGTCAGCGCGACGGAGTCCCCGTCGCAGCTCAGCCCGGCGTTGATCCAGAGGATGTGGATGGGCTGTTCGTCGGTGGTGCTCACTGGTCATCACCCCTGAGCCGGTCGAGAACGAGTTCCCACAGCACGTGGTAGACGGTGGTCTGGGCCTCCTGCACCCGGTGCACGGAGGCGGAGGGCACGGTGAACAGGTGGTCGATGGAGTCCAGCTCGGCCATCCGCCCGCCGTCGTAGCCGGCGATGCCGACCGTCAGCAGCCCGCGCCGGCCGGCCTCGTCGAAGGCGGCCAGCAGGTTCGCCGAGTTGCCACTGGTGGACAGCCCCACCGCGATGTCGCCGGGCCGGGACAGCGCCGCGAGCTGCCGGGCGAACACCACGTCGAAGCCGATGTCGTTGGACAGGGCCGTCACGACGGCGATGTCGTTGGTCAGGCAGAACGCCGGCAGCGGCCGCAGCCCGCCGCCGGGGGACAGGAACAGCCCGGCGACCTCCTGGGCGTCGGTCGCGGAGCCGCCGTTGCCGAACGACAGCAACCGCCCGCCCGCGGCGAACCGCTCGGCCATCTCCGCCGCGCACCGGGCGAGCCGGTCGCCGTCGGCGGCCAGCACCCGGCGGCGCAGCTCGGTGATCTCCCGCGCCTTGGCCGCCGTGGACGCGCTGACCTGCGCCAGCACCGCGCCCAGGTCGACCTTGTCGGCGTAGAGGAAGGGGTAGAGCGACTCCACATCGGTCATGAGGGTTCCTCGATGACGGCGATCGCCTCGCTGGCATGCACCAGCACTGTCGCGCCGACCCGGGCGTCGACCAGGGCGACGCTGATCTCCTCCCGGCCCGACCCGGTCTCCACCACGGCCAGGTCGTCGGGCAGCAGCCGCACCACGGTCACCTCGACCGCGGTGTCGCCGCAGGTGATGCAGCGGTCGCCGTCGCAGTTCGACGCAGCCCTGGGACCGGTCATCGCAGCACCGCGGGATCGAGCACGCCGGGCTGCTCGAAGAACACGTGCACCAGCTCCCACAGCACGTGATAGGTGGTGACGTGCACTTCCTTGACCACCCGGGGGTCGCCGGAGCGGGCCACCAGCACGTGCTCGGCGGCCCGCTCCGCCGCGATCCGGCCGCCGTCCCCGCCGACCAGCGCCACGGTCAGCATGCCCAGCGCCCGCGCCTGCTCCAGGCCGCGCAGGATGTTGGGGCAGTCGCCGTCGACCGACAGCGCCAGCGCGATGTCGGCGGGCTCGGCCAGGAACCGGATCTGATGGGCGAAGACCTCGTCGATGCCGGCCCCGGTGGCCACGCCGGTCAGCGTGGCCACGTCCGAGGTCAGCGACACCGCCGGCAGGGCTCGCTTGCCGACGATCACCGGGTGCACGAACTCCACGGCGACGTGCTGGGCGTCGGTGCAGGAGCCGCCGTTGCCGAACACCACGAGCTTGCCGCCGCGGTGGAAGCGCACGGCCATGGCGTGGCAGGCGCGGGCGACGTCCTCGGCTCGCCCGGCCAGATCGTCGACGGGAGCGGTGCGGCGGTCGAACAGCGCGCGGGGCGTCACGCTGCCCATGTGGAGGTCACTTCCCTTGTGGTCCTCGTAGTGGGAGCGCAGGGAACAGCGACCTCAGCGTAGAACTGTCGCCAAAGTCATACAACCGGGGAATTGATTGTGAAAGGTCAATTTGCTAGCGGCTCTGCTCCAGGGTGGCCGGCAGCTCGTTGCCCGCGGCGGTGATCGCCTTGCGGACGTTGACCAGCAGCAACAGCACCAGGCCCAGCACGAAGAAGGCGATCAGCGAGAAGATGGCCGACCGGTAGCTGCCGGTGTTCTGCAGCACCAGCCCGAACACCAGCGGCCCCAGCGCGGACGTGCCCGAGCTGGAGATCTCGAACAGGCTGAAGTACTCCGCCTCCTTGCCGCGCGGGATCATGCTGGCGAACATCGACCGGGACAGCGCCTGGCTGCCGCCCAGCACCAGCGAGATGCCGATGGCCAGCAGGTAGAACTGCACCGGCTGGCCCGGCTGGAGGAAGTACGCCAGTGTGATCAGCACCGACCACACCACCAGCGACCCCGCCACCACCCGCTTGGCGCCCCACCGCTGCGACAGCCTGCCCAGCAGCAGCGCGCCGCCGAAGGAGGCGAACTGCACCAGCAGGATCGCCGACAGCAGCGTCGTCTCGCCCAGCTTCAGCTCGTTCTGCCCGTAGTCGGCGGCCAGCGTGGTGGTCGTCGCGATGCCGTCGTAGTAGACGAGGTAGGCCAGCAGGAACAGCAGCGTCCACGGGTAGAGCCGCAGGTGCCTGAGGGTGTCGCCGAGCTCCTTGAAGCCCGCGGTGAACGCCGAGCCGGCCTGCGGCGCGTGGGCGTCGGCCGTCGTCGGCATCTTCCGCAGGATCACCGCCGGCACGATCATGAACGCCGCCCACCAGACCCCGGCGCTGCACAGCGACAGCCGGGCCAGCACCGCGCTGTCGTCGATCAGGAACGAGGCGACGAAGTTCAACGCCAGCAACGACCCGCCGCCCAGGTAGCCGGCGGCCCAGCCGATCGAGGACACCGCGTCCCGCTCGTCGGGGCCGGCCAGGTCCGGCAGCAGCGAGTTGTAGACCACCCGCGCGCACTTGTACGCCAGGAACGCGAGCATGAACAGCACCGAGCCCAGCACCCAGTCGGTCAGCCCGACGAACACCATCGCCGCACACGACAGCGCGCCCAGATAGGCGAAGGCGAACAACAGCTGGCGCTTGCGCCCGGTGCGGTCGGCGAACGCGCCGACGATCGGCATCAGCACGACCAGCAGCACCGACCCGAACGAGATCGTGTAGGTGAACAGCGAGCCCGGCGCGATCGGGATGCCCAGCACGTGCAGCCGCCCGGTCTCGCCGACCGCGTGCTCGGCCACCGCCGGCAGGTAGCGGCTCATGAACACCGCGAGCACCGTCGTCTCGAACACCTGGGCCGCCCAGCCGTAGCTGTACCAGCCGAAACGCAGCCGCTTGGCCGCCGGGTCGCCGGCAGCCCGTGTGGTGGCCTCAGTCATCGCTGCCTTCCGGCGTCGTCGTCGGTTGGTGCCGGACAGTATCGGTGATCATCGGCCGTCAGCCATGCGGGTCACCAAGTTGTGACTGCACCGCAGCGGATCTACCGTCGCTTCGTGATCGCCCGATCGCCGCTGGTCATCGCGGCACTGCTGATCGTGTTCGCGGGCGTGTGCGGGGGCGCCGCCGTGGCCGATCCGAGCAAGCAGGACTGGGCGCGGCTGCGCATGTGCGAGTCCAGCGACTCCTACACCGCCGTCTCGGCGGACGGGAAGTACTACGGCGCCTACCAGTTCGACCTGCCCACCTGGGCCAGCGTCGGCGGCACCGGCCTGCCCAGCGAGGCCAGCCCCGCCGAGCAGGACTACCGGGCGCTCTACCTGTACCGGATGCGCGGCTGGCAGCCGTGGGAATGCAGCCTCAAGCTCGGGCTCACTCCCGACACCGACGCCGCGTCCCGCCGCGTGCCCACCACCGCCGACGCCGCCTACATCGCCGTGCCCATCTGGCCCGGCAAGGTCTACCTAGCCGGCGACTGCGCCCCGGCGCTGGCCATCTGGCAGCAGCGCATGGCGACTTTCGGGTACCTCTTCCGCAGCGCCGGCTGCTACGACGGCGCCACCCGCCAGGCCGTCCACGACCTGCAGGCCGCCAACGACATCACCATCACCGGCCAACTCGGCCGCCTGACCTGGAAGGCCGCCTGGCTCGGCAACCCGCCCCTGGGGGTGGGCTAGGCGGCCCAGGCGTCCCGCGACCGCAGCACATCGCGCAGCAGATCCGGCCGGTCGGTGACGATGCCGTCCACGCCGAGATCCAGCAGCCGCCGCATCCGCTCCTCGGTGTTGACCGTCCACACGTGCACCTCCAGCCCCGCGCGGTGCGACGCGTCCAGGAACCGCCGGTCCACCACCCGCAACGGCCCCTGGTACTCGGGCACCTGCGCCAACTGCCCGCGCACGAACCGCTTCGTGCCCAGCACGGGCCACCGGCCCGCCGCCCACAGCGACCCCACCGCCCGCGGCCCCATCGACGTCAGCAGGCGCGACCCGGCCGCTCGCCGCAGCCGCTCCAACCGCCCGTCGGAGAACGACGCCAGGCACACCCGGTCCCAGGCGTCGCACCGCTCCAGCAGCCGCAGCACCGGCTCCACCGCGTTGTCGGCCTTCACGTCGATGTTGAGCAGCGCCGTCGGCAGCTCCTCCAGCACCGACTCCAGCGTCGGGATCTGCTCCCGCCCGCCGACCTGGGCCCGGCCGACCTCCGACCACGGCAGCCGCGCGATCACCCCCTGCCGGTCGGTGGTCCGGTCCAGCACGTCGTCGTGCTGCACCACGACCACCCCGTCCGTGGTGGCCTGCACGTCGGTCTCGATGTACCGGTAGCCCTCCTCGACGGCCCGCCGGAACGCGCTCAGCGAGTTCTCCATGCCGGCCAGGTCGCCCACGTGCCAGCCGCGGTGCGCCAGCGCCCGCGGGTACGGGCCGTCGTCGAGGTAGGGATGTCCACTTCGCACAGTGCGCAGTCTGCCCTAGCGGCGTGGCGCTTTCGATGACCAACAGATGTACGGATAATCTCGCCCGCCATGGAGGTCACGAGCACCCGGCGACGGGAGGCGGCGCGGCACTGCGCCTGGTGCGGCCAACGGCTGCCCGCGGACGGCCAGTTCGGGCGGCGCCGCCAGTACTGCGCCCAGACCTGCCGGCAGCGCGCCTACGAGCGGCGCAGCGCCGTGCAGCGCGGCGGGCTGCCCGAGGACGCCGTGGTGCTGTCCAGCACCGAACTGGCCAACCTCCAGGACAGACTGTTCCAGCTCCGGTGCGCCGCCGAGGACATCGCGACCGCGGTCGCCGACGGGGCGCAACCGGACGAACTGCACTCGATGGCGCGGGCACTGCTGGGCACCGCCACCGGGTTGGAACGCCTACGGTGACCGGCTCGGGCTTGCCCAGTGACCGGTGAACCGACAACTATGGCGCCGGGTGGCAAGGAGGAGCTGGTGGCGGACCACGGCGCCGTGCACAACCACGTCCTGCGCTGGGCGGACGTCGGATTCGGGGTCACGGACCTGCACGGCAAACTGAGCTGGGCGAACCCGGCGCTGGGCACGCTCATCGGCGTGCCCTCCGACCAGGCGTTGGGCCGGTCGCTGCCGGCGCTGCTGCCCGGTGCGCCCGAAACCCCGCAGACCGGCATGGTCGTGCAGGCCGCGGGCCAGGACGGCGACGACCACCGCTGGCTGGAGATCAGCTGCACCCCGCTGCCCGGCGGCGAGCAGCTGCTCTACCGGATCATGGACATCACCTCGTGGCGCGACCGCGAGCTGGAGGCCACCCAGCAGGCCAACGCGCTGCGCCGCGCCCAGGTGCTGGGCCGCATGGGCAACTGGGAATGGGACATCACCACCGACCGCGTGCTGTGGTCGGACGCCCTGCTGGACATGTTCGGGCTGGAACCCGGCACCGAGCTCGACTACGCCGGCTACATCTCCCTGGTCAACCCCGACGACCGGGAGATGATCGAGACCACGCTGGCCGTGGCCCGCGCCAACGGCGACCGGTTCACCTACTCCCACCGCATGTTCGTCGGCGTGGACAACGAGCGCTTCTTCGAGTGCTTCGGCGAGGTCATCTGCGACGAGGACGGCACGCCGGTGCGCATGATGGGCACCTGCCACGACGTCACCCAGGACCGCCGACTACAGGACGAGCTGCGCCAGCTGGCCGAGGAGGACCCGCTCACCGGCCTGCCCAACCGCCGCGCCCTGACCCGCGAGCTGGAGCGCCAGCTGGCCGCCGGCGGCACCGGCTCCCTGCTGCTGCTCGACCTGGACAACTTCAAGGACGTCAACGACCTGCGCGGGCACGCCGTCGGCGACCGGCTGATGCGCACCATGGCCGCCGCGCTGCGGGAACGCCTCGACCCCGGCCAGCTGCTCGGCCGCCTCGGCGGCGACGAGTTCGCCGTCGTGCTGCCCGGCTGCGAGGAGCAGGACGCCGCCGAGGTCGCCGGCCGGCTGCGCGACGCCGTCGCCGGCCTGCCGCTGGTCGCCGGCGGCGCGACCACCCGGATGACGGTCAGCACCGGCGTCGCCGGCTTCACCTCCGGCGAGGGCTGGGAGGCCGTGCTGGCCAACGCCGACCTCGCTCTGTACGCGTCCAAGGCGGCCGGCCGCAACCGCGTCACCGTCTACGACCCCGGCCACTACGCCGACACCGCCAAGCGCGTCTCGGTGCAGGACCGGCTGCGCAAGGCCCTCGAACACGGCGACCTGGCCCTGCACGCCATGCCCATCGTCGCCCTGTCCTCGGGCCGCACCCTGGGCTACGAGCTGCTGCTGCGCCTGGAGGACGGCCAGCTCCCGCTGCTCGGGCCGGCCGACTTCCTGCCCGCCGCCGAACGCAGCGACCTCGTGCTGGAGATCGACCGCTGGGTGTTCGGCAAGGCCATCGACACCCTCGTCGCCCACCCCGACCCCAACCTGCGCTTCGACGTCAACGTCTCCGGGCGAACCCTGGAGGACGAGGACTTCGCCGACTTCGTGCTGGACCGCCTCGCCTCCTCCGGCGTCGCGCCCGGCCGGCTCGGCTTCGAGATCACCGAGACCGCGGCCGTCACCAACCTCGACGCCGCCCGCAGCCTCGCCCACCAGGTCCGCGCCACCGGCTGCCGGATCGCCCTGGACGACTTCGGCGCCGGCTTCGGCTCCTTCGTCCACCTCAAGCACCTGCCCATCACCGGCCTGAAGATCGACGGTGAGTTCGTCCGCGGCATCGACTCCGGCACCCGCGACGCCGTGCTGGTCTCCGGCATCCTGGAGATCGCCCGCGGCTTCGACCTGTCCGTCGTCGCCGAATGGGTGGAGCGGCCCGCGCAGGTGGAGATGCTGTCCAAGCTCGGCGTCTCCGTCGGCCAGGGCTTCCACCTGGGCAAGCCGAAACCCCTGGGCAGCGTGCTCAAGCCGCCGGATGGGGCCTTGTCCGGCGAGCTGCCCACGGCAGAGGATGGGCGTTCCTGAGCCTGCCCGCACGCGCCCCGAGAGAGGGACCCGCCCCGTGCCCGAGGACGTCCCCGTCAAGGGACTGCGCCGCATGGAACTGCGCAGCAACGACCCGGCCGGGTCGGCCGAGCACTACCGCAGCCTGTTCGGCTGGATCGTCATGCCCGCCGACGACGGCACCCTGCGCTGCTGGGTCGGCGACCGGCTGGCCGCCCTGATCCGAAGACCCGCCGACTGGGAGACCCCCGGCTGGCACCCCGTCCTCGGCGGCCGGCCGACCGCGCTGCTGACCGACCCCGCCGGCGTGACGGCCACCCTCGACCCCGGCCGCGTCCGGCACGGACCGTGGGCCCCGCCGCCCCGCCACGGCGAGCCGTGCTGGATCGAGCTCATGACCGCCGACACCACCGACGACTACTGGTCCCGGCAGCTCGGCTGGTCCCTGCGGGCCGGCACCGACATCAAGCCCTTCGCCCTGTTCGATGCCGCCGACGACACCGGCACCCGCGCCATCGCCGGCCGGCTGCTCGTCGACGAGGCCACCGCCGCCCAGGTCGGGGCCAGCTGGATGTGCTACCTCGCCGCCACCGACATCACCCTCGTCACCGACACGGCCGTGGCCGGCGGCGCCACCCTGCTGATCGAGCCCCGTGAGGTCCCCACCGGCGTCATCGCCGCCATCGCCGATCCGTACGGAACGGTCTGCACCCTGCTGGAGGACCCCATCGGCTGGGGCGGCGCCTGGAGCTAGTCCCCGACGGGAAGGCGGCGGCGCGGAACCACCTAGTGCGATCCGCCGTACCTGACGTCCACACAGACAAGGTCGATGCCATGGGCACCCCCGGACCCGCCGGGCGTGTGCTTGAGCCTGCCCGGTGACTTCTGCGATCCACTTCTTCGCATTCACCAGGAGTTCCCACCTTGCCGTGGCACACGGACTTCTTCACCGAGCTCGCCAACTGCTGATCGACTCGCCGGTTATCGGGAGGTCGAGTTGTACGGCGACACCGACCGCGGCGAGTTCCGCATCGGCAGCCACCGCCTGCTGGTCGTCGCCCGCACGTAGGCAGAACGGAGCGGGCTCCCGTTCAGCGGGAGCCCGCTGCACTCAGCCGCTACGCGGTGACGTGCCTGATCACGCCAGGCGCGCCGGGAAACCACCCGTCGACACCGGGCCCCAGCGCGTGGGCTCCACCCGGATCAGGCACTTACCCTGGCGGACCATCGCCGCCCGGTACTCGTCCCAGTCCGGATGCTCACCCGAGATGCCCCGGAAGTAGTCCACCAGCGGCTCCAGCGCCTCCGGCAGGTCCAGCACCTCGGCCCGGCCCTCCACGTGCACATAGGGGCCGTCCCACTCGTTCGACAGCACGCAGAACGACACCCGGGGATCCCGCCGGGCGTTGCGGACCTTGGCCCGCTCCGGGTACGTCGACACGACGATCCGGCCCTGCCCGTCCACCCCGCACGTCACCGGCGAGGACTGCGGGCTGCCGTCGGCCCGCGTGGTGATGATGATCGCCCGGTGCCGGGTGCGCAGGAACTCGGTCAGCTCGGCCCGGTCCACCGACTGGTTGGTCGCAACAGCCATGATCTAGACCCTAGGCGCTCGCGTTCATCAGCACCGGGTCGGCGCAGGTCGCCACACCGTCGTCGGCAACACCGTCACGCCTTCCAGTGACCGCGGCACCGGCACCTCGTACGCGGCGACCCGCTCGAACCGGTCCTTCGGCAGGTACGGCCGGCTCGGATCGCCCACCAGCACCAACGCGCCGTTCGCGGTGGCCCGGTGCAGGAACGGCTCCACCGCGGCGGCCATGTCCTTGTCGTAGAACACGTCCCCGGCCAGCACCACCTCGGCGTCCACCGTGGTCGCCAGCACGTCCGCGACCAGCGGCGCCAGCGACACCCCGTTCGCCTCGGCGTTGATCCGCGCCGCCACCAGCGCCATCTCGTCCACATCGCACGCCGTCACCGTGGCCGCCCCGGCCAGCGCCGCCGCGATCGCCACCAGCCCCGACCCGCAGGCCAGGTCGAACACCCGTTTGCCGGCCACGACGTGCGGATTGTCCAGCACGTACCGGGCCACGCCCTGGCCGCCGGCCCAGGGGAACGCCCAGAACGGGGGTTCCGATGCGCCGGTCAGCTCCCACAGCGGCGTCACGTCCTCGGCGACGCGCAGCACCACCTCCGGCACGAACTCCGTCGTCCGGGCAGTGGTGTGCTGCCGCACGAACGCCTCCACGCGACCTCCTCGCTCGCTCGTGCTAAATATTGCTCATGCCGGCAAACACCACCAAGGGGAGGACCTTCACCGAGAACGCGCGCCGCGCCCAGATCGTCGCCGCCGCCATCGCGGTGATCGCCGACCACGGCTACGCCGCCGCCTCCTTCACCCGCATCGCGCGGCAGGCCGGCCTGTCCAGCACCGGCATGATCTCTTACCACTTCGCCAACAAGGACGACCTCATCGGCGAGGTGCTCACCGAGGCCACCACCGTGGCCCACCACTTCATCAGCCCGCGCATGGAGGCCGTCACCGGCTACCGCGCCAAGCTGCGCGCCCGGCTGGAGTCCAACATGGAACTCGTCCGCGCGCACCCCGCCCACGTCCGGGCCCTGATGGAGATCGCCCAGAACGCCCCCAAGACCCCCGACTTCGTCGACGAGCGCTTCGGCCTGTTCACCCGCCACCTGCGCGCAGGCCAGGAGGCGGGGGAGTTCGGCGCGTTCAACACCGACGCCATGGCCGTGGCCATCATCGGCGCCATCGACGCCATGGTCATCGGCCTCGTGCTGCACCCCGACGTGGACGCCACCGAGTTCGGCCACGAACTGGCCGACACCTTCGACCGGGCGACCCGCCCGTCATAGGAACCGTTCGATGTCGGCGATCTCCTCGGCGATGCCGGCCCGCACCACATCGGACAGCGGCTCGTACGCCTCCACCGCGAGGGTCTTCCCACGGCCTCGCCACGTGCCGACGACACGACCACCCACCAGCACCGCGGAGCGGATCACGCCGCCGGCGGACCGATAACCGGGGTCCCTCGACCGCCATCCCAGCAGGTACTCGTCGTACGCCGGCAGCAACCGCACCCCGTCGCCAGGCTCACCCTCCACAGTGGAATCCCCGCCCCAGGCGGCGCGGATCTCGCCGAGCGGCAAACCCGACCACTGAGCCAGATCCTCCGGCTCGGACGGATCATGGGCAGCCCGATACCGCGCGACCAGGGCACGGACGGCAGCGTCCCGATCGGACAGCGAGGTCGGCAGGGGAGCACCCAGCCAGTCACCTGCGTGCACATACGTCGCCTTGCCCGACCGCTCCGGACCGAGCACCACCAGCCCGCGGGCCGCCGCCAGCGCCGCCAGGTGCACGATGGCCTGCCCCTCAACGCCCAGCAGCGCCCCCAACTCCGCCTTCGTCACCGGCCCTCGACCCTTGAGCACCGCGGCCGCGTCCAGCCCGGGATCGACACCCAGCTGACGCAGCCGGCGCAGCGAACCCGCAGGTGAGGGCGCAACCAGCGGATACAGCCACTCGAGGTCCTCCACGGCGACCAGATGCAACGTGCCACGCGGCCCCCAACACCGCACAACCTCCCGCCGCTCCCGCGCCGCCGCCACATCGGCCGCGCTCAGCCCGGCCGAACGCACGCGAATGGCCAGCGGAAACGCCGACACGTCCTGCGCCTGCACGGCCAGCAGATGCCGCACCACGTCCACCACACCACCCGGTGGACGGTGCAGCAGTTGCGATCGGAACCTGCTCATCGGAGCTTGTCCAGCGCCGCGACCAACTTCTCCAACGCGGCCGCCACCTGCTCGAACTCCTCGGCTCCCAACTGGTCCGACAGCCGCTGCGCGAACTCCCGGTGCGCCGGCTGGATCCGATGGACGGCGGCCAGCCCCGCCTCGGTGACGGCCAGCAGCTTGGCCCGCTGGTGCGCGGGATTCGGCCGGTACTCCGCCAAACCCTGCTCCACCAACAGATCCGCGATCCGCTGCACGCCCTGACGGGTCAACCCCATCGCCCGCGCGATGCCCGACACGGGCAGCGGCTCGGGCAGCACGGCGCCCAGCACCTGCCAGCGTGCGGCGGTCAACCCGACCGGACGGGACAGGTCCTCGGAGACCTCCAGGATCTGGCCGTGCACCCGGAACACCGCCAACGCGGTCCGGGACAGCAACTCCGCCGGGGTCACGCGGCCATCAGCTCGTAGTACGCGGAGGCGTCGCCGTGCGCGTGGAGGCGGAACCACGCGTCCAGCTTGGCGGGGGAGTAGACCCCGAGCCGGGCGAAGATCTCCCGCGCGAACGGCACGGGCTCCGTCGGGCCGGCGGTGATCAGGTCCCGGTCGGTCACCGCGTCGGCTTCCCGGTACAGCGCGCCGCCCGCGTAACCGGTCGACGCCAGGAACTCCGCGGCCGCGCCGGTGTGCGCACGGTCGTCCAGCAGGCCCTCCCGCGCGAGCCCGGCCACCGCGCCGCAGATCGCCGCCACCGGCACGCCGGCGTCCAGGAACGCCCGGGCAGTCCGCGCGAACGGCTCCGTCACGGCGTCACCGGCCAGCCAGCCGGTCGAACCGCCCAGCACCAGCATCGCGCTGTCCGCCGGCCGCAGCTCCGCCAGCACCATGTCCGGCACGACCCGCAGCCCGCCCATCGTGACCACCGGATCCGTGGTCGGCCCCACGGTCCGCACCTCGAACCGGCCGGGGGAGGCCTGACCGACGCCGCCGCGCAGGTTCGCCAGCGTGTGGCCGATCTCCCAGTCCGACAGCCCTTCGTACACCGCGACGTGCACCGTCTCAGTCATGACAATATGCTGTCAACTTGACAACATGTTGTCAAGGCCGGCCGGTCATGCCAAGTTGGCGGCCTTCGCCAGCAGATACCGCTGCTCCGGCATGCTCAACGTCAACCGCGCGGCCGCCAGATACGACTCCCGAGCCGCCGCGGCGTCACCGGCCATCTCCAACAGATGCGCCCGCACCGCAGCCACCCGGTGATGCGCCGACACCCGGTCGTCACCCTCCAACCCGGCCAGCATCGCCAACCCCGCCTCCGGCCCACGCACCATCGCCACCGCCACCGCGTGGTTCAACGTCACCATCGGATTCGGCGCCATCTGCCCCAACAACGCGTACAGAGCGGCGATCTCCGCCCAGTCCGTCTCCGCCGCCGTCGGCGCCTCCGCATGCACCGCCGCGATCGCCGCCTGCAGCTGGTACGGCCCCAACCGCGTCGTCGACAACGCGTCACTGACCAGCTTCACGCCCTCCGCGATCGCCGCCGCGTTCCACAGCGACCGGTCCTGCTCCTCCAACGGCACCAGCGACCCGTCCGGCCGCGACCGCGCCGCCCGCCGCGACTCCGTCAACAGCATCAACGCCAACAACCCGGCGACCTCCCCGTCCTCGGGCAGCAACTCCCGCACCGCCCGCGTCAGCCGAATCGCCTCACCCGTCAGCTCACCCCGCAGCAGCTGGTCGCCCGCGGTCGCCGTGTACCCCTCGTTGAAGATCAGGTACAACACGTGCAGCACCGCCCGCAGCCGCTCGTCCCGCTCACCCTCCGGCGGCATCGAGAACTTCGCCCCGGCCGCCTTGATCTTCTGCTTCGCCCGCGAGATCCGCTGCGCCATCGTCGCCTCCGGCACCAGGAACGCCCGCGCCACCTGGGCCGTGGTCAACCCGCCCACCGCACGCACCGTCAACGCCACCTGCGACGCCGGCGTCAACGCCGGATGGCAACACAGGAACAGCAGCGTCAACGTGTCGTCCCGAGCCGGGACCTCCACGTCCTCCAGCTCCGCGGCGAACACCGCCTCCTCACGCCGCCGCCGCGCACTCTCGCTGCGCCACAGGTCCGCCAACCGCCGCGAACCCACCGTCACCAACCACGCCCGCGGATTGTCCGGCACACCCTCCGCCGGCCACTGCGTCGCCGCCGCGAGCAACGCCTCCTGCACGGCGTCCTCACACGCGTCGAACTGACCGTGCCGCCGCACCAACGCGGCGAGGACCTGCGGCGCCAACTCGCGCAGCAGGCCCTCCACCTCGAGTACCGGACTCAAACGTCCACCCCAGCTGAGAACATCACCGGCCAGACCTCCGTCGCGTTGTACCGGGAGTCCGGGATCATCGCCGCCAGCTCCACCGCCCGCTCCCTCGACTCACAGTCCATCAGGTAATACCCCGCCAGGTACTCCTTCGTCTCCAGGAAAGGGCCGTCGGTCACCACCGGGTCGCCGTCGCGCACCCGCACCACCGCCGTCGTCGACGGACTGCCCAGCGCGTGGGTGTCCAGCAGCTCCCCGGACTCCCGCGTCAGCCGCTGGAACTCGTCGTGCCCGGCCATCACCGCGTCCCGCTCCCGCTCGGACAGCCCCGCCCAGGTCTCGTCGTTCATGTAGATCATCAGCAGGTACTTCACTCGATCCTCCTCGCGAACCCGTCACGACGAGGTCGGAGCCGGCGAATCCGTCTCGACATCGGCGACGCCCTCCAGCGCACGGTACGTCCGGTTGCTGGCCACCGCCGCCCGCTGCTCCCGGCCCGTCGCCTCGATGTAGTTCTGGCTCGTCGCCAGGCTCGCGTGCCCCAGCAGCGCCATGATCTCCGACGCCGTCGCCCCGTCCTCCGCCAACCTCGTCGCGAAGGTGTGCCGCAACGCATGGAGGCTCGCACCCACCGGCACCCGGTCGTGCAGACCGGCCCAGCGGTAGCAGGACTTCACCAGATACTCCAACGCGCCACGGCCGATCGGCCCGCCCGAGCGGTCCCGCAGCAGGGGAGCGCCCCGCCCGAACCGTTCCTTCGGGAACCGCGTCCGGCACGACGCCAGATAGGCGTCGATCACCTTCTCCATCGACGGCTCCACCGGGATCGACCGGTCCCGGCTGCCCTTGCCGTGGACGTGCAGGCGCATCTCACCGGACCGTCCCACCAGCGAATTCACCGTCAGAGTGCGCATCTCCGCCGACCGTAGCCCCGCCAGCAGGCCCAGCGCGATCACCAGCACGTCCCGCTCCGGCCACGGATCCCGCGCCTTGCGATCCCCGTGCGCCACCGCCGACAGCAACTTCTCCGGCGTGTCCTCACCCCGTAGCGGCTTGGGGGACAGGGGAGGAGTGCGCGGCCGCGCCACCGCCCCGATCGGGTTGCCCGGCAGCAGCCCGTCGGCCACGCAGAACGTCAGGAACTGGTTCCACGTCGACCACGCCCGCAGCACCGAGGACTTCGCGTGGGTGTCCGCGAACGCGCCGAACGCCGCCCGCAACGCGGGCCCGGTCAGGTCCTCGACCTCCAGCATCTCCGCGTCGCCGCCGATCTCGTCGACCAGCAGCGCCGTGATGCCCGCCAGGTCGCGCCGGTAGGCGTTCGTCGTGTGCGGCGAGTCCTTGCGCGGCCGGCGCGCCGCGAAGAACGCCTGCTGAGCGTCCACAAGCCTCATGTGGATCTTGTACCGCACGACCCTGACAGTTTTCAGCGCAGGACGGTGAGCTTCGCGATCTTCCCGCCGGTCGTGTCGGCCTGGGCCGAGGCGACGAGCGTGCCGTTGGCGTCGCGGAACAGCGCCACCGCCGTGTTCGGGCCCGTCGTGAGCACCTGGACCTCGTGGGAACCGGACAGCTCCCGCAGTTCTTCGTCTCGGCGAACAGGTCCGGCAGCTTCGACGCCGCGCTCACCGCACGCGGGAAGCCGGCGTAGGCGGCCGTCTCCACCAGGATCTCGCTGATCTCCGCCGGTGTAAGGCCCGCCGACAGACCCGTCCGGACGTGCACGGACAGGGGAGACTCCCAGCAGCCGGCCGCCACGATCGCGGCGATGGCAACCGCCTCGCGGGTGCGCTCGTCGAGAGCGGGGCGGTGGGAGAGATGTCCGTGGACGGTGCCGACGACCAGCTCGGCGAGGCCGGGGGGCGGCGCGGAACAGCTGGTCAGGCGGTCCCGGCCACCGTCCACAAGGGAGGCGAAGGTGTCCCGGCCACGCTCGTGCAGCCGTGCCATCTCGTCCGACGTGCGTGACTCCCCTGTGCTCGCTGGTCTACACTGGACGATCAGTGTCCGTTTTCATGCATAATGGCGATTATGCATGAAAAGTCCGCTTGTCCCGGCGTGGCCGAGCGGCGGCGCCTCCAGGGGGATCCGGGTCGCTCACAGCGCTTCTGAGCGCCCCGTCGGCCCGTCCGATCCGCCTCCGACGCCGTCACAGCGCCGACGACAGCTGTCAGCGCACACACGTCGGCGTCGTTTGCCCGTAGAGGTGATTCTGACGCTCGGATCGCCGCCCAGAACGTCTTCCGCGCAGGTTGAGACGCCTGGCCGCGTTAGGCCGATAATCTACATTATGTTAAGTAGTGGCGATATTGATCTCCCCGATGCGGCCGGACGGTCCTACTCCATTCGGCCCAGGCTTGCCGCTAGAGTTGCGGCATGCTGAGGGTGTCCCCGCTGACCGAACCGATCGGAGCGTGCCCGATGAGCACAGCACTCGCACGTGAGGGCCATCCGATCAGCATCGAAGAGTTCGATGGGCTGGCTGACGACAGCTCACACCGCTTGGAGATCGAGGATGGTCGGCTGCTCGTGATGAACCGCCCCGCTGGCCCCCACATCGCGGCGGCGCAGCGTTTGGTCAGTTATCTCAATGACCAACTGCCGGATGAGCTGGAAGCAATGATGGAGTTCCAGGCCGAACTTGCCGGCCCATCTCCGCGGCGTATACCGGACCTCGTTGTGTGCATGACCGAGGCCCGTGACCAGGTCCGTGTGCGCGCCGACCAGGTCCTGCTCGCCGTCGAGATCGTGTCGCCCGGCGAGTCTGCGGCCCGCGACTACATCAAGAAGCCGGCCGAGTACGCCGCCAACGGCATTCCGAACACCTGGGTGATTGACATCCAGGAGAATCCCCTCAGCCTGACCGTCTACACGCTGGACGACACGGGCCAGTACCACTTCTCGTCGCCGATCACTGGCAGCTATACCGGTTCTATCGGCAGCCATGAGGTCACGATCGACCTCGACGCACTGACTGGTCCGCGTCGTCGCCGAAACTGACGGCTCGGCGGCCGATCGCGACGGTGCCGTCAACCTCCTCCGAGTGCTCGACCCGAGTCGTCAGGCCGGCGTCGGCGAGCAAACGCTGTGTGGAGGCCGCTTGGCGCACGCTCGTCTCGATCAGCACGTGCCCGCCCGGCTTGAGCCACGCTGACGCGTCCGCGGCGACTCGCCGGTGCACCTCCAGGCCGTCCGAGCCGCCGTCCAGCGCCACCCGCGCCTCGTGGTCGCGTGCCTCCGGCGGCATCATGCCGATGTCGTCGGTCGGCACGTACGGCGCGTTCACCACCAGCACGTCGACGCGGCCACGAATCTCCGGTGGCAACGCGTCGTACAGATCGCCCTCGAACACCTGGCCGCCGACCGGTTCGACGTTCCGCCTCGCACAACGCACCGCCGCCGGGTCGATGTCCGCGGCGTACAATGAGAATTCGGACATACCGGCCACGGTGGCGACGCCGATCGCGCCGGTGCCGCAGCACAGGTCCACCACCACACCGCCCGGTGAAACCAGCGCGGAAGCCTGCTCCAC
Source organism: Kutzneria kofuensis (assembly GCF_014203355.1). Lineage (NCBI taxonomy): Bacteria > Bacillati > Actinomycetota > Actinomycetes > Pseudonocardiales > Pseudonocardiaceae > Kutzneria > Kutzneria kofuensis. The sequence continues at coordinate 437,903 of NZ_JACHIR010000003.1, forward strand.
CAGGAACTCCGTACGGCGACGCGGCACGAACACGCCCGGTTCGACGGCGATGCGCAGCCCGCAGAACTCGGCCCAGCCGACGATCTGCTCCAGCGGCAGGCCGGAGACGCGTCTGTCCACCATGGACTCGAGGTCTTCCGGCGACGACGCCGCGGCGGTCAGCAACTCGGCCTCGTCCTCGGCGAACACACAACCGGCGGCACGAAGCCTGGTGACGATGTCGATCGGGAACTCCCCTGGGGTGAAAATGGATGGCTCCCAGTATGGGGCCTCCCCTATGGTCCGCGATCATGTGGCCGGAATCCGAAGTGGTCTCGCGCGAAGGTCTGCGTGAAGGCGGCTCGCCGTGGCTGTTGACGTTCGCCGACGGGCGGCAGGCGGTGCTGAACGATCGAGGCCCGTTCGAGACGGAGGTCGCCGCGCTGCAGGTCGCCGCCGAGCACGGTGTGCCGGCGCCTCGTGTGCTCGACGTCAGCGACAAGGGCCTGCTGCTGTCGGTGGTCCACGGCATCAGCAAGATCCCGCAGACGCCTCCCCCGGCCCGGTTGCACGCGCTCGGCGCCGCCGCCGCGACGATCCACGCCGTTGAGCTGGCTCCCACCAGGGACTTGCCGGTGCGACACCGTCCGATCGAGGGCGAGGACTTCGAGGCCTGGCGGGCGCGGGAGGGCGCCTCTCCCCTGCTGCTGGAGGCCGAACAAGCGGTCCGCGAGCGCCCGGCGCCGCCGCATCCGACCGTGTTGCTGCACGGGGATCTGTGGCAGGGCAACACGATGTGGCACGACGGGGAACTGTCGGCGGTCATCGACTGGGACTGCGCGGGCGTCGGCCACCCCGGTGTGGACATCGGTGAGCTCCGGTGTGAAGTGAACCTGATGTACGGCGGTGAGGCGGCCGACCTGGTGGTGGCCGGCTGGGAGGAAGCGGCCGGTCGGCCGGCCCCGGACCTGGCGTACTGGGATGTGGTGGCGTCGCTGAGCACGCCGCCGGACGTGTCGGCCTGGCTGGCGGTGGCCGCGGATCAGGGGCGGACCGATCTGGACGGCCCGACCCTGAATGCGCGTCGGGACGAGTTCCTGAAGGCGGCGCTCAACCGGCTGTGACGCGTCGGACCAGGTCGTTGATGCGCTGACGCCAGCTGTCGAGGTCGGCGTCGGCCTCGCTGGAGACGGTCCGGGTGAGTTCGAGCCGGGCGCCGTGGCCGGTGCCCGGGGACAGCTCGATGTGCACGGACGGATCGGCGGCCAGGTCCCCCAGGGCCGCCCGGACGTCCTCGATGGGACGGGTGAGCTGGCGTTCGAAGCGGACCTGGTAGCCCTCGCCGACGCGCTCGACCCTCCCCTTGTCCAGGCCGAACTGGTGGATGAGCTGCTCGTGGTGGGCGTCGGAAGGCCGCTCCATGCGGATCTCCTCGCCGTCGACCGAGGCCTCCAGCGCGGTGAGGCAGACGGCCCAGCCGGAGCCGTAGCTGGCGGCGGCGGGGCGGTCGTCGAAGACGTGGGTGAAGACGAGCCGGCAGCCGTCGCCGTCCGGGGTGAGCTCGAAGTGGATGAGGTCGTCGCTCTCCCGGTGCATCTCGGGCGGGGCGTGCTCGGAGAAGGCGAAGACCTTGGGCGGGTCGAGCTGGGTGACCACGGCGTCCATGCCCTCGAACCGGATGTGCCCGCCGACGCGGAGGTCGATGGTCAGTGCGCGGAACGGGTACCAGGCGCTGAGCTGCTCGGGTTCGGTGATGGCCCGCCAGACGACCTCGAGCGGGTGCTTGAGGTGGCGTTCGAAGCGGAGCGCCGGACGGCCGTCGGTGTGGGTGCCGAGTGTCGGGTCCATGGCGGCGAATATAGCCCGACAGGAATATGCTGGCAACGGCATGTTCGGGAAATTCGGTCGTCCCGAAGACCGGCGGTCGGTCAGGATGCCGCCGTGACGTGGACAGTCGAGGCGGTGGACCCGAACGGACCGGTGGGCGCGAGCCTGCTGCGCGAGTACTACACGGAGATCGTCGCCCGGTATTGGGGCCGCCCGGCGCTGCGGTCCGAGGTGGAGCAGGTGCTGCTCGAGGAGCCCAGTGACGACCTCGTGCCGCCGACCGGCCTGCTGCTGGCCGCCTCCCACGACGGCGAGCTCGGCGGTTGCGGCGGGTTCCGGGTGCTCTCCCCCGGCGTCGCCGAGCTGACCCGGGTGTTCCTGCGGCCGTCGATGCGCGGACGCGGCGGCGGGGTGGCGCTGCTGACGGCGTTGGAACGCGCGGCCGTCGGGATGGGCCTGACCACGGCCCGGTTGGACACCCGGAAGGACCTGGTCGAGGCGCGGCGGCTGTACGCGCGCAACGGCTACGTGGAGATCCCGGCGTACAACAGCTCCCCCTACGCCGACCACTGGTTCGAGAAGCGGCTGGCCTGAACACGAGAATCGGGCGCCGTCCCGGTGGACGACGCCCGATTCGTCGGAAGGAGGCTCAGGCGGCGGCGACCTGCTTGTGGCCGCCGAGGCGCAGGGTGATGCCGTGGGCCCGCAGGGAGCGGCGGAACCACACCAGGGAGACGCCGGCGGCGATGGCCACGACGCTGTAGGAGCCGGCGGTGCTGACCATCAGGAAGTTGCCGACGGTGGCGCTGGCCAGGGCCCACAGCGTGGTGACGCCGTTGGTGATGAACACCAGCGCCCACAGGAACGAGACCTGCCGGAAGAAGCGCTGCACGTGGGGGTGGCCGCTGATGACGGTCGGGAAGGCGCAGAAGTCGTCGGCCAGCTTGGCCAGCAGCGGCCGGTTGAGCGGCAGCGTGGCCAGCAGGATCGCGGCGAAGGCGAAGTTCTGCACGGTCGGTTGCAGGAAGTAGAGGAAGACGCTGCCGGTGAGGTAGCCGACGAGCGTGCGCACGCACAGCAGCGCGGTGGTCACCCACAGCACCGCGGGGATGTCCTTGCGTAGCACGACGCGGCGCGCCAGCGCCGCCAGCGACCAGCCGAGAGCGGCGAACAGCGCGCCCTGGAGGCCGACGATGGTGAAGACGATGTAGAACAGGCCCAGCGGGACCAGTGTCGACTCCAGCAGGTGCTGGGCGCCACGGCGCAGCAGGGCCAGTGGTGCGGGGAGGTGGACCGTCATGTGCTCGGGCATGTGTGGTCGGCCGTCTCGCAGTTGGTGTCGGGGGTGGGCGAATGCTAGCGGACCCGGGTGCGGGGTTCCTGTGAGGGAGGACGTTCAAACCCGCGATCGGGTTCACTGATCCGGTCGGTCGATCTCCGCGTAGGAACCGGTGTGCCGGACAGTGGTGAGTTGATCGACGGGCGATACCGCCTGGTGTCGTGCATCGGCCGTGGCTCCATGGGGGCGGTGTGGCGGGCGCGCGACGAGCGGCTGGACCGGGTGGTCGCGCTGAAGCTGGTGATGGTGCGCGGGGTGTCCCCGGACGACGTGAGCGAGCAGGAGGCGGTGGCGCGGGCGCGGCGGGAGGGCCGGATCACCGCCCGGCTGCAGCATCCGAACGCGATCTCCGTGCACGACGTGGTGGAGCACGACGGGCGGCCGTGCCTGGTGATGGAGTACCTGCCGTCGAAGAGCCTGTCCGAGGTGGTGGAGACCAAGGGTGTGCTGTCGCCGACGGAGTTGGCGACGATCGGTTTCCAGATCGCGTCCGCGCTGGCCGCCGCGCACGAGCTGGGGATCGTGCACCGGGACGTGAAGCCGGACAACGTGCTGCTGGCCGAGGACGGCACGGCCAAGATCACTGATTTCGGGATCGCGCGGGCGCCCGACGACGGGGCGGTGACCGCGGTGGGGATTCTCGCGGGCACGCCGGCCTACCTCGCACCGGAGGTGGCGACCGGGTCGGAGAGCAGCCCGCGTTCGGACGTGTTCTCGCTGGGTTCGACGCTGTACGCGGCTTTCGAGGGCAAGCCGCCGTACGGGATGGACCAGAACACGATCGCGCTGCTCCACCAGGTCGCCTACGGGGAGATCACGCCGCCGAGGCGCGGCGGCGCCGTGGCGGACCTGCTGGTGGAGATGTTGCGGCGCGATCCGGAGACGCGTCCGACGATGGCGGAGGTGGCGGACCGGTTCGAGAAGGTGTTGGCCGGTTCGTCCCCTCTGCCCGCTGTGTTGCCGCAGGCGGCGGCCGCCCCGCCGCCGGGGACGCGGCGGATGCCGTCGTTGCCGGAGCCGCGTCGGGGTTCGCCGGTGGGGCGGTGGCTGGCGTTGGCCGTGCCCGTGACGGCGGCCGTGGTCGCCGTCGGCCTGGTGGTGGCGCAGCAGTTCGGGGTGCGTCCCGTGGCCTCCCCCGCGCCGTCGACCGTCCCGTCGGCGATCGCTCCGCCGGTCACGACGACAACCGCCGCGGACCCGGTGTCGTCGTCGGCGGGCTGCTCGGCTCGCTACGACGTGATGAACAGCTGGTCGACCGGCTACCAGGCGGCGGTGACGATCACCAACCTGACCGGCGAGCAGCTGACGGGCTGGCAGGTGAGCTGGCGGCTGCCCGGCGGCCAGCGGGTGACGAGCCTGTGGAACGGCACGTTCTCGCAGCAGGGGTCGGTGCTGGTGGTCCGCAACGCGTCGTGGAACGCCGTGCTCGACGCCAACACCTCCACCAGCTTCGGCCTGGTCGCGGGCACTCCCGGCACCTCGCCACCCCAGCCCAAGCTCACCTGCACCACCCTGCCCCAGTGACGCTGGGTAGTTGTTCGGAAAGGACCATTCCACACGTTGAACGTTAGGAATGGTCCTTTCACAGCACCTGAAGCGCTTAGAAAAGGCTTTCTTGCTTGGGTTTGCGCTTCTTGGGGACAGCCTCGCCGATGCGTTCGGTGACTGAGGGGCTGATGGATGAGAGGAACGGGGACGGGGCGGCCTTGCGGGTGGCGCCGTTGCGGACCCGGGACGCGGCGTGGCTGAGGTAGAGGTGCTGCTGCGCGCGGGTCATGCCGACGAAGAACAGCCGACGCTCCTCGTTGACGGCCTCGGGGTCGGGGTCCTCCCCCGGCCACCGCATCGGCAGCAGCCCGTCCTCGCAGCCGACGAGGAACACCACCGGGAACTCCAGCCCCTTGGAGGCGTGCAGGGTCAGCAGCGACACCCGGTCGGCGCGCGGGTCCCAGGTGTCGACCTCGGCGCCGAGGGCCAGCCCGGACAGGAACTGCGCCACGTCGTCGCCGCAGCGCGTGGCCAGGGGCATGAGCAGTTCCAGCGCGCTGAAGGCGTCCTCGTCGTCGATGCCATGTGCTGCCTGGCGGACGCGGTCGACGACGGAGCCGTGCAGGCCGACCAGGCCCAGTTCCCGAGCCACGGCTCGGACGCCGGGACGGTCGGTGAGCCGGTCGTGGGAGCGTTTCTGGAAGGGCACGCCGGCGCGGGTCAGGGCCTCCATGACCGCGCGGGCCTGGCTGCTGGTCCGGTACAGCACGGCGAAGTCGTTGAACGACAGGCCCTGTGTGCCGTCGCCGGCGACGCGGCCGCTGTCGAGGGAGTGGAACGAGGAGCCGCCGAGCAGCTGGTCGATGGTGCGGGCGACGAAGCTGGCCTCGGCCTGCTCGTCGATGGCGTGGTGCACGCCGATCAGCGCGTGTTCGGCGTGCGAGCCGCACGGCTCCAGGGAACGGTCCTCGACCAGCGTGGTCGGGGTGATGGCCTGCACGGCGCCGGCGAGGATGTGCTTGCTGGAGCGGTAGTTGCGGCCCAGCTGCACGCGGGTGGCGCCCGGGAAGTCCTCCTGGAATCGCAGGAAGAAGCCGACGTCGGCGCCGCGGAACCGGTAGATGGCCTGGTCGGGGTCGCCGATGGCGGTGAGATTGCCGTCGGCGGCGCACAGCAGGCGCAGCAGCCGGTACTGGGTCTCGTCGACGTCCTGGTACTCGTCGACGCTGACCCATGGCCAGCGGGCTCGGTAGTGCTCGATCAGCGAGGTGTCGCCGGCCAACAGGTCGACCGGCATCTCAATCAGGTCGTCGAAGTCGACGAGGTCGCGGGCGTGCAGCTCCTTCTTGTACGTGTCGCCGTGCTCGTCGCGCAGTTCCTGGACGACGGTCTCGTCGGCGATGCCGAAGCGTGCGGTGAGGCCGACGCGGGCGTGCTGCTCGCGCAGGATCCGGACGCCGAGCGAGTGGAAAGTCGCCACGGTGAGGTCCCGCGCTTGTGGCCCGACCAGGGCTTCCAGGCGTTCGGCCAGCTCCGCTGCGGCGCGGCGGGTGAAGGTGATGGCCAGGCACTGCGAGGCCGGCACGCCGCGTTCGGTGACGAGGTGAGCGATGCGGTGGGTCAGGGTGCGCGTCTTGCCGGTGCCAGGACCGGCGATGATCAGGAGCGGCCCGGACGGCACGGCCGCAGCGGCCCGCTGGTCGGGGTCGAGGCCATCGAGCAGGGAGGCGGCCTCACCGGCCTGGGGCTCCGGCTCGAACAGCTCGGGCTCGCTGTCGGCCGGCACCGGCTCGGCAGCGATCGGTTCCTCGGCCGGAGCCGGCTTCGTCACGCGCTTCGGCTTGGCCGGTTCCGGCGCTGCGAACAGGTCGTCGTCGAACAGCGACACCGATCCGGACGCCTTGGACAGCTCCCCCGGCTCGAACAGCCGGATCACGCCGTACTCGCCGTCGTAGCCGGCCTCGCGGACGACCTCGCCGCGGCGCAGCCGGCCGATCGCCTCGCCCAGCAGCGGGTTCGAGGCGCTGAGGTCGTCCAGTGGCACGTCGTCGAGAATCGCCAGCTCGGGGCCGTGCGCCGCGGTCAGCGTGGCGATCTCGGACAGCACCTTCTTGCTCTTGGGGCCGACGCCGAGCAGCTCGCTCATGATCTCCGGCAGCGGGATGAGGCTGCGGAAGTCGACGGCGTCGGCGGGCCGGTAGCCGACCTCGCGGTCGGCCAGCTCCTGGATGCGGCTGAGCACGCCGACCGTGAGCGGCTTGCCGCACTCGGGGCACAGGCCGTTGTGGGCGATGGTCTCGGCCGGGTCGAAGCGCACGTCGCACTTGCGGTGCCCGTCGGAGTGGTATTTGCCCTCCTCGGGGAAGAACTCGACGGTGCCGGCGAAGCCCTGCCGGGTCTCCAGCGCGCGGCGCACGGCGTAGTAGTCCATGTCCGTGTCGAAGACCGTCGCCTCGCGGCCGAGCACCGGCGGCGAATGCGCGTCGGAGTTGCTGACCAGCGTGTACTGGTCCAGGCCGGAGACGCGCCAGTTCATCTCGGGGTCGCTGGACAGGCCGGTCTCGGCGGCGAACACGTGGTCGGCCAGGTCGGCGTAGCAGTCGGCGATGGCGTCGAAGCCGGACTTGGAGCCGAGCACCGCGAACCACGGCGTCCAGACGTGGGCGGGCACCAGGTAGGAGCCCTCGCCGCTCTCCAGGGTGATCTCCAGCAGGTCGCGGGAGTCCAGGCCGAGGATGGGGCGGCCGTCGGAGCCGAGGTTGCCGATCTTGCCCAGCCGCTTGTTGAACTCGGCGGCGGCGTCGAAGGAGGGCATGTAGATCAGGTGGTGCACCTTGCGGGTGCGGTCGTCCCGCTTGTAGATCGTGGAGATCTCGACGCTGAGCATGAAGCGGACGTCGCCGACGCAGCTGGGCGGCAGCGTGCGGGCGATGTCGCGGTCGAGCTCGGGACGCAGCTTGAACAGGCCGGGCTCGGCCGGCACCAGGGTCTCGCGCAGGTGGTCGTACCAGGCGGGATGGGTGAAGTCGCCTGTGCCGACGAGGCTGATGCCCTTGCGCTGGGCCCACCAGGTCAGGTGCTCGAGATCGCAGTCGCGGCTGCATGCCCGGGAGTACTTCGAGTGGATGTGCAGGTCGGCGTAGAAGCGCACCGGGGCGATCATGCCACTAGGGCCGGGTTCCCCAACTGGGTGACCCCACCACCGCGGGCAGTAGCCGGTAGGCGTCGTGCACCCACTCGCACAGCAGGGCCCGGCTCTGCCTCGGGTCGATGATGTCCTGCACGCCGAAGTGCTCGGCGGTGCGGAACGGTGACGTCAGCGCGGCCAGCCGGGTCTGGATGGCTTCCAGGTCGGCCTCGGGGTCTTGTGACTGCGCCAGCTCGGCGCGGTAGGCCGCCTCGATGCCGCCCTTGGCCGGCAGCGAGCCCCAGTCGCCGGACGGCCAGGCCCAGCTGCGGCCGCCGCGGTGGCGGTTGACGATGCCGGCGCCGCCGACCCCGTACACGCGGCGCAGGATCAGCTCGGCCTGCGGCACGCGCGCCTGGTAGACGGCGCTGATGGCGCGGGCGCCGACCCGCAGCGTGCCGGCGCGTTCGGCGGCGGTGCCGATGGTCATGCCGCCCTGGTCGGTGAGGCTGACGATGGGCAGGTGGAACGTCTCGCACAGGTCGACCAGGCGGGTCAGGGCGAGCGCGCCGGCGGCGGACAGCGTGTTGCCGCGGTAGGGGTCCGTGGCGACGACGCCGACGGGGTGGCCGTCCAGGCGGGCCAGTGCCGTGACGGTGGCGCCGCCGTAGTCGGCGTAGCGGAACACGGAGCCCGTGTCGAAGACGGCGTCGAGGATGGGCGCGATGCGGTACGGGCGACGCGGGTTGCGCGGGATCGCCGACAGCAGGGTCTGCTCGGCCCGTGAGGTCGGATCGTCGCAGGTCGTGACGGGCGGCAGCTCGTGCACGCTGGACGGCAGGTAGGACAGGAACCGCCGGATCACGGCGAACGCCTCGGCCTCGGTGGCCACGAAGCGGTCCACGTTGCCGTTGCGGCGGTGCACCTCCGCGCCGCCGAGCTGTTCCTTGTCGACGTCCTCGCCGATGCCGCCGCGCACCACCGGCGGGCCGGCGACGAACAGTTGCGCGAGGCCCGCCACGAACACGCACAGGTGGGACATCACCGCCCGTGCCGCGCCGATGCCGACCACGGGCCCCAGGCAGGCCGACACCACCGGCACCGTGGACAGGTTGTCGACGACGTGGTCCCAGCCCGGGTTGACCGGCACGTAGCTGTAGCCGGCCCGCTCGATCATCTTCACGCTGCCGCCGCCGCTGGCCCCGTCGAGCAGGCGGATCAGCGGCAGCCGGAACTGGCCGGCCAGCTGCTCGGAATACACCTGCTTGGCGTGGATGGCCGCGTCGCCGGAGCCGCCGCGCCCGGTGAAGTCGTCCGCGCCGAGCACCACCTTGCGGCCGTCGACGCGTGCCGTGCCGGCGACGAAGTTCGCGGGCGTGACGGTTCCGTCGGCGTTGGCGAATCCGGCCAGCGCCCCGATCTCGGCGAAACTGCCCTCGTCGGCCAGCGCCGCGATCCGTTCCCGCACGGTCATCCGGCCGCTGGCGTGCTGGCGGGCGATCTTGTCCGGTCCGCCGAGGCCGGCCGCGTGCTCGCGGCGGCGCTGGATCTGGGTTACCTCGTCGGACCAGTCCTCGATCACGACCGCCAGCCTAAAGCGACGGCACCGGAGATCACCCGGTTGTAGCCTTGCGTAGGTGCATGACACATCCGGCAGCTGCTCGGCACTGTCCGCGGTGCTGGGTGAGCCGCCCGCCGGAACCGCATCCGTGGCCACCGCCTGGCTGTGCATCGAGCAGCCGGGTCCGTGGGGCCACGACGCCTTACGTGACAGCCACTTCGACGGCGCTCTGGCCGCTGAGCTGACTGAGCACGCGGCGGGCAGCGGAGTGCGCATCGTGCTGATCCGTCGGCCCGGCACGCATGCCGACCACCACCACGCCCAGCCCCGCCAGGTCTACCTCGCCTCCACGCGGCCCGGGGCGTGCTGGCTGGAGTCGACAGTGCTGACCGACCCGAAGCAGCTGCTGGACCTGGACTTCCGCGCCGCCGGCGCCGGGCAGCACGTCGGTCTGGGCAGCCAGGTCGAGGAGTCGGTGCTGCTGGTGTGCACCAACGGCCGCCGGGACGTGTGCTGCGCGGTGCAGGGCCGCCCGCTCGCCGGTGCGCTGGCCGCGGCGAATCCAGGCCGGGTCTGGGAGACCACCCACACCGGCGGCCACCGTTTCGCGCCGACCGCCGTCCTGCTGCCGACCGGATATCTCCACGGCCGGGTAACACCGGCCGACGGGCAGCGGCTGCTCGATTCCGGCGACGTCGTGCTGGCCGGCAACCGGGGACGTTCCTGCTGGTCACGGCCGGCGCAGGTGGCCGAGCTGGCAGTGCGGGAACTGCTGGGAGAAGTGGACGCCGAGTCGTTGTCGGTATCCGCCGACGGCACCGTCGTCTCTCATTCGGATGGCCGGGAATGGGCCGTCACCGTGACGGAACACCCGCTGCCGCCGGCCCGTCCGACCAGTTGTGGCAAGGCGCCTTCCGTGCCGAGCGCCTTTGTCGCGGACACCGTCATTCGCACGCGCTGATCAGCCGGCGCGCAACCATTCCGTCCCGCCGTCTTCACCGGAAATCCACCCGGCCGCGGTCGCCGCCTCCACGGCCAGTCGGCGGGCCTGTTCGATCGGCAGTCCGTTCGCCGCCACGATTTCATGCATAATCTGACGGGCAATGCCCATCAGGGCCGCCGCGGCCAGCAGTCGCTCCGCGGTCTCGGCATCGCCCAGTAGCTGGGCGGCCGGGGTGGAAACCACGTCGCCGCCCAGTACGTAGACCACGTCCACCAGCACGGACGTGCTCACCTGCCGGTCATGCACGAACGCCAGGATGACACAGGAATGCGTGAAAACAATTCGTCCAGCCGGGTGAAATGCGTTTAGGAGCATTCCTGTCCGGCGATCTCGGTATCGCCGCCCGCGGGCCGGGAGACGGTCGCCGCGAACGCCCCGAGACCGAGCGAATAGGGGTCGTCCAACCCGATCCTGCGCAGCGCGTCCGGCGGCAGAGCCAGAAGCGACAACGAGATTCCCAGCAGATAGGCGTCGAGCACGCCGACATCGCGGGTCGAGCTGTCCAGTCCCGCCACCCGGTGCAGCGCCACCGCCGACTCCGCATTGGCGATCGCCATTTCCCCCAGCGCCTGCCGCACGCCCGGGCGGCGGACCGCCTCCAGGTACAGCTCCGCCATCGCCAGCAGCTGCGTCGGATCGCCGTTGACGGCGCGGTGCAGCAGCGCCGGGTACAGCTCCCCGAGCTGGCTGGGCGACACGTGTTCGGGCGTCGTGCTGTGCAGCCGCTCCACGGCCGCGCGATGCTCCTCCGCCATTCGCCGTGCCGCCGCCTCCAGCAGCGACTCCCTCGTCGGGAAGTAGTTCTTGGTCGTGCCCTGCGGCACGCCTGCCTCCCGGTCCACCGCGCGATGGGTCAGGCCACGGCCGCCCTCGCGCGCGAGGATCGCGATGGCGGCATCCCCCAGCAGCGCTCGCCGGGACCCCGGACGTCGATCACCCACATGATCACCCTAGCTGTGGTACCACGCCTGTGGTGCCCGCGACGCGCCGCAGGCCAGCAGGTATGTCGATCACGGGTGAAGATCACACGAGACGGGCGGCAGACTCGCGGCGGAGGCTCAGCTCTCCTCCGCCAGCTCGGCGATCACGCCGTCGGCGGCGTGCCAGGTCTGGCCGGTGTCGTCGCCGGCCAGGCGGGCCAGCAGGTAGCCGGCGCTCTGGTCGGGGGTGAGCAGGTCGCCGCGATCCTGCACGTCGGCGAAGAACTCGTGGACCTTGGGATCCATCCGCCGGCCGCCACCGTCGCGGACCCAGGTCATCATCGACGTGTCGACGGTGCCGGGGCGGTAGATGTTGACCGTGACGCCGGTGTCGGCCAGCTCCGCGGCGAGGTTGACGCTGTGGCCCTCGACGGCGGACTTGGTGGTGGTGTACGCGTTGCCGCCGTTGAGGAAGGCGGGCACCTGCGCGGCGCCGCTGGAGAGGTTGACGATGCGGCCCCACCCCCGCTGCAGCATGCCAGGCAGCAAGTGGATGGTCAGAGCGGCGACGGCGGTGACATTCACGGCGACGGCGTAGGCGAACTCGGCCGGATCCACCGTGGCGGTGGGGCCGGCCGGCCACGGCACGGCGGCGTTGTTGATAAGAATGTCGACAGGGCCGGCCTCAGCGGCGACCTCGGCCACCTGCGCCAGGTCGCCGAGATCGGCGGGGATGACCCGCGCGTTGGTGCCGACCAGGGCGGCAGTGTCCTCGAGCTGGTCCCGGGACCGGGCGACCAGCACCAGGTCGGCGCCCTCGGCGGCCAACCCGACCGCCAGCGCCCGGCCGATCCCCCGCCCCGCGCCGGTCACGAGCGCGGTCCTTCCAACAAATGTCTGACCCATGCCCCGATCATGGACCTACGTCGCTCGACGTACGCGGACATGCCGCTTTCGAGCCGACGTCTGTGCCCTATGGGGCGCGGAGCATGGACGCCATGACCACTCAGATGAGGGCGTCCGACCAGGACCGGGAACAGGTCGTCGACCGGCTCAACGCGGCCGTCGGCAAGGGCCTGCTCACCCTGCCCGAGGCCGAGGAGCGCATCGCCGCCGCCTACGCGGCCCGGTATCTCGACGACCTGACCCCGTTGACCGCCGACCTGCCCGACCCGAAACCGACGCCACCGCCCCAGCGGGACCGCCGGCCGCGCTTCGACCCCCGTGTGCTGCCGGTCCTGGCGGTGCTGGCCGCGGTGATCGTGGTCACGCACGGCTTCGCGTTCCCGCTGATCCTGGTGGCTTTCCTGGCGATGAAGTTCGGCATGTGGCGGCACGGACGCCCTGCCCGGATGTAGGAAACGGCCCTACTGTCGACACATGGACCTCGCCGACGCGTGTTTCGCCGGCGCCGCCGCCCAGGCCGACCTGCTGCGCGCCGGCGAGTTGTCGTCACGTGAGCTGGTGGACGCCACGCTGCGCCGCATCGACCGCCACGACCGCGAGCTCAACGCCTACCGCCTGGTGTTCGCCGAACAGGCCCTGGAACACGCGGCGGCGGCCGACGAGCGCCGGGCGCGCGGCGAGGATGCGCCGCTGCTGGGTGTGCCGATCGCCGTGAAGGAGGACTCGGCGATCGCCGGGCTGCCCACGACGACCGGCACGTACGCGGTGGACCAGCTCGAACCGTCCGACTCGGAGGTGGTGCGCCGGCTGCGCGCGGCGGGTGCGGTCATCGTGGGCCGCACGCGGATGCCGGAGCTGGGGCTGTGGCCGTACACCGAGTCGGCGTTCGCGGGCGCGACCCGCAACCCGTGGTCGCCCGCCCACACCTCGGGTGGCTCCAGCGGCGGCTCGGCCAGCGCCGTGTGCGCGGGGTTGGCGGGCGCGGCGATCGGCTCCGACGGGGCCGGCTCGATCCGCATCCCCGCCGCCTCCACCGGCGTCTACGGCCTCAAGCCGCAGCGTGGACGAGTGTCGCTGCATCCGTCCGGCGAACTGTGGACGGGCATGGTCGTGGCCGGGCCGCTGAGCCGGCACGTGCGGGACTGGGCGCTGGTCGCCGACCAGATCCGCGGCTCGCTGCCCAGCGACCCGGTGGCCGCGATCCCGCCGCGAACGAGCTTCGTCGAGGCGGCCGCGACGCCGCCGGGCAAGCTGCGTGTCGCGGTGTCGCTCAAGCCGTGGGTCGCCGGCGTGACCGTCGACCAGCGCGTGCGGTCGGCCGTGCTGGGGATGGCTGAGCTGCTGCGGGAACTGGGGCACGAGGTCATCGAGCGGGACCCGACGCTGCTGGACCCGACCACGCAGCTCGCGCTAGCCCCGCGCTACCTGTCCAGCGCCGCCGAGGCCGTCGCCGCGCTGGACCGTCCCAGCGCCGTGGAGCGCCGCACCCGGCAGGTCGCCGCGATGGGACGGGCCGTGCCGCGCTGGCTGGTCGTGCGCTCCCGGCGGTTCGGGGAACGGTTCTCCCAGGTCGCCAACCAGATCTTCACGCACGCCGACGTGCTGCTGACGCCCACGCTCACACGGCCACCGATCCGCGTCGGCGAGTGGCAGGGCCGGTCCACGCTGACCACGCTGCTGGCCGCCAACCGGTACACGGCGTTCCTGCCGCAGTGGAACATCGCCGGCAACCCCGCCGCGTCCGTGCCCGCCGGGTTCACCCCCGACGGCCTGCCGCTCGCCGTGCAGCTCGTCGGCCGTCCGCACGACGAGTGCACGCTGCTGTCCCTTTCGTCCCAGATCGAGCAAGCACGTCCCTGGGCCGACCAGCGGCCGCCGGGGTTCTAGAGACCCTCGGGAACTGCCGACTCCATCGCCTCCGCGAAGGCCTGAACCGCCGGGTGGTCCTCGGCGCCGCTGCGGTGCGCGATGCGGGTGTGCCGGCCGACCGACAGCCGGGTCAGCGTCACGCCGTCCGGCCGATCGACCAGTCCCAGCTCCGGCACCAGCGCCACGCCCTGACCGGCGGCGACCAGCGCGAGCACCGTGGCGAAGTCGTCGACCTGGTGCCGGGTGCGCGGGGTGAAGCCGGCGGCCTGACAGGCGTGCACGGTCATCCGGTGGCACAGCGTCCCGGTCACGGCCAGGATCCACGGCTCGTCACGGCAATCGGCGACCGTCGCGAGCGCGGGGTCGGCGGTGGCCAGGTACATCGCCTCCCGGCACAGCGGTATCACGGCGATACCAGGCTCGGCGGGAACGGGCGCGAAGTCGTACTCGTGCACCAGCGCCACGTCGAGATCACCGGCGCGCAGGGCGTCGGCCACCCGCGCGGGATCCAGCTCCACGACCATCGGCTCCAGCCCCGGATGCCGCCGAGCCAGCTCGGCCAGCGCCGCCGGCACCATCACGCGACCCGCGCTGGGGAACGCGCCGATCCGCAGCGACCCCGACAGGCCGGAGCGTGCGCCCGCCAACTCGGCGGTGGCGCGTTCCAACTGCGCCAGCACGGCCTCGGCGTGCCGGACGAGGTTGCGGCCGGCCGGTGTGAGCACGACCCGGCGGCCGCTACGCGTCAGCAGCGGCACACCTGCCTCCCGCTCCAGGGCACTGAGCTGCTGCGACACCGCCGACGGCGTGAACGCGACCGCCTCGGCGACCGCGGCGATGGTGCCGCGATGGGCCAGTTCCCGCAGCAGTCGCAGCCGACGCACATCAAGCATCAGCTCAGCTTACGTATAGCCGTACAAATACGAACTGGACCTGCATGATCGCCGCCCGCAGGCTGAACAGCATGGAAGGCATCCTCGTCCCCCTGATCACGCCGTTCGCCGCTGACGGCAGCATCGCCACCGACGCGCTCGCGGCGCTGGCCGACGACGTCCTCACGCAGGGCGCAGCCGGCATCGTCGCGCTGGGCACCACGGCGGAGGCCTTCGCCCTCGACGCCGACGAGAAGCGCATCGTCCTCGACATCTGCGCGCAGGCCTGCGCCGACCACGGCGCCTCCCTCATCGTTGGCGCCGGCAGCAACGACACCCGCTCCAGCGCCACAGCCCTCGCCGAACATCCGCACGTCGACGCCGCGCTCGTGCCCGTGCCGTACTACGTGCGCCCTGGCGAGGCCGGCGTCCTCGCTCACTTCACCCGGCTCGCCGCCGACACCCCCGTGCCGCTGCTCGTCTACCACGTGCCGCACCGCACGGCCCAGCCGCTCAGCGCCGCCACCCTGCTGACGCTCAGCCGGATTCCCGACATCGTCGGGGCCAAGGTCGCCAGCGGCATGACCGAGGACGCCGTCGCGCTGCTCGGCGACTGCCCGCCGGACTTCGCCGTCTTCGCCGGCGACGACACGTACCTGTCGCCCATGCTCGCCCTCGGCGCACGCGGCGGCATCACCGCCTCCGCGCACCTGGCCACCGCGCAGTTCGCCCGGCTCGTGTCGGCTTGGCACAAGGGCGACATGGCCACCGCCCGCCCGCTCGGCCACACCCTGGCCCGGCTGGCGACCGCCCTGTTCGCCGAGCCCAACCCGACCGTGCTCAAGGGCGTGCTGCATGCCCAGGGCCGCATCCCCACCCCGGACGTGCGCCTGCCCCTGCTGCCCGCGAGCCCGGAGTCCGTTGCCGCCGCGCTGACCGAGGCAACCGAATAGCCCTGTCGAAGCGTTCACTTCCCAGCGATCGATCCCATGTGCGACACAAGGGGAAACATCATGCGACGCAGAGAAGTGATCGTCGGCCTGTTAGGCGTCACCATGCTGATGGGCGCGTCCGCCGCGGCGGCCCAGCCGGTGTCCGCCTACACGCTGACGTTGTACCCGAGCGAAGTGCGGCCGGGCGGCGAGATCCGGGTCGAACTGCAGTCGCAGGACGTCCTCGACCCCTGCGGCGGGATGGCGACCTCGCCCGGTTTCGTCGCTCCCATCGAGCTGCAGCTCAGCTCGCACACCGTGCACAGCGGCACCGGTCAGGTGATCACGAAGCCCGGCGTCTACCAGGTGACGGTGTCGTGCCCGCCGGGCGGCTCGGTGACCCAGACCTTCACCATCACCGGTGGACCGTCGACCACACCGAAGCCGCCGGCCACCGCGCCGCGGCCGAAGCGCGTGACACCGGTCGGAGCGCCGGAGACCGGGGGCGGCGGCACCGCCTGATCAGCGCACGGCCCCCAGCACCGCCCAACGGCCCGAGCGCAGGCGCAGCACGCCGTTGGCGAGGCGGATCAGCAGGAACACTGTCAGGGCGGACCAGATGCCGACCAGTCCCCAGTGCAGGCTCAACGACGCCCACACCACCGGCAGGAAGCCGAACACTGCGGCGCAGGCGTTGCCGGTGCGCAGGAACTTCGCGTCGCCGGCGCCGAGCAGCACGCCGTCCAGCACGAACACGATGCCGCCGACGGGTTGCAGGGCGACGAAGAACCACCACGCCTTGGGCATCTGGGACAGCACCGCGGCGTCGGTGGTGAAGGCGTGCGGCAGGACGCCGGACAACGCGGCGAACAGCGCGGACAGGGCGATGCCGAAGACGAGGCCGCAGCCGGTGACCTGCCAGGCGACGCGGTAGGCCCGGTCGCGGTCGTCGGCGCCGAGGGCGGAGCCGACCAGGGCCTGCGCGGCGACCGCGAGGGCGTCGAGCACGTACGCCAGGAACATCCACAGCTGGAACACGACCTGGTGCGCCCCGACAGCCGCGGCGGAGGTGTGCGCGGCGACGGCCGTGGCCGACACCCAGCACGCCTGGAACGCCAGGCCGAGCAGCGCCAGGTCACGGCCGTAGGTCAGCTGCGCGCGCAGCTGGGACGGCACCGGCCTGAGCGACACCCCCTCGGCCCGCAGCGCCCGCACGAACAGGCTCGCCGAGATCAGCTGCGCGACGACGTTGGCGATCGCCGAGCCGTTCAGGCCCCACCCGAGGCCGTGCACGAGCACCGGACACAGCACCGCCGAGATGCCGTTGCCCGCCAGCACGAACCACAGCGGCCGACGCATGTCCTGCACGCCGCGCAGCCACCCGTTGCCGGCCATGGTGACCAGCACCAGCGGCGCGCCGAACAGCGCGATCCGCAGCCATCCCACGGCGGCCGCGGCGGACCGCGCGTCGCCGGCGAGCAGCCTCGCGATCGGCTCGGCCAGCAGCTGCCCGACCACGAGTAGCAGCAGCCCGGCGATCACGGCGAACCACGTCGCCTGCACGCCCTCGGCCACCGCGTCGGCCCGCCGCCCGGCGCCGTGCAGGCGGGCCGAGCGCGCGGTGGTGCCGAAGCTCAGGAACGTCATCTGCTGGCCGATCTGCGCCAACACGATCGCGCCGACCGACAGCCCGGCCAGCTGCGCCGCTCCCAGGTGGCCCACCACCGCGGTGTCCACGAGCAGGTAGAGCGGTTCGGCGGCGAGCACGCCCAGCGCCGGCACGGCCAGCGTCAACAGCTGCCGTAACTGCGACGACCGTTCGGTCGACAGCGCCATGCGCCCCTCCGGTAATGAGCCATATCCGCTTTCATCCCTGACGGCGGGAGCCTACGGTAAGGTGCGCTCGTGGACAATGCCGCTTACCTCGACGTCGCGCTGCGGCTGGCCAACGCCGACCTGACCGAGGTCGACGGGCTGCGCGAGGCCCTGTACGAGGAACCGTGGTGGGCCGACCGCGTGCACGAGGCCGACCTGCGCGCGCTGCGCCCGGTCGCCGACGGCCTGCGCCGCACGCTGGCCGCGGCCGTCGCCGCCGACCGGGCGGCCGTCCAGAAGGAAGCCAACGCACTGCTGGCCGCGCACCCGCTACGCCCGCAGCTGTCCTCCGGCCACAGTGAGAAGGAGAACTGGCACGTGCACGTGGCCGACCCCGGCCAGCCGCCGGCCACCGAGGTCGCCGCCGCCGCGTCGTGGGGCATCGCGCAGGGCATCGTCCACTACGGACTGGAGCGCTGGGGACGCTGCGCCGCCGAGGACTGCGGCAAGTTCTTCCTGGACACCTCGACCAACCGCGCCAAGCGGTTCTGCTCGGCCCGCTGCGCCAACCGCGTGCACGTGGCGGCGTTCCGTTCCCGCAAGCGCGACTAGAGGCCGCGCTTGGTCAGCTCGTCCAGCAGCTGCCGGTCGGCGACGTGGCGGCCCTTCACGCCGTCGAGGTAGGAGTTGAACGCGTCCTGCCGGCCGGTCCGCGTGAACAGCGTCCGCAGTTGCGCCAGCAACTCCACCACCAGTGCCTCGTTGTGGGCGTGAGTGTCGTCATCCAGCGCCTGCTCCACCAAACCTCGGTACACCGCGATCGCGTCGCCGGGGTGATCGGCCGACCGCACGCGCGCCAACTCCGCCCACACCTCGTCGGTGCAGCCGTGCGCCACGGCGGTCTGCCACGCCGCCTCCGGCTGGTCGTCGTGGATGAGCACCCGCACCAGCACGGAGTTCACGGCCACATCCGAGGCTCCCTCGGCCAGCCGCCGCACGACGGCGTCACGATGCTCCGGCCAGCTGCCGGCGTGCTCGGCGACGGTGCGCAGCCGCAGGTAGGTCTCCATCGCCGGCTGGTTGCTGAAGATCCGCATCCGCATCGCGACCGCCCGGTCGAACCAGCCCATCCGCACGCACTCGTCCACGGCGACGTCCACCAGCCGCGAGGCCACTCCGCGCCAGCCGCTGGCCGACAGCCCGCGGCCGACCCACTCCAGCACCTGCTCGGACCGCCCGGCCTCCTGCAGCAGTGTCGCGATCCGCAGGTAGTGCCAGCCCGAGGACAGGTCCTTGGCCAGCGCCGCCACCTGCAAGTCGACATCGCCCAGATGGTCGGCGAGATCCTCGGTCACCCGCAGCACCGCCCACCGGTGCCGGTCGAACACCGGCCGCTGCGCGAACTCCAGCACCGGCAGCGGCGCGCACAGCGACTCCACCGCCTCCCGATACGCCGCCAGCCCTGCCGAGCCCAACGCGCCGGCGTAGTCGGTCAACCGGACCTGCGGCCCCTCCGGGTGCTCCACCTGTAACGACAGCAGCCACCGGGCCAGCCGCAACGGGTCACCCTGGTGCAGCCGGCAAGCCGTGGCATGCGCGGCCAACGCCCGATCGGCCAGCCCCCGCAACACCGGAACCCGCTCGGGCAGCCGCGCCAGCGCCGAGGCCAACGCCTCCACGACGTACTCGGCGAGCTCCACCGCGTCGGTGGCCTTGGCCGCGCGGACCAGGCCCTCCAGCGCCGACACAACGTCGGCCAGCGCATGCCCCGGATCGTCACTGCCCGTGAGCGCGGCCTCTACGGCGACGCGGGTGCGCACCGCGTCCCCGACCTCCTCCGCCCCCGGACCACCGGGTTGGCCGCTGATCACCGAACAATCAAACCCCACATCACACGACAGGTGAACGCAGTCGAACCGTTCGGAGCAGTCCGGTCACCGGGCGGACGCGAAACAGCGCGGCGCGTGACCGACCGTGGCCGCCACCCGCGCGGCCGCCCACCGAATTGGCGGGCACCCTTCGATAGCACGTGTGCGCCGATCGTGACGCGTATTTCACGTCCGGAAGAACCGTCAATTGTTGCCGTCCGGTCACGATGGTGAAGCGCATGCAACCATTTTCACCCTTATCACTCGTCCGGAGCAGTGCGGCGGCATATCGGTAACTCTAGGGTTGTTCCATGCATATTCACGTGGATTACGACGAGGGGCTGCACGCAGTCTACGAACGAGGACGCGCGCTGCCGCCCAAGACTGTCGTCACGTGGATGACCGCGCTGGAGCGCAACGCATCTGAGCGCCGCCCGCTGACCGTGCTCGACCTGGGTTCCGGAACCGGTCGGTTCAGCGATGCGCTGGCCGACACCTTCGGCGGCCCCGTCTACGGCGTGGAGCCCTCGGCCCGTATGCGCGAGGTCGCGGCGGCCGCGCACCCGCACCCCGCCGTGACCTATCTGGACGGTCGCGCCGAATCGATCCCATTACCGGACAACAGCTGCGATTTGTCCGTAATGTTCCTGGTCCTGCACCACATCGAGCACCGCATGCTGGGCGTGAAGGAGCTGGCCCGGGTGCTCAAGCCGGGCGCCCGGCTGTGCGTGCACAGCGGGTTCTCCGGCCAGATGCACGACCACGTCTGGTACCGCTACTTCCCGCGCGCCCGCGAGGTCGACGACATGGTCTTCCCCCGGCTCGACGAGGTCATCGCCCAGTTCGCCGAGGCCGGCCTCGGCTACGTCGGGCTCGACCAGGTCGACCAGCAGGTGGCCGCCAGCCTGCCCGCCTATTTCGAGCGATTTCGACACCGTTCCTTTTCCACCCTGCAACATATGTCGGAAGAGGAGATCGCCGAGGGCATGGCCGCGATGCAGGAGGCCGCCCGGCGGGCCGAAGGGGCGCCGCCGGAGCCGGTAATCCAAACGGCGGACCTCCTCGTCCTGGAGCGTCTCGACGCGTAGTCGGACACCCACGGTCGGTGTGGCGGAAATCTCGGTAATGCTTTGCAGACCGGCCGGGCGGGCGAGCCTCGGCCGGAAATCATGGAAATGTGGAAGCCCCCGAACCCGACCGGGTCCGGGGGCTTCGGTCCGCCTCAGGAACGCGGGCCGTCCGACAACTCCGTGTAACCGCCGTGCGGCTCCGGCGGGTCGGCGGTGATCTCCGCGGCCGCCCGCTCGGCGGCCCGCACCGCCTGCGTGGCCTCCGTCGGCTGCGGCGGGTCGAACCAGTTGGCCACCGACTCGTCCATCTCCTCGGCCGCGGGCGCGGCCGGCTCCGCCGCCGGCGGCTCGTAGCGGAACACCCCGTCCTCGCCGGGCGCGCCCAGCAGCCGGGCGAAACCCTCCAGCGCCTTGCTGTAGTCGGTCGGCACCAGCCACACCTTGTTGGCGTCGCCCTGCGCCATCTGCGGCAGCGTCTGCAGGTACTGGTAGGCCAGCACCTCCGGCGTCGGCCGGCCCGCCTTGATCGCCGCGAACACCTTCTCGATCGCCTTGGCCTGGCCCTGGGCCTGCAGGAAACGGGCCGCCCGCTCGCCCTCCGCGCGCAGGATCCGGGACTGCCGGTCGGCCTCGGCGGCCAGGATCGCCGCCTGCTTGGCGCCCTCGGCCGCCAGGATCTGGCCCTGCTTCTGGCCCTCGGCCGTCTTGATCGCCGACTCCCGCTGGCCCTCGGCGGTCAGGATCATCGCGCGCTTCTCCCGGTCGGCGCGCATCTGCTTCTCCATCGAGTCCTGGATGGACGGCGGCGGGTCGATCGCCTTCAGCTCGACCCGGGCCACCCGGATGCCCCACCGGCCGGTCGCCTCGTCCAGCACCCCGCGCAGCTGGTTGTTGATCGAGTCACGGGAGGTCAGCGTCTGCTCCAGGCTCATGCCGCCGACCACGTTGCGCAGCGTCGTGGTGGTCAGCTGCTCCACGCCGACGATGTAGTTGGAGATCTCGTAGACCGCCGCCCGCGGGTCGGTCACCTGGAAGTACACGACGGTGTCGATGGAGACCGTCAGGTTGTCCTCGGTGATCACCGGCTGCGGCGGGAAGGACACCACCTGCTCCCGCAGGTCGATCCGGGCCCGCACCCGGTCCAGGAACGGCATCAGCAGCTTCGGGCCCGGCGTGGCGGTGGTCCGGTACCGGCCCAGCCGCTCGATCACCGCCGCCTGCGCCTGCGGGATGATCAGCACGGACTTCACCGCGATCGTCAACACCACCAGGATGATGACGATCACGACGATGATCGTGGTCACTGTCGCTGCCTCCATCAGTTCTCCGCCCACACGATTGCCGTCGCTCCCGAGATGTCCATGACGATCACCTGCCGGCCCGGCTCCAACCGCTGCGTCGGCTCGAACGCCCGAGCCGACCACACCTCACCATTGATGCGCACCCGGCCGTCGTGCTCGTCGACCGTCGACAGCACCACCGCCTGCACGCCCTTGAGCGCCTGCACGTTGGTGCTCAGGTGCTCGTGACCCGACATCAGCCGGCTGCGCAGAATCGGCCGTACGGCGAAGATCCCCACCAGCGCCGTGGCCGCGAAGACGATCGCGTCGACGACAAGGCTGCCGCCGATCACGTCGGCCAGCGCGGCCGCCAGCCCCGCGACGCCCAGCATCACGAGGACGAAGTCCCCGGACACCACCTCGGCGAGCACCAGCGCGACGCCGAACAGGAGCCACAACAGAGCGGCCATACCCCCATCGTGGCAGAACCGGGCCGCCGCCATCGGGCGACCACCCCGCACGTGACACGCGTGTGACCTACACCGGTTCCGTGACGAAGTCGATCAACCGCTCGACCGCCCCCAGCAGCGGCGTCTCCAGGTCGCGGAAGCCGTGCACGCCGGCCAGCACCCGCCGCCAGCCCTCGGTCGGGTCGCCCCAGCCGAGCGCCTCGCAGACGCCCTCCTTCCACGGCACCCCGCGCGGCACCACCGGCCACGCCCGGATGCCGACCGAGGCCGGCTTCACCGCCTGCCAGATGTCGACGTAGGGATGGCCGGTCACCAGCACGTTGTCGTCCCGGATCGACGAGACCAGCCGGGATTCCTTGGAACCTTCGACCAGGTGGTCCACCAGCACGCCCAGCCGCCGGTTCGGGGCGGTGCCGAACTCCTCGATCCGCCCGGCCAGCACGTCCACACCGTCCAGCGGCTCCACCACGACACCCTCGACCCGCAGGTCGTGCCCCCACACGCGCTCCACCAGCGTCGCGTCGTGCAGGCCCTCCACCCAGATCCGGCTGTCCCGGGCCGTGCGGGCCCGCAGGCCCTCGACCTTCACCGACCCGGACGCCGACATTTGGCGCTGGGGCGGCTCGGCCTTCGGCCGGACCAGCGTCACCGGCTCGCCGTCGATCAGGAAGCCGGCCGGTGTCAGCGGGAACAGCCGGTGCCGGCCGTGCCGGTCCTCCAGCACCACGTGGCCCGACTCGAACCGGACGACCGCGCCGCAGAACCCGGACGCCGGGTCCTCCACGACCACGCCCGGTTCGGCCACGACCTCGGGGATCTGCCTGCGCTTCTTCGGTCCGGCCAGCACGTCGCGGCCGTAGTCGTGGGAACGCACAGCGCCGGACCCTATCGGGTGACGCCGATGTTCTCGTGGAGGAACTCCAGCGTGGCGGACCACGCGGCGGCCCGCGCCTTGGTGTTGATCTCCGGCGTGCCGCCCATCTCGAACCGCACGCCCGGCCCCGGCGCCAGCGTGTCGGTGTAGGGCTGCCCGGGCGGGCCGTTGAGCGGGTGGCCCGCGCCCTCGTAGATCCGCAGCTCGACGTTGTCCGCGTCGTCAGCGGCGGCCTGGCTGTATTCGACCGTTGGCCAGTTCTGGTCGTCGCTGCCGCAGAGCATCAGCACCGGGCCGCCGATCCGTTCCACCGGGATCCGGTACGGGGTCACGTCTTCCGGCACGTCCGGGAACGCCAGCCGCAGTCGCACCGGCTCGTCGTTCGCCACCTGCTCCCGCAGTTCGTCGCGGATCTCGTACGGCAGGTAGTCCAGCGGCTTGCGGCGCAGCGTCCACGACGCCGCCGGTGTGGCGAGAATGTCCAGCAGCGACCCGGCCCGATAGTCGATGCCCTGCGTGATGAGCCCGCCGCCGGCCACGCTGACCACCGCGCCGACCCGGTCGTCGTGGGCGGCGACCAGCAGCGCCGCCTCGCCGCCGCGCGAACCGCCGACGATGCCGATCTTGCCCGCGGCGAACGAGGCGATCTTGTCCACGGCGGCGAAGAAGTACTCCAGCGGGATGTCCACCAGCCCCGGCGGCAGCGTCGGCGCGCCGAAGTAGGCCAGTGCCAGCACGTTGTAGCCCTCGGCGTGCAGCGCCCGCGCGTCGCGTTCGTGCAGGCCGCCCTCGGCGCCGCCGAGCAGCAGCACACCGGGCGCGGACACGGGCTGGGTGAGGAGCACGCTCTCGGTCACCGGTCGAGTGTCCCGGGCCGGGCAGCCAACCCATCATCGGGCCCGCACGGCCAGGTCCGAAAACGGCTGGACCCCGATCGGGTCACGCGCCGAGCATGGGCCGGTGACCACGTACTCCGCCGTCCGCACGACCGGCATCTACTGCCGGCCCGGCTGCGGCGCCAAGCCCCTCGCGGAGAACGTCCGCACGTTCGAACTGGCCGCCTCGGCCGAGGCGGCCGGCTACCGGGCTTGCCTGCGGTGCCGGCCGTACCGCGTGGCGGGCACGGTCCCCGACGACGCGCCCGAGCTGGTGTGCCGGGCGGTGCAGTTGATCATCAATGGTCTGCTGGACGAGGCCAACGAGGACGCGGTCGGGGCCCGGCTGGGCATCTCGGCCCGGCACCTGCGCCGGCTGTTCGCCGACCACCTGGGCGTCACGCCGGACGGGTTCGCGCGGTCCAGGCGGGCGCACTTCGCCCGGCGGCTGCTCGACGACACCGACCTGAGCATCGCGGAGGTGGCGTTCGCCTCGGGGTTCGGCAGCCTGCGCCAGTTCAACCGGGCGATGCGTGAGGTGTTCCGGGCCGCGCCGAGCGACCTGCGGGCCCGCCGCCGTCGGGCGGACCGGCTGGTCGCCGACGGCGGCCTGCCGCTGCGGATGCCGTTCAGTCCTGGGTACGACTGGACGGCGATGCTGGCGCACCTCAGGGCCGACGCGGTGCCGGGCGTGGAGTCCGTCGTGGACGACACGTACCGGCGGACGATCACCCTCGACGGCGACCCGGGCATGTTGGAGATCGGGCCCGCCGGGCAGGACCACCTGCTGCTGCGCGCCCATCTCCCGTACTGGGAGGGCGTGATCCACGTGGTGGAGCGCGCGGCCCGGCTGGTCGGCATCGACCAGGACGCCGATGACCGGACGCCGGGCGCCTGGGCGCCGCTGGAGATCGCCGTCAACGCGGTCGCGGACGACGTCGCCGACCTGGTCCGCCGGCACGGCACGCCGGTCGACGGACTGGGCCATGGGCTGACCCACGCCTTTCCCGCCGCGGCGGTGCTCGCCGACGAGCCGGGGATCGTCGGCGAGCTGGCCCGGGCGGTGCTGGCCGACAAGATCCGGCTGGACTGGGCGGAGCCGCGGGACGACCTGCTCGCCGCGCTGGCCGCCGTCGGCGTGCCGGGGCCGGCGGCGAACAGGATCGCCTGGCGGCTGGGTGTTCACCGCAGCAAGTCGTTGAGCTCCCCGTACGCCATCGCCGCGCCCAGCGACTCGTAGGTGCCGGCGGTCAGCAGCTCGCGCGCCGCCGCGGCCGCCAGCCCGTAGGCGGCCTGGGCGATCCCGGTGCCGACGCTGATCCGCGCCACGCCCAGCGCCGCCAGCTCGGCCACGGTCGGCGCGCCGGGATGGGCCATGACGTTGAGCGGCAACGGGCCGTCGACCAGCACCTTGATCACCGCCGGGTCGACCACGCCCGGCACGAACAGCACGTCCGCCCCGGCCGCGGCGTAGCGCTCCGCACGGGCCAGCGTCTCGTCCACACTGCGCGAGCCCATCAGGAACGTGTCGGTCCGGGCATTGATCACCAGGTCGCCGGCCGCTCGCGCCGCGGCGAGCCGATCAACCTGCGCCTCGACATCCAGCACAGTTCCATCGGCACTGTCCTCGATGTTCACGCCGAGCGCCCCGATCGACGCCACCTCCGCGACCGTCCAGGCGACTTCCTCGGGCGTGTCGCCGTAGCCGCCTTCGATGTCGGCCGTCACCGGCACGGTGACGGCCTGCACGATCCGGCGCAGCGCCTCCAGCGCAACACTCCTGTTCATGCCGCCCGCGTCGGGCACACCCCTCGACCACGACACCCCGCCGCTCGTGGTCGCGATCGCCTGCGCGCCGGCGGCCTGGATCGCGGCCGCGGACGCCGGATCCCAGGCGTTGGGCAGCACCAGCGGAGTCGGCAGCGCGCGCAGCGCGTTCTCGTTCTTTCCTGACATGCGACCAGGATTTCCGACCGGGACGCTCAGGTCTGGCCATATCCGGTCATGATCGACCGGACCGCTGCCGTGGTCCGGTCGACGTCGCCGGTGGCGAGCAGATCCAGCAAGGCGCCGCGCAGCACCGCCAGCACGAGCGTCCGCTGCGCCTCGGCCTCGGCGGTGTCGTGGACCGGCTGGGCGTCGGCGAGGACCTTGAGCCAGTCCTCGACCGTCGTACGGGCGAACTCCGCCCACGGCCCGTCCGGCGCGACCAGGGAACGGCTGTACCCCTCCAGCCACAGCGTCAGCAGCGCCCGGTGCTCAGGGGCGGCCAGCCACGACCACACCGTGGCGGCGACCTCGGACAGGCCGCCGCCACGGGCCCGCTCCAGCAGCACGAGCTGGTCGGCGCGGGCACGGGCCAGCAGCTCGCGGACCAGGCCGTCCTTGCTGCCGAACAGGAACAGCAGCACCCGCGGGCTGGAGCCGATCGCGGCGGCCAGCGGGCGCAGCGACAGGTCGGCGAGCCCGTGTTCCAGCGCGTAGGCGTAGGCCTGGCGCAGGAGATCGTCGCGTCGGTCGGACATGACGGCTATCCTACTGAAACACTCGTTTCAGTGGAGGCCCCCATGGTGGTGATCCGATCAGCCGACCAGCCCGGCGACCTGGGCTGGATGGTGCAGGCGCACGGCGAGCTCTACGCCGCGGAGTACGGCTGGGACAGCAGCTTCGAGCGGCTGGTCGCCGGCATCGTCGGCGAGTTCGACCCGAAGCGGGACGCCGGCTGGATCGCCGAGCTGGACGGCCGCCGGGTCGGCTGCGTGCTGTGCGTCGCCGGCGATGACGGCGAGGCGGTGCTGCGCATCCTGCTGGTGCACCCGGACGGCCGCGGCCAAGGCATCGGCGGCCGGCTGGTCGACACCTGCCTCGAGCACGCCCGCGCGCGTGGCTGCCGGGTCATACGGCTGTGGACCAACGACTGCCTGGACGCCGCACGGCGCATCTACCTGAGCCGTGGCTTCGGCCTCGTCGACGAGCAGCCGCACCACAGCTTCGGCGCTGACTTGATCGGACAGACCTACCGCCTGACTCTTGTCTAGACCAATCAAGTGCCCGTACCGTCCCGCCGACCCCGTGTGACATCGATGTCAGCGAAGGCGGTAACGGATGAGACCCCCTGCTCTCGTCGTTTCGGTCCTGATGGCCCTGTCGGTGCTGGTCGGCGTGCCCGCCGCGGCGGCCGCCGACCCGGTCGGCTCGGTCAACCCGTTCATCGGCACCCAGAACAACCCGAACGCCAGCTACCCGCCGTTCGGCAAGGGCTACGGCAACACCTTCCCGGGCGCGACCACACCGTTCGGCATGGTCCAGTTCAGCCCGGACACCTACAACACCGCCTCCGGCGCGGACAACTGGGGCGGCTACGAGTACCCGGCCGACCAGATCCGCGGCTTCAGCCTCACCCACCTCGACGGCACCGGCTGCGAGGGCTCGTTCGGCTTCCACGACCTGCCGTTCATGCCCTACACCGGCAGCCTCAACGGCAACGGTTCCCTGCCGTCCTCCCCCGCCACCAACGCCGCCGCCTACCGCTCCGGCTTCAGCCACAGCACCGAATCCGCCAGCCCCGGCCGGTACGGCGTGACGTTGGCCAACGGCGCCAAGGTGGAGCTCACCGCGACCGCCCGCACCGGCATGGCCCGGTTCACCTTCCCCGCCGGCAAGCCCGCCACCGTGCTGATCAACGCCGGCGGCTCGGCCAACGGCACCAGCGCCTCGTCGGTGTCGATCAGCGGCAACATCGTCACCGGGTCCGCCCGCACCACCGGCACCTGCGGCGGCGGCAGCTACACCGTGTACTTCTCGGCGACGTTCGACCAGGCCGTCAGCAACTACGGCACCTGGAACGGCGGCACCGTCACCGCCCGCGGGGCCTCGGCGTCGGGAACGAACACCGGCACCTACCTGACCTTCCCGGCCGGTTCCACCGTCACCGTCCGGGTTGGACTGTCCTATGTGCGCACGTCCAACGCCGCCGCCAACGTCGCCGCGGAGAATGCGTCGGCCGGCTTCGACACCGTCGCGTCGAACGCCGCGAACACCTGGGCGGCCAAGCTCGGCGCCGTCCGCACCGCCGGCGGGTCCGCCACCCAGCAGACCGTGTTCTACACGGCGCTCTACCACGCGTTGCTGCACCCGAACGTCTTCGACGACAGCAACGGCGAATACCTCGGCATGGACGGCAAGACGCACACCGTCGCCGCCGGGCACCACCAGTACGCCAACTTCTCCGGCTGGGACGTCTACCGCTCCGAGGTCCAGCTGATCACCCTGCTGTTCCCGAGCGTCGGCTCCGACATGGCCCAGTCCCTGGTCAACGACGCCTCGCAGGCCGGGAGTTGGTACAACTGGCCGTACGCCAACGTGCCGGTCAACATCATGAACGGCGACTCGCTGCAGTCGGTGGTCTCCAGCATCTACTCCTTCGGCGGCACCGGATTCGACGCCGCCGGCGCGCTGTCGAGCATGGTCGCCACCCAGTCCCTGCCGGCGACCCGCACCATCCGCGGCGGCCTGTACGAATACGCCGGCGCCGGCTACATCCCGCGCGGCACCGGCAACGTGTGGGGCCCGGCGGCCACGACGCTGGAGTACGCCATCGACGACTTCGGCATCGCGCAGCTGGCCGGCCGGCTCGGCGACACCGCCGACCACACCGCCTTCATGCAGCGGGCCCAGAACTGGCAGAACCTGTTCAGCCCGGCCACGAAGTCGATCACGCCCCGCTACCAGAACGGGCAGTTCGCCACCGACTACAACCTCAACTCCGACAACAACGACCAGTACGTGGAGGGCACCGGCACCCAGTACAGCTGGATGGTGCCGCAGAACGTCGCCGCGCTGGTGGCCAAGATGGGCGGCAACGCGGCCGTGAGCAGCCGGCTCGACACGTTCTTCAGCCAGCTCAACGCCGGCGTGGTCAACGGC
The DNA here is from genome assembly GCF_014203355.1 of Kutzneria kofuensis. NCBI lineage: Bacteria > Bacillati > Actinomycetota > Actinomycetes > Pseudonocardiales > Pseudonocardiaceae > Kutzneria > Kutzneria kofuensis. The sequence goes on from NZ_JACHIR010000003.1 coordinate 466,904, forward strand.
GCCTACGCGTGGCTGACCAACGAGCCGACCATCGGCACGCCCTACCTGTACGACTTCGTCGGCGCGCCGAGCAAGACACAGGCGCTGGTCCGGCGGGTGCTGAGCAGCCTGTTCAGCAACGCCCCCACCGGGCTGCAGGGCAACGACGACCTCGGCGAGCTGTCCGCCAGCTACGTCTGGGGCGCGCTGGGCATGTATCCGTCAATCACCGGACGGGCCGAGCTGGTGCTGGCCAGCCCGATCTTCACCCAGGCCGTGATCACCCGGGACAACGGCCGCGTGATCACCGTCAACGCGCCGGCTTCGTCGGCCGGAAACCAGTACGTGTCGGCGCTGGCGGTCAACGGCGTCGGGCAGTCCCGGACGTGGCTGCCGGAGTCGTTCGTGGCCAACGGCGGCACCGTCGACTTCACGATGACCGGCTCGCCCACCTCGTGGGGCACCGGCGCCGCCGACGCGCCGCCGTCGTTCTCCGACGGGCAGAACGGCTTCAACAACATCGGCACCTCCAACGACGGCAGCGCGAACACCGCCAACCTCGACTCGTCCGGGCACAGCTACTCCGCCCAGGCCCTGGCCGCGGCGGGGATCCAGCCCGGCGGGACCGTCAGCGCCAACGGGATGAGCTTCACCTGGCCGTCCGCGGCGGCGGGCAAGCCTAACAACTGGCTGGTCAACGGCCAGGTGATCGACCTCGGCGGCCGGTCGGCCAGCCGCATCTCGTTCCTCGGCTCGGCCAGCAACGGACCGGCCACCGGCACGGCGACCGTCACCTACACCGACGGCAGCACCTCGTCGGTGTCGATCACCATGACGGACTGGGCCGTCGGCACTCCCCAGTCGGGCAACACCATCGCGGCGACCATCGCGCACTGGAACGCCGTCGACGGCTCCACCCTGCGGACCTACGTCTTCGCCACCACACCCGTGGCACTCACCGTGGGCAAGCAGGTGCGCAGCGTCACACTGCCGGCGTCCACCAACCAGGGATGCATGCATATTTTCGCGGTGTCGGCGGCCTGAATAATGGATCAATGCGGTTCGGTGTCCTCGGCTCGACTCTGATGTGGTCCGCCGACGGGGAGCAGGTCTCCGTCGGCGGACCACGGGTGCGGACCCTGCTCACGTGGCTGCTGCTGGACGCCGGCCAGATCGTCACGACCGACCGGCTCATCGACGGCCTGTACGGGGAGGACCCGCCGGCCAACGCCACCAACGCGCTGCAGGCGCAGGTGTCGCGGCTGCGGCGGGCGCTGCCCGGCGAGGTCGAGTTCCACCCCGCCGGCTACCGGCTGGCCGTCGGCTGGCACGAGATCGACGCGCACATGTTCGCCCGCCTCGCCGCCGACGGCCGGCACGCCCTGGCCGGCGGCGACCACCAGCGGGCGGCCAAGCTGCTGCGGGAGGCGCTGCGGCTGTGGCGGGGGCCGGCGCTGTCCGACGCGCCGCTGGCCGAGGCCGAGGCGTCCCGGCTCGAAGAGCTGCGGATGACCGCCACCGAGGACCTGTTCGAGGCCGAGCTCGCCGCCGGCGAAAACCCGAGCGTCGTCGCCGAGCTGCGGCAGCTCATCGCCCGCAACCCGCTGCGGGAGCGGCCGCGGGCGCTGCTCATGCGGGCCCTCTACGCCGCCGGGCGGCAGGCCGAGGCGCTGGAGGTGTTCGAGGAGGCCCGCACGCTGCTGGCCGACGAGCTCGGCACCGACCCGTCGCCGGAACTGACCGAGACGCACATGGCCGTGCTGCGGTCGGAGGCCGGTCCGAAGACGCGGCGGCGTGGGCTGCCCGCCCAGCTGACCAGCTTCGTCGGCCGCGCCGAGGAGCGCGACTACGTCGCCGCCCTGCTCGGCACATGCCGGCTCGTGACGCTGCTCGGGCCGGGCGGCGCCGGCAAGACCCGGCTGGCCGTGGAGGCCGCCGGCACCCTCGACGGTGAGATCTGCTTCGTCGACCTCGCCGCGCTGGCCGAGGACGACGAGGTCGCGCACGCCGTCGTCGCCGCTCTGGGGCTGCGTGACGCCGGCGTGTTCTCCGCCGCCCCCACCGGCGACATCGTCGACCGTCTCACCACGGCACTGGCGGACCGGCCCGTGCTGCTGCTCATGGACAACTGCGAGCACGTGATCGCCGACACCGCGCTGCTCGTGCACGAACTGCTAGCCGCCTGCCCGCGACTGCGCGTGCTGGCCACCAGCCGCGAGGCGCTGGGCATCACCGGCGAGACGATCCACCCCGTCAGCCGGCTCAGCGCCGAGGCCGCCCGCAAGCTGTTCGCCGACCGTGCTCAGGCCGTGCGGCGGGATTTCGTCCTGGACGAGCGGCTCGTCGACCGGATCTGCGCCGGTCTGGACGGGTTGCCGCTGGCCATCGAGCTGGCCGCCGCGCGGCTGCGCACCCTGTCGTTGGCCGACATCGACGCGCGGCTGGACGACCGGTTCCGGCTGCTGTCCCGCGGCGACCGCACCAAGGCGCAGCGGCACCAGACCCTGCACGCCGTCGTCGACTGGAGCTGGGACCTGCTCAGCCCCGACGAGCAGGCCGTCGCGCGACGGCTGACCGTGTTCACCGGCGGCGCGAGCCTGGCCGCCGCCGAACGCGTGTGCGGGCTGCCCGACACCATCGACCTGCTCGCCGACCTCGTCGACAAGTCGCTCATCGAGGTCGCCGACGGCCGCTACCGGATGCTCGACACCATCCGCGCCTTCTGCGCCGGGCACCTCGCCGCGTCCGGCGAGGAGGACGCCGTCCGCGACGCGCACCTGGCGTACTTCCTGGAGCTGGTGCAGACCGCCGAGCCGCATCTCCGTGGCGAGGAGCAGCTGAGTTGGCTGGCGCTGCTCAACACTGAGCACGCCAACATCCTCGCCGCGCTGCGCCGGGCCGTGCACACAGCGCCGCTGACCGCGCTGCTGCTGGCCGGTGAGCTCGCGTCGTACTGGTACCTGCGGGGGCTGCGGGCCGAGGTCGCGCCCATCGCCACCGAACTGCTCGACAAGATCGGCACCACACCGCCGCCCGAGCTGTCCGAGGAGTACGTGCTCTGCGTGCTCAACGCCGTGCTCGTGCACGGCGCCGAGACCCCGTGGCTGCTGCCGCACATGGCCGCCGCCCGCGCCATCGTCTTCGCGCAGACCACCACGCCGCGGCTGCCGGCCATCGTCGTGCTGTGGGCGCTGACCGCCGGGCCGCTCGACGTGCCCGACGACCGCCCGTCCGAGAGCTACTTCGACGATTCCGACTGGCTGCAGGCGCTTCGGCACTTCTCCATCGGCTGGAACGGCCTGTTCACCGGGAACGTGCCGATGGCCCGGGAAGGCTTCGAGCAGTCCCTCGCCGGCTACCGCGCCGTCGGCGACCGGTGGGGCATGTCCAACGCCGTCGACGCGCTGGCCATGCTCGCCCACTGGCGTGGCGAGTTCGACGAGGCGCTGCGGCTGACCGATGAGGCCATCGAGCTCGTGTCGCAGTTGGAGGCCATGGAGGACATGGCCGACCTCACCTGCCGGCGCGCGGCCCGGCGGCTGCACTCCGGCGACCTTGCCGGCGCGCAGGAGGACTACGCCCGCGCCGAGATCCTCGCCCGGCGCACCGGCATTCCCGAGACCATCGCCAACGCCCAACGGGGTCTCGGCGACATCGCCCGGCTGCAGGGCCGGCGCGACGACGCCCGTCGCTACTACGAGCTCGCCCTGGCCGGCAGCCGGGCCGACACGGTTGGCGCTTCCGGCGTTCGGACCGCTGTGCTCGTCGGGCTCGCCCACCTTGCCGAGGGCGACCCCGAGCGGATCCGCGAGTTGCACGCCCAGGTCCGGGCCACCGCCCAGGGCCTGCACCTCGTCGCCGCCGAGATCGCCGAGGGCCTCGCCAGCCTGTTCGTCCTGGAAGGCGACGGCACCCAGGCCGCTCTCATGCTCGGCGCCTCCGTCGTCGTCCGTGGCACCGAGGCCGTCGGCGACACCGAGGTCGCCCGCACCATCGCCGGCGCCCGTGACCTCATCGGTGACGACTTCGACGCCGCCTACCGCCGTGGGCTCTCCCTCTCCCGGCCGGAGGCGCTGTCACTGGCCGGGATCTGACTGCCATCACGGTGATCTCGGGCGCAGGTGGGGCCGGGGTCAGGCGGCGTCGTCGAGGCGGCGCTGCAACTCGTCGTCCAGCTCCAGTTCCAGGGCGCCGAGGCACTCGTCGAGCTGGCTCACCGAGCTGACGCCGAGCACGGGCAGCACGGGCGGGTCGGAGCGCAGCAACCAGGCGAGGACAACCTGGTTCGGGGTGGCGCCGAGCTCCTTCGCGACATCGGCGAGCACGGCGAGGCGGCGGTGGCTGTCGGGGTGGTCGTACTGCTCGGGCAAGGGGCGGTCGGGACGGGTGTAGGCGCCGGAGAGCAGCACGGAGTAGCCGAGCACGGTCAGGTCCGGTTCCTCGCGGGCGTAGTCGAGCAACTCCGCGCTGATGTGCGGGTTCGAGCCGAACTCGGCGCCGGGCCGGGGCCGCAGGTAGGTGTGCCGCTGCTGGACGCAGGTGAAGCCGGGCAGGCCGGCGGCCCGGGCGATCTGCCGGGCGGTGGCGAGCCGCCAGGCGGCGTGGTTGCTGCACCCGGTTACCCGGACCAGGCCGTCGGTGACCAAGGAGGCGAAAGTAGCGACGGTGTCGTCCAACGAGGTGCGACGGTCCTCGATGTGGGCGTAGTAGACGTCGAGGTGATCGGTGCCCAGGCGACGCATGCTGGCTACGGCCTGGGTCCGCACGACGTCGTGGGACAGCCCTTCGGCGTGCTCGGGCCAGGCCGCGCCGGGCGGGTCGGGCAGCGCGCCGACCTTGGTGGCCAGCACGACCCGGTCTCGGACCCGCCGGGACGCGAGCCACCGACCCAACAGGGCCTCGCTCTCCACGCCGGTCCCGCCGGGCACCCAGAACGAGTAGGTGTTGGCGGTGTCGATGAATGTGCCACCGGCCTCGATGAACCGGTCGAGGACGGCGAAGGCCCGCTGTTCGTCGACGGTCGTGCCGAAGTACATGGTGCCCAGGCACAGCGTGCTCACACCGAGCCCGGCACCGCCGTCGGACAGTGTCCTCTGCTCCACATCCACCTCGTCAGCTGTTTGGTCCGCGGCGACAGCGCGGGCAGGGCGACTCACGACCAGAAACGGCCGCCCCATGCCTACTACACCAACCTCGCTGGCGGGTTCGAGATCGACAAAGAGTCGCCGCCCCGCCTCTGCCCGGATCATCTCGGCGGTGATTCAGACCCGGGAGAACGGGTCCGCGTAGGTGAAGGCGCCTCGAAGCGACGGGCTGTACGCAGTGAGGGGGCGGACCTGGAAGTGGGGCTGCCAAGCCGGAACGGGCGGCTGGATGCCGTACGCGGAGCTGAGGCGGAAGCCGAAGCGGTGGTAGTAGGCGGGACTGCCGAGCAGGGCGACGAGGGGCTCGGAGAGGGCGTCGGCGGCGCCGAGGACGGCGTGCATGAGGGCGCTGCCGACACCACGGGCGTGGTGGTCGGGATGGACGCTGAGAGGGCCGAGACCGAGGACGGGAGCGGAGTCGACGTGGCCGCGGGTGGCGACGACGTGGCCGATGACGGCGCCGGATGAGTCGGTGGCGACCAGGGAAAGTGCTGGTAGCCAGCCTGGATCGGCCCGGAGCTCGTCGACGAGCCGGGGCTCGGCGGTGGACGGGGAGAACGCGGCGGCGGTGACGGCGCGGATGGCGTCGACGTCGGCCGGGGTCTCACGGCGGATCAGCACGGTGACAGATCTAACCAGCGGCGATGGTCGGGGCAACCGGATTACCGGCCTTGACAAATAAAGTTGTCAATGGGTTGGGTGGGGGCATGCGGGACGTGGAGGTGATCGCGGAGCCGGCGGCTGCGGTGGTGGCGCTGGACCCGGTGCGGGCGCGGCTGCTGGCGGAGCTGAGGGAGCCGGCATCGGCGGCGACGCTGGCGGCGAAGGTCAGCCTGACCAGGCAGAAGGTGAACTACCACCTGCGCCAGTTGGAGGCGCACGGCCTGGTGGAGGTCGCGGAGACGCGCACCTGGGGCGGCCTGACGGAGCGACTGCTGGTGGCGACGGCGGCGGGCTTCGTGATCGCGCCGGAGCCGCTGGGGGCGCCGGCCCGGGCCAACCCGCTCTCGGCGGCGTACCTGATCGCGCTCGCGGCACGGATGGTCCGCGAGGTCGGCCGCCTGGCCCGGCGGGCGGGCAGCGCCGGCAAGGCGGTGCCGGTGTTCGCGCTCGACACGGAGATCCGGTTCGCGACCCCGGCCGACCGCGCCGCGTTCGCCGACGAGCTCACCGCGGCGGTCTCTCGGGTCGCGGCGAAGTACCACGACGAGCAGGCGCCCGACGGCCGCTGGCAGCGGCTCGTCCTCGCCGTCCATCCCCGTCCGAAGGACGCCGACACATGAGTGCCGAAGAGATCGAGATACCGGCCGGCCCGGAGCAGGTCTGGGCGGCAATCACCACCGACAGCGGGGCGTGGTCGTTCCAGGTGGACGTCGACGGCGACACGGCGCGCTTCCACCGAGAGCCGTTCGCGCCGGACGCGACCGCGACGGTCACGGCGTGGGAGCCGCCGTACAGGTTCGCCTACGAGGATCCGACCTTCGCAACGGAGTACCTGGTGACGGCCCGCGATGACGGCAGCTGTGTGGTGCGGGTGGTGAGCAGCCTCCGCGTGCAAGGCGAGGGATGGGACGACATCGCGGAGGAAGCGGCCAAGGGCTGGCGGATGACGTTGCTGGTACTCCGTGTCTACGCCACGTACTTCGCGGGGCTGCCGGCGGCGCGAGTCGACCTCATGATGCCGGTCGACGCGCCGCCGTCGGCGCGAGCGGAGATCGGGGCGTTGCTCGCTGACTTCCCGATTCGCGCGGGAGTGGTTGAGCATCGCGGGCCGTACTTCACGCTGCTGCGCACGACCGAGCCAAGCCCCGGGATGTTCGCGATCTCCTGCTTCCCGATGGACGCCGTCACGCTCTCGGTCAACGTGACGGGACGGCTGTACGGCCCCGAAGCCGAGGCCGCCGCGGCCCGGGAACGTCCGCGTTGGCACGAGTGGCTGACCCGGCTGACCACAAGCATCTGAGAGGAGAACGGCCATGTTGCTGGCCGGAAAGAACGCCATTGTGTACGGAGCGGCAGGCGGGATCGGCACGGCGCTGTCGACGGCTTTCGCCCGAGAGGGAGCGAAGGTCCACGTCACGGGGCGGACGGCGAAGACCCTCGACGTGCTGGCGGAGCGGATCCGCGCCGAGGGTGGCCAGGCAGTACCCGCCGTCCTCGACGCGCTGGACGAAGATGCCGTCAACTCCCACGCCGACGCGGTCGCGGCGAAGGACGGCAGCGTGGACATCTCCGTCAGCGTCATCGACATCGCCGACCACCAGGGCACGCCACTGGTGGACATGGCGCTGGAGGACTTCGAACGGCCGATCCGCATCGCGGTGCGGTCGACGTTCCTCACCGCCCGCGCGGCGGCCCGGCACATGATCCGCCAGCGCTCGGGCGTGATCCTCACGTTCGGCGGTGACGGCGGCGGCGAACCGATCCGGGACTACTCGATCGGCGGGCTCCAGGTCGCGCTCAACGCCGTCGACTTCCTCCGCCGCCAACTGGCCGCCGAGCTCGGCCAGCACGGCATCCGCGTGCTCGGCCTGCACACCGGCGGCATCACCGAGGGCCTGCCCGACGACCTCCGCGAACCCGTCACCGAGATGATCGTCGGCAAGACGATGCTCAAGCGCGGGGCCACCTTCGCCGACGTCGGCAACGTCGCCGTGTTCGCCGCCTCCGACCTGGCCGCGTCGATGACGGCGACCTCGCTCAACATCACCTGCGGCGCGGTCAGCGATTAGAGCGTCCCGACGAGTTCGTCCAGCATGGCGTCCAGGGAGCCGACGCCGATCGACAGGTGTCCCTCGCCGGCCAGCAGGTGGGCGGTGACGCCGGGGATGTGCCCGGCGAGCCACTGGCCGTGCGAGAAGGGGACCATCAGGTCGGCGTCGCCGTGCCAGACGAAGGTCGGCACGGAGATCCGGGCCAGGTCGAAGCCCCACGGCTTGACGAAGGCGAGGTCGTCGTCGATCCAGCCGTCGGGCCCGGGGGCGAGCCCCTCGGCGAACTGGAAGGCGATGTCCTCACCCAGCTCGGCGGTCATCAGCGGCAGGTCGACCGGCGGCAGCAGGGTCTTCATGCCGTTGGCGACGGCCTCGGGATCACTGGTGAGCAGCGCGGGCCGCTCCCGGTCCATCCACGGCCGCAGCGCGTCCTCGCCCCGCATGGCCAGCCCGAACTCCTCGACGTTGGCCTCCCCCATGCCGGCCAGGAAGTCCACGGCGTCATGAGGCGCGCAGCCGGCGATGACCAGGGCGCCGGCGACGCGGTCGGGCAGACCGGCGGCGGTGGCCAGCGAGTGCGGCCCGCCGCCGGACCAGCCGGCGACGAGGCAGCGGGAGGCGTCCAGGTGGTCCAGCACGGCGGCCACGTCGGCGGCGACGTCGAACACCGACCGCCCGGCCTTGCGCGTGGACGCGCCGTAGCCGGGACGGGCGAGCGTCACCAGCCGCAGACCACGGGCGTGCACGGCCCGCTCGATGGCACGCACCGGCCGCGCCGCCCCGGGCGTGCCGTGGTGGAACACCAGCGGCGTGCCGGCGGCCGGACCGGTCACCACGATCTCCAACTCGCGGCCGCCGGAAACCTCGATGACTGTCATGCCACCACCCTGCCCCGAACGGCCGGCCGACGCCGCCCCGACTGACCGTTCAGGCAATCAGCACTTCTCCTCGCGCTTGACCACGGTGAGCGTCACGGTGTCGGCGGAGGTGATCTGAGCCCCGGCGGCGGGATCCTGCTTGCACACCTGCCAGTTGGCCGGCCACACCACCTTGCGGTGCCGGCCGGTGCCGTCGACGTACACGATGCGGGTGCCGAACGGCACGGCCTTGTTGGCGTCGAACGCGGTCTTGCCGACCAGGTCCGGCATCGCGTCGTGCGGCGTGACGGGCGCGGCGGCGGCCGGGACGGCAGTCAGCGGCAGCATCGCGAACACGGCGACCACGACAAATCGAGCTTTCCTCATGCGTCCGGCCTACCAGCACCCCGAGCCGCCCCGGAAGACCGCTCCACTCGGTCGTGCCTCAAACCACCAGGGCGTGCAATGCGGGCGCGGGCCCGATGGACGGGCGGTAGTCACGCCACGCGGCCGCGACCCGCTGCATGGCCAGGCTCAGCTCCGAGACCGGAGCGGTGAACGGGATCCGCAGAAACGAATTCCCGCCGCCGAGCGCGGTCCCGGGCAGAACGGCGACACCGTGTCGCAGCGCGACCTGCGCGAACGCCGACGCGTCGCCGGCCGGCAGCCGCACCCACAGGCACTGGCCGCCTTCCGCGCGTGCGAACGACCAGTCGGGCAGGAGTTTCCCCAGCTCGGCGCACAAGTGGTCATGCCGCACGCGGAGCTCGGCGACCCGGCCGGCGACGATCGAGTCGAGCCCCGGCAGCAGGTCGGCGACCGCGAGCTGCTCCAGCGCCGCGCAGCCCAGGTCGTGGATCGTCTTGAGCCGCCCGAGCTGCGCGATGTCGCCGGCCGCGCCCCGGATCCACCCGACCCGCAGACCGCCCCACAGCAGCTTGGTCACGGAGGCGACGGTCAGCACCGGCCCGTGCCCGTACGACGCCAGCCCCGGTGGCCGGACGCCGTCGAAGGACAGGTCGGCCAGCACCTCGTCGTCGATCAACACGGTGTCGGTGGCGGCCTCGACCAGCCGCCGCCGGGCCAGCCCGGACATGGTGGCGCCGGTCGGATTGTGGTTGGTGGCGTTGACGTACGCCAGCCGCGGTCGCGTCGAGGAGATCGCCGACGCCAGCTCGTCGGCGGCAACGGGAGTGACCACCGCGGCGGCGTGCCGGACCAGCTCCAAGGCGCCGGGATAGGTCGGCGCCTGCACCACCACGTGATCACCCGGCGCGAGGAACAGCTGGGTGATCAGCGACAGCGCCTGCTGGCCGCCGGTGGTCACCAGGATCTCGTCGGACGTCGTCGGCAGCCCGGAACGGCAGTAGCGGTCGGCGATCGCGGCCCGCAGCGCCGGCAACCCCAGCGGGTAGTAGCCGATGTCGCCGGTGGGCAGCCGTCCGATCGCCCGGCCCAGCGCCGAAGCCAGCTCGGGCGGCGGGTCCTGCGGCGCGGCGCAGGCCAGCGACATCACGTCGCCCATCGGCTCCAGGTAGTTCACGAACAGCGAGTTCACCGCCGGCACCGCGCTCGGCCGCACGCCGGCGAGCACGGCCGGCTTCACCCAGGTGCCGCGGCCCTGGTGTCGGTCGACCTTGCCGTCCTGGCGCAGCCGCTCGTACGCGGCGACGACCGTGCTCCGGCCGACGGCCAGCCGCTGCGCCAGCGTGCGGTCCGGCGGCAGCATCGCCCGGGGCGGCAGCTGCCCGGAGTCGATCAGCTGCCGCAGCCGCTCGGCCAGCAGCAGGTACAGCGGCCCCCGGCTGGCCGACCACCGGCCCAGCTGGGCCACGAGCCGGTCGACCGGCCACGGGATTGGCTCCATCACCAAACCAATCTAGCCGGGATTGGCGCTGTCCCCACACCGGAGACCCGAGCAGGCTCGAAGCCATGGACCAGCACCCAGCCACCCGCGTCGTCCACCAGCACACGCCGGCCCTGCCCAACTCGCACCCGATCAGCGTGCCCCTCTACCAGGCGTCCAACTTCGGCTTCGACGACCCCGACGCCCTCGCCGACGCGCTCAACGCGCCGGACCGCGGCTTCGCCTACAGCCGCTACGGCAACCCGACGACCCGGGCGCTGGAGGAGACCGTCGCCGCGTTGGAGGGAGGCGCGGCGGCGGTGGCCACCGCCTCGGGCATGGGCGCGATCTGCTCGGCGCTGACCGGCGTGCTCAAGACCGGCGACCACGTGATCGCGCAGAGCTGCCTGTACGGCGGCACCTACGCGACGCTGACCTACCTGCACGAGCACTTCGGCATCGAGGTCAGCTACCTCAGCGGCGAGGACCCGGCCGAGGTCGCCGCCGCGGTGCGGCCGACCACGAAGATGCTCTACCTGGAGACGATCAGCAACCCGGTGACCCGGGTGGTGGACCTGCCGGCGTTCCTCCGGGCCGGCAAGGACGCCGGGCTGCTCACGGTCGTGGACAACACCTTCGCCACGCCGCTGCTGTGCCGGCCGATCGAGCACGGCGCCGACGTCGTGCTGCACTCGATCACCAAGTACCTCGGCGGCCACTCCGACGTCACCGCCGGCATCCTGGTGTTCGCCGACGACCGGCACTACCGGTCCGGCTGGCACCACACGATGGAGATGGGCGCGGCGATCGATCCCTTCGCGGCCTGGCTGACGCTGCGTGGCATCCAAACGCTGGCGCTGCGCATGCGGCAGCACTGTGACAACGCGGCCCGCATCGCCGAGCTGCTCGCCGCGCACCCCGCGGTCGAGAAGGTGCACTACCCCGGCCTGCCGACGCATCCCGACCACGAGGTGGCCAAGCGGGTGCTGGCCGGCTTCGGCGGCATGGTCAGCTTCGACCTGGCCGGCGGCCGCGACGCCGGCTACACGTTCACCAAGGGCGTGCGGCTGGTGAAGCTGGCGGCGTCACTCGGCGGCGTGGAGAGCATGGTCCTGCACCCGGCCAGCACCTCGCACCGGCAGCTCGACGCCGACGCGCTGCGGGCCGCCGGCATCGCCGAGGGCACCATCCGGCTGTCGGTCGGCATCGAGCACGTGGACGACATCTGGGCCGACGTCGAGCAGGCCCTGCCCTAGTCGGCCAGCTTGAACGCCAGCTCGGTCTCCCACGCGTCCATGTCCGGCTGCGTGCGTGGATCGGTGTGGTAGATCTCCAGCCGGCAGCCGAACTTGTCGCCGTCCGGGGTCTGCTCGACGTCCCAGCGCAGGCCCTGGGCGTCGGCCCACTCGTTCAGCCGCCGGGTCGCGTCGAGCAGGCCGCGCGGGTGGCCGACGTGGACGGCCGACACGTATCGGCCGGCCGGCAGCACGCCGGAGAACACCTCGCCGTCGCCCTCGACCGGGCCGGCCACCGGGAACCCGGCCTCGACCACCAGTTCCCGGTCCATGTCGATCACGACGTAGCGGAGGAACGGGGCGCTGTGGGGCGAGATGCCGCGCCGGCCGAGCCAGCCGGCGAGCACCGGGATCTGGTCCGCGATCTCCGCGATGCTCCGCATCGTCACAGCGCGCCTGATGCCGACGTAGGGCTGCTCGTCCCGCTCGATCACGCTGGGCTCCATCGCCCGTCCTCTCGTCTCGTCCAGTCGTCTCGTCAAGAACCGGCGGTCGGCCTCGGCGGTAGCCAACCCCAGTGCCTGCTCGTACGCCAGCGCCGCCTCGGCGTGGCGGCCGAGCCGGCGCAGGAAGTCGGCGCGGGTCGCGGGCAGCAGGTGATAGCCGGGGATGTCGATCCCGTCCAGGAGTTGGAGACCGGCGGCCGGGCCCTCGGCCATCGCGACCGCCGCCGCCTGATTGAGCCGGACCACGGGCGACGGCACGACCGTGGCCAGTCGCTCGTACAGGCCGGCGATCAGCGGCCAGTCCGAGCCGGCGGCATGGCTCTCCGCGATGGCCGCCTGCAGCTGGTACGGCCCCAGCCGCCCCAACCTCGTCGCCCGCGCCAGCGCCGCCCGCCCCTCGGCGATCTGTGAAGCGTCCCAACGGCTCCGATCCTGGTCGGCCAGCAGCACCACGTCGCCGGAAGCGTCGAGACGGGTGTCGCGGCGGGAGTCGTGCAGCAGCATCAACGCCAGCAGCCCGGCCGCCTCCGGCTCGTCCGGCATCAGCTGCGCCAGCAGCCGGGCCAGCCGGATCGCCTCGTCGCACAGCGGCCGCCGCTCGGGCGTGCTGTACCCCTCGTTGAACATCAGGTACAGCACGCCCAGCACCGCGGTCGTGCGTTCCGGCAGCAGATGCGCCGGCGGCACCCGGTACGGGATGCCGGCGTTGCGGATCTTCGCCTTCGCCCGCCCCACCCGCCGTGCCATCGTCGGTTCCGGCACGAGGAACGCACGGGCGATCTCCGCCATGCTCAGCCCGGCCAGCGTGCGCAGCGCCAGCGCCACCTGCGCCTCGAACGCCAGCGCGGGGTGGCAGCAGGTGAAGATCAACCGCAGCCGGTCGTCCTCGATGCCCGCCTCGTTCAACAGCACTGCGTCGACGGGTTCCGAAGGCTCGTACGCGGTCACCGCGACCTCCCGGAGCTTGGCCGCGCCGACCGCCTCCCGGCGGATTCGGTCCGTGGCGCGGTGCCGGGCGATCGTGGTCAGCCACGCGCCCGGCTTGCGCGGCACGCCCTCGACCGGCCACTGCCGGACCGCCGCCGCGAACGCCTCCTGGGCGCACTCCTCGGCCAGGTCCCAGTCGCCGGTGAGCCGGATCAGCGTCGCCACGACCCGGCCCCACTCCTCGCGGAACGCGGCCGCGACCGGCCCCGGATCAGCCGGCACGTCGGTCACGGCTGCCAGAGCGGCCGCACCTCGATCATCCCGTAGCCGGCGGCCGGGTGCTTCGACGCGATCTCCACCGCCTCGTCCAGGTCGGCGCACTCGATCAGGACCAGGCCGCCGATCTGCTCCTTGGTGTCGGCGAACGGGCCGTCGGTCAGCAGCACCTGCCCGTCCCGCACCCGCACGGTGGTCGCCTCGGTCGGCGGCCGCAGACCGGCCCCGCCGCGGACGACACCGCGGGCTTCCATCTCCTCCGACCACCCGCCGCAGCCCTGGGCCAGCTCCTCGGGCGTGGGCTCGCGGTCACCGGCGATCAGCAACGCGTACTGCATGGTGGGTCCCTCCTCGGATCGGTTCGCACCGATACGTCGAATGGAACCATCCGGGTCGGACACTCACGCGCCGGCGACTTCGAGCGTGTCGTCGAGCCAGTCGCAGATGCGGGTGAACGCCAGCCGCTGCGCCCCGACGTGGCAGTGCGCGTCGGCGCCCTCGGCCGCGGTGAACTCCAGCAGCGTCTTCGGACAGGTCAGGTGTTCGTAGAGGGCCTCGGGCTGGCCGGCGAAGAACAGGTCGGACTCGGCCTTGCAGACCAAGGTCGGGCACGTGATCCGCTCGGCGATGCCGTCGGCCACGTGGTAGTCGATCATGCTCGCCAGGAACTGCCGTGGCGTCCGCGTGGCCGTGACGAACATGCCGTGGTTGAGCGCCCACCGCATCGACTCGTTGGACGCCATCGCGGTTGTGAGGGTTTCGTCGAGCTCGGGGTCGGACTCGGCGCGCAGCCGCCGCACTGTGTCCTCGTCGGGCACGCCGTTGAGGAACGCCACCCGTGCGTCGTAGACGCCGTCGTTGGCGATCACCGCGGCCAGTCGGTGCTCGAAGGCGGCCGCCCGTGGCGCGAGCACGCCGCCGAGGCTGACGCCCATCAGCGCGATCCGCCGGTTGGGGGTGGCAGATGGCGAACCGATCCGGCGGACCGGCGGGCGCAGTGCGCGTGTCGTGGCCGCGGTCCACCAGGCGGCGCTCGAGCTGCTGGAGGACCCCGGGGCCGAGGTGACGATCCCGGCCGTCGCGCGGCGCGCCGGCGTCAACCCGGTCAGCGTCTACCGGCGCTGGGGCACCCGCGAGGGCCTGCTCGCCGACGTCGCGATCACGCGGCTGGAACGGGACTCGCCGCCCGTCGACACCGGCAGCCTGCGCGGCGACCTCATCGCCTGGGCGCAGTCGGCGGTCGAGGACCTGGGCACGCCCCTCGGTCACGCCTTCCTGCACGCCCTGGTCGGCTCGCTGCCGACGACGCCCGAGGCCGACGCCGAACGCAGCTCGCACCTGCTGCGCCGCATCGTCACCATCCAAGAGGGGATCTTCGACCGTGCCGCCGCGCGCGGCGAGCATGTGCCCGCGCCGGAGGACGTCTTCGACATCGTGCTGGCGCCGCTGTACCTGCGGGTGCTGTGGGGCGCGCCGCAGGCCGACCCGGTCGTGCTGGTCGACCGGCTGCTCAAACTGGGCTGACAGACGCCGAACCTTGCTACGGATGCCGTCCGTAGCGACGCGGTGACTGTCGCCATCCGGCGTGAGACGACCGGCTCACACCCTTGCGTCCGCCGGCGACCGTGACCGACGCCCGGCCGGCCGGGGCCGTTCGTAGGGTCGAATCAAGGCGAATCACGTCGGTAATTCCCGTACCCGCCACCCGGTCGGCGGAATTGCCGTGCATGCATCGTACGGGCCAGCGCATTGTTTGCTCATTGTGAACGACCCTTGACGCTTTCGGCCCGGCCGTCCGGAATATCCGAACGGAGTCGTTTCGGTGCGCCGTGACGCCGCTAGCGTTGGCCGGGCAAATTTCGAGTTCATTTCTCCGGAGGGGAACGAATTCATGAAATTATCCGCATTCGGCGCGGCGGCCGCGGCCGCCCTGCTCGGGACGGCGCTGACCGCCGCCGGCGCGAGTGCCGCGACCGGCGGCGACGTGGTGTCCGGGGCGGCCGGGCTCAGCCCGGACGTGGCCGCCACGGCGCACGGTTCCGGCGTCGACGCGCACGAGCAGGCGCTGGCCGCGTACTGGACGCCGGACCGCATGAGACAGGCCAGACCGGAGAGCGAGATCCCGGCCGTGCAGAACCGGACCGGGACGGTGTCGGCGGCGCCGACGGGCCCGGCCGGACCGGCCGGCCAGGTCGCCGCGGCCGCGCCGAAGGCCGAGCCCAAGGCGGCGAGCGGTGGCGGCTCGCCGGACGTCGCGCCGGCGGCGTACTACCCGAACTACCCGGTCGGCCACCCGGTCGCCCGCACCTACGGCAAGGTGTTCTTCACCAGCTTCGGCCTCAACTACGTCTGCTCGGCCACGATCGTCAACACCGAGGGCAAGTCCGAGGTCTGGACGGCCGGCCACTGCGTGTCCGACGGCCAGGCCTGGAACAGCAACTGGACCTTCGTGCCGAACTACGCCAGCGGCTCCGCGCCGTACGGCTACTGGTACGCCTACCAGCTGTGGACCACAACGGCGTGGTTCAACAACAACAACGACTTCGCCAACGACGTCGGCTCCGCCGTGCTCTACCGCACCAACGGCTGGCGGATCACCGACTACCTCGGCGGCCAGGGCATCGCGTGGAACTACCCCATCGGGCAGTACGTGTACGCCTTCGGCTACCCGCAGGCCGCGCCGTTCGACGGCTGCTGCCTGGTCGGCGAGAACGGCCCCACCTACAACGGCGGCGGCAACACCATCTACATGGTCAACTACATGACCGGGGGCTCCTCCGGCGGGGCGTGGCTGATGTCGTTCGACGGGAATTGGGGCTACATCAACGGGCACAACGACTTCAAGTACAACGCGTCTCCGCAGTACATGTACTCCCCCTACTACGGAAATCAGGTGTTGAGCCTCTACAACACCGTCCGCAACATTTCCACGTGATGACACGGTAGACCGATCGGATGACCCGGGGATGCCGGCCGCCGGCATCCCCGGCATTGGTGCAACCGAAAGCCGGCCGGCCCCGTCCGGGAGACATGATGCGAAGAATTCACGCCGGCGCCGCGCTGGGCCTGCTGCTGCTCCTGGCGGGCTGCGGCGCCGCGAACACCGGCGTCGGCAACGGCGCGAGCCAGGTGACGTCCACCAGCCTGCCGCCGCCCACCGGCGCCGCGCCGATCGGGCCCAACCGGGCCACCCCCGACCCGACCGTCGTCGAGCTGCGCAAGACCCGGTTCGACCGGGCCGCCGCGGGCACCGGCAACGAGCTCGTGGTCCAGTACACCGCGGGCGGCCGCGCCGACTGCTCCAAGCTGGGCCGGGTGGACGTCGTCGAGGCCGACGACGCCGTCACCGTCACCGTGCTGCTGGGCCAGGTCCCCGGCGCGGACTGCGGCGGCGAGCAGCCGATGATCGCCGCCACCTTCGAGACGACCGTGACCCTCAAGGCCCCGCTGGGCAGCCGCCAGATCCGCGACGGCGCCAGCTAGCCGTTGATCACCGGCGGGTCAGAAGGCCGGCCACGGGATCGCCGGCCACTCGCCGGACGGCTCCGGATAGACGCCGGCGGCCAGCAGCAGATCGGTGCGGGTGATCAGCGCCGACACCTCGCGCCGGGTCAGGTGCTCGGCGACCTGCTCGGCGACCTCGCCGTCCAGACCGGCCCGCAGCTTGCGCAGCGCCTCCACGGCCTCGGCCGGCAGCGGCTCGCCGAGCCAGCCCCACAGCACGGTCCGCAGCTTGTTCTCGGCGTGCATGCAGATGCCGTGGTCGACGCCGTACACCGCGTCGGTCGCGGTGTGCAGCACGTGCCCGCCCTTGCGGTCGGCGTTGTTGACGACGACGTCCATCGCCGCCATCAGCCGCATCCGGGGGTGGTCGGCGTGCGCGAGCACGGCCGGGTCGCCGTACCGGTCGGTGGCGTGCAGCACGGCCCGCCAGCCCTCGGGCACCTCGTCGGCCGCCACGATGTCGATCAGGTCGGCGTCCTCGTCGGTGTCCACCCACAGCTGCACCATGCCGGGCCCGAACGGGCCCGGCCGTAACACCGTGGGCGGCACCAGGTCGAAGCCGGCCGCCTTGGACACCAGGTAGGTGGCGACCTCGCGGCCGGCCAGCGTGCCGTCCGGGAAGTCCCACAGCGGCCGCTCGCCGTTGATCGGCTTGTACACGCAGTTGGCCTGCACGCCGTGGTGGCTGATGGTGCCGAACAGCGTCGCGTTCGACGCGTCCACCAGCCGGCCCGTCACCTCGATCCGACCGCGCTCGACCAGCTCCAGCGCCCCGGGGTCGGTGGGCAGCACCGCGGGCTCAGCTGTCCTCGGTGCGGCGGTAGCCGTTCTGCCTCGGGCAGACGTGACCACTGGGGTCGAGCGGCTCCTCGCACAGCGGACAGGGTTTGCGGCCGGCGTTGACGACCCGGTCGGCGCGCACGGCGAAGGCGCGGGCGGCCGGCGGCGTGAGGAACACCCGGACCGCGTCCGGGCCCTCCTCGGTGTCGTCGAGCACGACGGCCTCGTCCACCTCGTCCTCGGTGGCGGCCAACAGCTCCACCACCACCGCGGTGGACTCGGCGTCCCAGCCCAGGCCCATCGTGCCGACGCGGAACTCCTCCTCGACCGGCACCGTGAGCGGCTCGGTGTCGACCAGGTCGTCGGGCGCGCTTTCGGGCACCTCGGCGCCGAACCGCCGCTGCACCTCCTCCAGCAGCGAGCCGATCCGGTCGGCGAGCACGGACAGCTGCGTTTTCTCCAGCACCACGCTGACCAGCCGGCCGTCCTCGGCCGCCTGCAGGTAGAAGGTGCGGTCACCAGGTTCCCCGACGGTTCCCGCTACGAACCGGTCGGGCTGGCGGAATACATGAATGACACGAGCCATGGCGCTTACGACCCTAAGGTATGCGGCCCGCGGCGGCCGCATGTCCCCTCCCGTTCACAGTTGTGGATGGGCCCGCCATGGGGTGGCCAGGGTTGGCTAGGGTCGTGTCGTGGTGAAGATCGCGTCGTACGGAACCTGGGTGTCCCCGCTCGCCGCGCAGGACGTGGCCGCGGCCGGCGGGTCGGTGCAGTGGGTCGACCTGCGCGACGGGGAGACGTGGTGGGCCGAGAGCCGGCCCGACGAGGGCGGCCGGGTTGCCCTCATGCGTGCCGGCAGGCCGGGCGAGCAGCCGCGGCAGGTCCTCGGCGCGCCGTGGAACGTCCGCAACCGCGTGCACGAGTACGGCGGCCGGCCGTGGGCCTTCGTCGGCGGCAAGATCGTTTTCACCCATTGGGTCGACCAGCGGGTGTACGCAGTGGACCCGGACGACGCCGACGCCACGCCGGGACCGATCAGCCCGGAGCCGGCCCGCGAGCACGGCGACCGCTACGCCGACCTGACCGCGAGCCCCGACGGCACCGAGTTGTGGTGCGTGCGGGAGACGCAGCTCAGCGACGCCTCCGTGGACGTGCGCCGGGACCTGGTGGCGCTGCCGCTGGACGGCTCGCAGCAGGTGCGGGTGCTGGCCGCCAGCCACCACTTCATGTCCGCGCCGAAGCCGTCCCCGGACGGCCGGCACGTGGCGTGGCTGGGCTGGAACCACCCGGCGATGCCGTGGGACGGCACCGAGCTGTGCGTGGCCGAGCTGACCGAGGACGGCAAGGTCGGCGAGCACCGCGTGATCGCCGGCGGCCCGGCCGAGGCGGTGTGCCAGTTCCGCTGGGAAGGCCCGGATTCGCTGCTGGCGCTGACCGATCCGCAGGGCTGGTGGAACCTGCACCGGGTCACGCTGGACGGCGCCGCGACCAACCTCGCGCCGTGCGAGGAGGAGCTGGGCGGGCCGCTGTGGCGGCTGGGCAGCAGCTGGTTCGCGCCGCTGGGCAACGGCCGGCACGTCATCGTGCGCGGGACCGCGCTGGCCGTGCTGGACGAGCGCAGCGGCACCGTCACCGACGTGGAGACGGACCTGCCGGTGTGGGTGGGGCAGATCGCCGCCGAGAACGGCGTGGTCGTCGGCATCGCCGCCGGCCCGCACACCGAGGCCGTGGTCGTCCGGCTGGACCTCGCCACCGGCGAGTCGACGGAGCTGACCGCGGGCGAACCGCTGCCGCTGGACGAGGCCTACCTGCCGACGCCGCAGGAGCGGATCTTCACCAGCCCGGACGGAGAGCGCATTCCCGCGTTCGTGTACCCGCCGACCAACCCGGACTACGCCGCCCCCGAGGGCGAGCTGCCGCCGTACCTGATCCACGTGCACGGGGGCCCGACCGGCAGCGTGGAGGGCACGCTCAGCTTGAACTTCGCGTACTTCACCAGCCGCGGCATCGGCGTGGTCGCGGTCAACTACGGCGGCTCCACCGGCTACGGCCGGCAGTTCCGGGAGCGGCTGCGCGGCCAGTGGGGCGTGGTCGACGTGCAGGACTGCGCCGCCGTCGCCCAGGCGCTGGCCGACGAGGGCACCGCCGACCCGGCGCGGCTGGCGATCCGGGGCGGCAGCGCCGGCGGCTACACCACCGCCGCGGCGATGACCATGCCGTCGCCGTTCGCCTGCGGCAACGCGATGTTCCCGGCCATCGACATGGTCTCCTTCGCCAGCGGCGAGACCCACGACTTCGAGTCGCGCTACCTGGACGGGCTGATCGGCCCGCTGGACACCGCCCGTGAGGTCTACATCGAGCGGTCGCCCAGCGAGCGGCCGGAGCGGCTGACCGGGCCGATCCTGCTGCTGCAGGGCCTGGAGGACGAGGTCTGCCCGCCGGCGCACACCGAGGCGTTCGCGCGGGCCATCGAGGGCAGCGGCATCCGGCACGCCTACATCGGCTTCCCCGGGGAGCAGCACGGCTTCCGCCGGGCCGAGACGATCAAGGCCGCGCTGGAGGCGGAGCTGTCGTTCTACGGGCAGGTGCTGGGCTTCGAGCCGGACAACGTGCCGCGGCTGGCGTTGCGCACGTGACCGGAAACGACGGCGGCGGGCCCGAATCGGGCTCGTCGGCGGTGATCGGGCGGCTCGGGCCGGCTTCGGCACCGGGTCGGTCGAGTGTCATCGGGCGGCGTGGCCGAACCTCGGAATCGGGCTCGTCGAGCGTCATCGGGCGGAGCGGCCAGACCTCGGGAGCTGCCGAGCGTATCCGACCCGAGCGGCTGCGCCCCGGAGACCTTGTCGCCCTGGTGGCGCCGGCCGGGCCACCGCCGCCCGAGGTGCTCCAGGCCGGCATCGACATCGTGCAGTCGTGGGGGCTGCGGGTGCGGGTCGGCAAGCACGTGCTGGACCGGCATCCCACGCTGGACTACCTCGCCGGCTCCGACGCCGACCGGGCCGCCGACCTCCAGGACGCCTGGTGCGACCCGGAAGTGGCGGCGGTGTTCTGCGTCCGCGGCGGCTACGGCTGCCTGCGGATGGTGGACCTCGTCGACTGGTCGGCGATGGCCGCCGCCGGGCCGAAGGTGTTCGCCGGCTCCAGCGACGTGACCGTGCTGCACGAGTTCATCGGCGCCCGGCTCGGCCTGGTGACGTTGTTCGCGCCCATGCTGGCGACGCTGGCGTTCACCGCCGACGAGCAGGCCCAACGACACCTTCGCTCGACCCTGTTCGATCCTGACGCCGTTCGGGTGTTGACCCGGCCGGGCGCGGGCCCGCTGGTTGCGGGCAAGGCCTCCGGTGTGGTTGTGGGCGGCAACGCGAGCCTGCTGGCCGCCGGCCTGGCCGCGAAGGCGGCCTTGCCGGCGCCGGACGGCGCCATCGCGGTCCTCGAGGACGTGAACGAGGATCCGTACCGGTTGGACGCGATCGTCACGAAGCTGCTGCGTGCCGGCTGGTTCGACGGCGTCACCGGCATCGCGCTCGGGTCGTGGGCCGACTGCGGCGAGCTCGCGCACGTGCGCGCGACGCTGCTCGACCGGCTCGGCGGCCTCGGCGTGCCCATCGCGTGGGAACTGGGCTTCGGACACTGCCCCGCGGCGCTCACGGTGCCGCTGGGGCTGGTCGCGGACCTGGACGCGGTGGCCGGAACTCTCACCATGAGGTCATCCGCATTGCGCTGACCGGGTGGTTTCTTGCGCAGATCGTCGAATGTCCGTGCCGGCGGCCCGGTCGAGGCCATTATCGGAGGTCGCCGCAAGGCACAGCATCGACGTCGAAGGGATCACCATGGCTCTGCCCGCACTCACGGCCCAGCAGCGTGCCGACGCGCTGGCCAAGGCTCAGCGAGCCCGCAAGGCCCGTGCCGAGCTGCTGGCCGGCCTCAAGGCGGGGACCGTGCAGCTGCCGGAAGTGTTCGAACGCGCCGAAACCGACGAAGTGGTCCGGAAAACGCGGATCATCGCCGTCATCAAGGCGTTACCGGGGGTCGGCCCGGTGCGGGCCGCCGAGCTGATGCGCGGCTGCGAGATCGCCGAGTCGCGCCGGGTGGGCGGCGTCGGCTCCGCGCAGCGCAGCGCCCTGCTGGCGGCGGTCAGCTGAGCAGCACGTTGTCGATCGACCACATCATCGAGCGGTCGCCGCCCCAGCACCGGAGCAGCCGGTCGCGGTGGCCGGCGAGCGCGGCCGCGTAGTCCAGGTCGCCGTCGTGAAGGAGCGTCGCGGCGTCGAGCAGTTCCGGCAGGTCCGCCCGGACGCGGGCGGCCGACATGCTCGGCGTGCGCGGTCCCTCGTCGTCGACGAGCTCCGGGTCCGGACCGAGAAGGGTGTAGCTGGGGAATCGGGCGCGGTCCGGCAGGACGGAGTAGAACGGCACGCCGTCGTTGAACCAGAACTCGGGCCAGCGGTTGCCCGCGAGGCACAACCACGGAGTGCCGGTGGCCAGCGCGGCCATGCCGAACCCGGTGTGCGGTGACAGGAAGACCTTCGACGCGCCGACCAGGCACAACTGGTCCCGCAGCGGTAGGTCCAACGCCAGCCGCGCACCGGGCACCGCCGCCGCGAGCCGCTCGTACTCGTCGCGGCCGTAGGTGGTGCTGGTCCGGCCGTCCTCGGCCAGCTTGCCCAGCAGCCGGAACTCGGTGCCCGGGAAGCGGTCCGCCAGCGCGGTCAGGATCAGCCGCCAGGACGTGACCGTCGGGTACATGTGGCGCTCCGCGCTGCCGCCGAGCAGCACCGTGAACCCGCTCCTGGCTTCCGCTCGGGGAAGGTCCAGCCGCAGCGGCTGTCTCGGTTCGTATGACGGCGGCTGCCGGCCCGCCCAGCCCCTCGTGCCGGTGAAGTAGGCGTCCGCCTGGTCGTAGTACGCCGCCAGCCCCGGGAAGAACTCCCGCTGCGCCGGCTGCGCCGACCGGATGTCGCTGACGACGTGCTCCCAGTCCTGGCCGATCTTGCCGAGCTGGTCCCGGGTGTCCGTGGCCGGGTCGAACAGGTCGAGCCGGATCGTGTGGACCTCGTCGATGAACGGGCACCACGTCGCCATCTCCGCCGGCGTGTCCGCGTTCAGCACCACGCCGATCCGCCGGGTCGGATCCGCCGCGTGGTAGTTGAGCGCGTACTGCAGGGCCTCGACCGCGTGCCCCACCGCGTGCGCGTACACGAAGTTGACCAGAACCGACCCCATGACGCCGATTCTGGCCACCCCGTCGATCGATTTACGGCTTGCGGGCGGCCATGAACAGGTCCTGCTCGGGGCTCGCGGTCATGTGGTTGGGCTGGAACTCGACGACCCGGTCCCGCACGACCTCCAGGCCGAGGGCGGTGAGCCGGTCGCGGAACACCTCCACCGGATAGCTGCTCACGCCGGCGACCGGCTGGCCGAGGAACTCGATCTCGATGCCCTCGATGTCGGCGGGCACGGTGGCCATCAGGAAGACCCCGCCGGGCGTCAGCCAGTCGGCGAACCTGGCCAGGGCGGCGTCGATCTCGGCGCGGGTGAGCTGGAGCAAGGGGTAGAACGCGATCACGGCGTTCCACGTGCCGGCGGGATAGGCCAGCGTGCGCAGGTCGGCGACCTCGAAGTGGGCGGCCGGGACCTGCTCACGGGCGATCTCGACCATGCGCGGCGAGACGTCGACGCCGGTGACGTCGTGGCCGGCGGCGGTCAGCAGCTCGGCGGTCGGGCGGCCGGTGCCGGAGCCGACGTCGAGCACCCTGGCGTGGCCGGGCAGCTCGGTGAGCAGCCAGTCGAGTTCTTCGCGCTGCGCGGCGAAGCCGGCGAACGCCTTCTCGTAGTCCTTGCCGAGTTCGTCGAAGAGTTCTGCCGCGGAGAGCCCCATGGCGTCCACGCTAGCGTGTCCCGCGCCGCCAGATCACGGCAATGCCGGAACGCCCAACGCGTTGAGCCATCCGTCCGAGTGACCCGCCTCGAACCCTTTCCCTCGCACGTCTGATCGGGTGACTTCATGGTTTGTTCACGAAAACGTCCCGAAAGCCGCGGACGCGGTGCAATGATCGAGAAGACGGGAGAGGGATAGGGGTCCCGTCGCCATTCGAACGACCCATTCAGTCGAAAGACGGGGGTACACAGTGATCAGTGGGGCATTGCGCGCCGGCCTGCTCGTGGCGATTCCGGCCGCGGCGCTGTTCGGCGTCGGCGCGGCGACCGCGGTGGCCGCGCCCGCCGCGACGACCTGCTCGTCGACCACGGGTTCCAGCGTCTGCTACACGACGGGATCGCACCACCTCAGCGTGTGTGACACCAACGCGGACGGCTGGGCGCCGTACGCGTGGTGGAATCCGGGCAGCAGCCACAGCCAGCCGACCAACCGCGCCGAATTCACCGGCGGGAACGGGCACTGCGGCTCCTATCCGGTGACCGGTTCCGGCGGCAAGATTTCGTTCCAGGCGTGCCGGGACGTCCGGCACGACCCGGACAACTGCGGCAGCTGGCAGACCGTGACGTACTGATTCCGGAAAGGCCCGGTCGGCGCGACGCCGGCCGGGCCTTTTCAATTCGTTGAATTCAGTGCACGGATTCCACGGCGTAGAGGTGCGGCTCGTAGGACTCGGCGATCTCGGCGGCGGCGGCCAGATGGGGCTGGGCGACGGGGTTGGCGAGCATGGCCCGGAAGGCCGCGGCGTCGGTCCACTGGGCGTAGTTGACGACCCGCACGCCGTCGGTGCTGGCGTGGATGTTGGCGGACACGAACCCGGGCAGCCCGGCCATGACCTCCTCGGTGGCGCGGGCCAACAGTTCGACGAGCTCGGCCTGCCGCTCCGGGCGCACGGTGAAGATGTTGATCAGGGTCGTCACCGGCTGGTCGACGGCGATGGTGGTGGCCACGGCGTCCCACTCCTTGGATGTCAGGTTCCTTACATGGCCGATTGTGTGTCAGGATCCTGACATGAGTCAAGCCCGGCACACCGAGCTCCGCCCCGGCTACCTGGTCAAGCGCGTCCAGCAGCTGCTGCGGCACGCCTCGGACGAGGAGTTGCGCCACACCGGCCTGTCGGTCGCCCAGTACGCGGTGCTCAACGCGCTGTCCGAACACCCCGGCGCGTCGTCGGCGGAGCTGGCCCGGCTCTGCTTCGTCACCCGGCAGTCGCTGCAGGACGTGCTCTCGGGCCTGCGCGGCAACGGCCTGGTGGTGGTCGCGGACAAGGCAGTCACCGGACGGGCCCGCCCGGCCCGGCTGACGGACCTGGGCCGGCAGCGACTGGAACAGGCCGAGAAGGTGATGACGGCGGTGGAGGGCCGGATGCTCGCCGGGCTCGGCCCGGACGACCGGGGCCGGCTCACAATGTTGCTGATCCGGTGCGCGGAGAACCTGACCGACCTAAGTTGACGGATGTGACTGAGCTGGTCGCCCGCGCACGGGCCATCGCAGACGAGGTGCTGTTCCCGGCCGCGGCCGAGGTGGACCTGGCCGGCGTGGTGCCGCGCGGTCACTTCGACCTGCTCGCGGCGGAGGGCTTCTACGGCATCTCGGTGGACGACGCCCTCGGCCTGCCGGAGACGGTGGCCATCCTGGAGGCCTTCGCGGGCGGCTGCCTGAGCACGATGTTCACCTGGATCCAGCACCTGGGCCTGACCCGCGGCATCTACGCGTCGACGAACGAGCCGCTGCGCGAGCGGTACCTGGACGAGCTCGCGGCGGGCCGGCTGCGCGGCGGCGTGGCGTACGCGGCGGTGATCCCGCCGGAGCCGAGGATGCGGGCCAGACGGGTCGACGGCGGCTACGTGTTCGACGGCGAGGCGCCGTTCGTCAGCGGCTGGGGCATCATCGACCTGCTGCAGCTCGCCGGCCGCGAGGGCGACACGGTGATCAGCGCCGTGATCGACGCGGTGGAGGCCCCGGGCCTGACGGTGCGGCCGCTGACGCTGGTCGCGGCGCAGGGCACGGCGACCGTGCACCTGACCCTCACCGACTTCTTCGTCCCGGACGAGCGGATCTACGCGACGGTGTCGCACGAGGAGTTCATCGCCGGCAACGCGGCCTTCGCGTCCCGGCTCAACGGCTGCGCCCCGCTGGGCCTGGCCGAGCGGGCGGCCCGGTTGGTCGAGGAGGCCGGTCAGGGCGCGGTCGCGGACCGGCTGCGCAAGGAGATCGGCGACGCCCGCGACCGCCTGGACGGCGGACTGATCGACCAGGCGTCGATGCCGGCGGCCCGGGTCGCGGCCGCGGAGTTGGCCTACCGGTCGGCCGGCGCGGTGGTCGCGGCGACCGGCAGTGCGGCGATCCTGGCCGGCCAGCACGGCCAGCGGCTGGTCCGTGAGGCGACGTTTCTGCTGGTCGCGGCCGGTCGGCCGGAGATCAAGGCGGGCCTGCTGGCGACGTTCGGAAAGATCTCCTGAAAAAGTTCAGGCGGCTTGTCGATCCGGGGAGGGTGTCGTTCGACGCAGGGGTGAGAGCCGGACAGACCCCGTGAACGGAGCCCCGAGATGACCGCGATCGCCAGCACCGCCGCCGTCACCACCGCCAAGACCGTCAAGACCCCCGTCGCCACCAAGATCGGCCGTGGCATCAGCGTCGCCGCCGTG
Source organism: Kutzneria kofuensis (assembly GCF_014203355.1). Classification (NCBI taxonomy): domain Bacteria; kingdom Bacillati; phylum Actinomycetota; class Actinomycetes; order Pseudonocardiales; family Pseudonocardiaceae; genus Kutzneria; species Kutzneria kofuensis. The sequence goes on from NZ_JACHIR010000003.1 coordinate 493,258, forward strand.
GCGTTCCTGCTGTTCGACGCCACGCTGCACCTGATGAACCCCGACTTCGTCGTGCAGGCCTTCCAGCAGGCCGGCTTCCCCGCCTACCAGGCCACCGTCATCGGCCTGCTGGAGCTGGGCTGCCTGGTGCTGTACGTGATCCCGAAGACCGCGGTGCTGGGCGCGATCGTGCAGACCGCGTATCTGGGCGGCGCGTTCTGCTCGAACCTGCGGCTGGAGGCGCCGCTGTTCTCCACCCTGCTGTTCCCGGTCTACATCGCGATCCTGGTGTGGGCAGGCCTGTACCTGCGCAACGCCGCGCTGCGCGCCGCCCTCGGCGTCGACATCCTGGCCAAGCGCCGCTAGAAACCCGGTCCTACGCCCTGGCCGCCGTGGTCAGGGCGTTTCGGCGTCGCGCCACTTGAGCTTCACCTCATCGGCTTCGCGTCGGCGAGTTCCACCCAGTCCGCGGTGATCTCGACGGTCAGCGGATCGCGACGGTCCGTCAGGCGGAGCCCCCACGGTTCAGCGTCGGGAGATCACCCGGTCGGCGGCATCGGCCAATCGAGTGATCCGTTGCCGAGGTCGGCGACGACTCCCCGTACCCAGGACAGCTCGGCGGCGGTGACGTCTTGCAGGTATTCGTGCTCCAGCAGGTGCAGCCGCGGCACGTGGGCGGTGCGGGAGGCGTCGAGCACGGCTCGCGTCGCGCCGAGGGTTTGCTCCAACGCCTCGGCGCGACGCTCCAGCTGGGTCCGTGCGTCCTGTGGGTCGAGCAGATGCAGGAACGACACGACCGCCGGGAACAGCGGAAACTCCTGCGCCGGGGCGGCAATGCTGTCCTTCAGTCCGGTCAGCAGCGCATCGCGGCCGGCGTCGGTGACCGCGTAGACGGTGCGTTCGGGATGGCGGGAGTCGCGCTCGACGGCGTGCACCCGGATCAGCTCGTCCCGGGCCAGCCGGTCGATCGCGGCGTGCAGGCCGGACCGGTTGCGGACGTTGACCACCAGCTGCACGCCGCGTTCCTTCATCAGCTGCTGCATCCGGTAGGCGTGCATCGGCTCCTCGACCAGCAGCGCGAGGACGGCGATGGTCAGTGGTGTGAGCTGCCCGCGGGTCGGCACGGATTCGTACTGTACTAGTCCGTCACGGACTACTTCCGGGCGAGCAGGTAGCCCTGAGGGCCCTTCTCCATCGCGCCCGGCGCCCGGGTCAGCATCGCGACCTCGGTGAGGCCGGCCGCGGCGGCCAGCTCGCTCATCCGCCGCGGCGGGTGCCAGTACACCTCCAGCGACAGATCATGGCCGTACGCATGGGAAAGATGGGTCTGGAGCTCGCCCGCCTTGAACGCGACCATCAGGTAGCCGCCGGGCCGGAGCACCCGGTGGAACTCCGCGAAGGCCTTCGGCAGCAAGTCCAACGGCGTGTGCACGAGCGAGTACCACGCCAGCGCGCCGGCCAGACTGTCGTCGGGCAGGTCGAGGTCCAGCATCGAGCCGACCTCGAACCGCAGTTGCGGGTAGTCCCGGCGGGCCACCTCGACCATGCCCGGCGACAGGTCGATGCCGAACACGTCCACGCCGAGCTTGTGCAGGTAGATGGCGACCCGGCCGGGGCCGCAGCCGATGTCGGCCACCGGGCCGTGCCCGACGTGCTCAGCGAACACCGTGAGCATGGCCCGGTCGAAGGGCATCTCGTCCATCGCGCCACGGAGCATGTCGGCGTAGGCGGCCGCTGCGGTGTCGTACGAAGTCCTTGTGCTGTCGAGGTAGTCGGATTCGATCACGTACGGCACCGTAGCGGCCGAGCCCCGGGCCGACGGGGTGCCGGCCCGGGGCGTGTTGCGTCAGGACGGCAGCTGCCAGCGCTGCTGCGGCTGACCGTTGCAGTCCCAGATCTGCAACTGCGTGCTGTTCGTCGTCGACGCCGACGGATCATCCAGGCAGCGCCCGGAATTCGTGTTCACCAGCGCGCCGTTGGCCTGCGGCTGCCACTGCTGCGCGCCGGTGCCGTTGCAGTCGTAGAGCTGGACCTTGGTGCCGTTCGCCGTGCCGGCGCCGGAGACGTCCATGCACTTGCCCAGCGCCTGCACGGAGCCGTCCGAGCCGACGGTCCAGCTCTGCGCGGTCGTGCCGTTGCACGTGTAGATCTGCACCGGGGTGCCGTTGTCCGTGCTGGCCGAGCGGACGTCCACGCACAGGTTGGTTCCGACGCCGGCGACGATCGCACCGGTGTGCCCGGTGCCGCCGCCGTTGCCGGTCGTGGCCGTCCAGACGAACGTGGTTTCGCCGGAGGCGCCGGTGGTGTCGGTCGCCGTGACGGTCACGGTGCTGGTGCCGCCGGTCGTCGCGGTGCCGGAAATCGTGCCGTTGCTGGCGATCGTCAGCCCGGCCGGCAGGCCCGTCGCGGTGAAGGTCAGGGTCTGCCCGGACGCCGAATCCGTGGCCTGGACGGGCAGGCTGACCGCGGTTCCGACCGGGCTGCTCATGCCCTGGGGATTCGTCACGGTGACGGTGTTGCCGGCGTTGGTGCTGTTGACCGTCAACGTGCCGGACAGCTGCGGGTTGGCGGAGGTGTCGCCGACGGCGATCCGGTACGAGCCCACAGCCGTGGTCCAGCCGTTGTTCCAGTACGCCAGATCACGCAGCGTCAGCGGGAAGCTGATCGTCGTGCTGGCGCCGGGTTGCAGGGTGACGCGGTCGAAACCCTTGAGCTGCAACGGCGGTTCGCCGGTGGTGGCCGGATCCCCCACGTACAGCTGCGCGACCTCGGAACCCGCGCGGCTGCCGGTGTTGGTGACAGTGGCGGTCACCGTCGCCTTGCCATGGCCGTCCAGAGCGCCGACCTGGAGGTTGCTGAAGGCGAAGCTGGTGTAGGACAGACCGAAACCGAATGGGAAAAGCGGGGCGATGTTCTGCGCCTGGTACCAGCGGTAACCGACCTTCACACCCTCCGAGTACTGCACGGTGCCGTTGCTGCCCGGCCACTGCGCCTGGGTGTGCGCCGGCACGTCGGCCAGGCTCTTGGGGAAGCTCACCGGCAGCTTGCCGGACGGGTTGGTGTCGCCGAACAGCACCGAGGCGATGGCGTTGCCGTCCTCCTGGCCCGGGTACCAGGCCTCCAGGATGCCGGCGACGTTGTTCACCCACGGCATCGTCACGGCCGAGCCGGTGTTGAGCACCACGATGGTGTTCGGGTTGGCCGCGGCCACCTGCGTGATCAGCTGGTTCTGCACGCCGGGCAGGTCGATGCCGCCGATGTCGCTGCCCTCGGACTCGTTGTAACTGGCGAACACGATCGCCACGGTCGAGTTCTGCGCCAGCGTGACGGCCTGGCCGATGTTGCCGGAGTTGTCGCCGGGCGCGTACTGCACGCTGACGCCGGAGCCGGCGCGGCTGGTGATGCCCTGCAGCGGCGTGACCGTGCCGGAGGAGTTGACCCTCGCGCTGCCGCCGCCCGCGGTCTGCGGCGAGGCGCTGGCGTCCGCGCCGATCACGGCGATCGAATGCACAGAGGAGGTGTTCAACGGCAGGACATTGTTGTTACGCAACAACACCGTGCCCTCGGCGGCGATCTGCCGGGCCGCCGTCTTGTGCCCGGTGGACGTGACCGTCGCGCCGGTGTTGCCGGTGTGCGGGTTGTCGAACAGGCCGAAGGCGAACATCTCGGTCAGGATCCGGCTCACCATGGTGTTCAACGTCGCCTGCGAGACCTGGCCGTTCTGCACGGCCGTCTGCAGCGCGTTGCCGAAGTAGTCGCCGCCGGGCATCTCCTGGTCCATGCCGGCGTTGGCCGACGCGACCGTGGAGTGCGTGGCGCCCCAGTCCGAGGTCACGAAGCCGGGGAAGCCGAACTGCGTGCGCAGCGGGCCGTTGAGCAGTGCCGAGTTCTGGCACGCGTAGGTGCCGTTGACCGTGCTGTAGGAGCACATCGCCGACGACGCCGCGCCCTGCTGCACGCCGATCTGGAACTGCGGCAGGTAGATCTCCTGCAGCGTGCGGTTGTCGACGATGGCGTTGTCGGACGGCGTGTTCCGGTTGGTTTCCTGGTTGTAGACGCCGATGTGCTTGATCTGCGCCATCACCCCGGTGCCCTGCACGCCGCGGATCTCGGCGGCGCCGAGCTGCCCGGCCAGGTACGGGTCCTCCGACAGCGACTCGAAGGCGCGGCCCCAGCGCGGGTCGCGGATGATGTTGACGGTCGGGCCGAGGTTGACGTTGGCCCCCTTGCCGGCCTCCTCGCTGCCGACGAGCTGGCCGTACTGGCTCTCGGCGTCGACGTCCCAGGTCGCGGCGGCCGCGACCGGCGCGGGCAGCTGGGTGACGCCGCCCAGGTTCTCGCCGACGCCGGCCGGGCCGTCCTCCAGTCCCAGGGCCGGGATGCAGAGCGCGGGAATGGCCGGCGTGTTGCCGACGTAGCCGCCGCCGGAGCCGTGCAGCAGGCTGATCTTCTGGGCCTGGCTCATCTGGGCCAGCACCTGGGCGACTCGCTGCGGCACCGGTGCGGTCGAGCCGACCCACGGGCAGGCGGCCTGGGGTGCGGCGGACACGGATGTCGGGATCAACGCGGTGGCGGCAAGGCTCATGGCTGCGGCTACGCCCAGCCAGCGACGTGCGAACACGGTCTCTCCTCACTGAGCACACACGGACAGGCGCGCAGTGGCGGCTGGAAGCGCTCTCATAAGGTGGCATATGTTGTCGACCACAACGAGCACGAATCGATAAAGATGGCGGAGGGTGCGACCAGATGCCCCATGTGAGGGATGCTGCGGCCCGGCTGGCCGCACTGGACTGCTGCCGGCTCACGCCCGGACTCACCGACGACGAGTTCGCCCAGGTCGAGGCCGCGTACGGGTTCACATTCGCCGACGATCACCGTGCCTTCCTCGCCGCCGCGCTCCCCGTGGACGACGACCGGCAGCGCGGCTGGCCCGACTGGCGGGGCGGCGATCCGGCCGAGCTGCGGCGCATGTTGGACTGGCCGGTCGAAGGGGTGCTGTTCGACGTCGAGCACAACGTCATGTGGGACACCGCCTGGGGTCCGCGGCCACACACGGTCCCCGAGCGCCTGGCCGTCGCCCGCCGGCACCTCGCCGACGTGCCGCAGCTCGTGCCGGTGTTCGCCCACCGCTACCTGCCGGCCGGTAGCGGCAGTTGTGGCCATCCCGTGCTCTCGGTGTACCAGACCGACATCATCTATTACGGCGTCGATCTCGCCGACTACATCCACCGCGAGTTCGGCGGCCCCGTATCGGAGGCGGACCCGGTGGCGACGGTCCCGTTCTGGCGGGACTTCCTGTGAGTGCTCGGTAAAGGAACCATTACTCTGGCCGGCGCGTTGTCCGGGCATGAGGGAGCGCATCACCATCGAACTGGGCCGGCGCGATCTCCTGGTCGTGGCCGGGTTGCCCGGCGCGGGCAAGAGCACCTTGCTCGGCCGCTTCGCCGACGCCATGACCGTGCTGGACCCCGACCAGGTGCGGGCGGGACTGGCCGCGCTGCTGCCGGCCGGGACGCCGTACCGGTACTACCGGCCGGTTGTCCATGTGTGGCAGCGCATCCGCGTCGCCCGCGCCGCGTTCGGCCGGGGCCCGCTCGTCGTGCAGGAGCCGTCGACCCGGGCCACGACCCGAGCCTGGCTCGTGGCTCTCGGCCTGGTGACCCGCCGCCCGGTCCGCATGCTGTGGCTGGACGTCACCGCCGAGCAGGCGATCCGGGGCCAGCACAGCCGCGGCCGAGTGCTGCGCCGGCGCTCGTTCGACCGGCACGTGCGCCGGGCCGCCCGATTCCGGGAATCCCTGCTGGCACAGCAGGTTCCGGCCGGCTGGCACAGCGCGCAGGTGCTCACCCGCTCCGCCGCCGACACCACTGCGTTGGTCGGGGCGGCCGCCTAGAACGCCCGTCTGGGGTTCGTGACGAAGATCTGGGTCGCCAGTTCGGGTTCGAGGCGCGGGCGGATGTGCGTCAGCAGGTACGACATGCCCGGCGCTCCCCTTGCCGCGGCTGTCGTCGTGTCGCCACCCAACAAGAGTTGGGCGGCGTGCCCGGCGTCGGCGAGGTCGGCCAACGAGGTCGGCAGCATCCAGTCGGTGGCGTGGTTGGCGCGGGAGGGCCCGTCGAACGCCAGGAACGCGCCGGCCTCGGCGGCCCGGTGCTGCACCCAGCGGTCCGGGAACCGGTTGAGGTGCCCGAGGATCACCCGGTGCGGCGGCACTTCGAGTCTGTCGCACAACAGATCCAGCACGTCCAACGCCGCGGTGCCCAGTTCCAGGTGGACGCTCACGGGCACGCCGGTGGCGTGGTGCGCGCGGGCGGCGGCGGTCATCGTGTGCACGGCGTGCGGGTCGAGGCCGTGGAAGCCGCCGGCCACCTTGATCAGGCCGGCGCGGCGCTCGGTGATGTCGGCTACGAACAGTTCTTCCAGCCGTGGCAAGGACTTCCGGAGCCACTCCGGGTCGTAGTGCTGGGGCTGGTGCAGGCCCGTCGCCGCGACGATCGTGACTCCGGTGCGCCGGGACAACTCCGGCAGGGCGTCGAGGCGCCGCCCCATACCGGCCGGCGTCCACTGCACGACGGTGTGCCCGCCGGCTTGGCGGAACCGTTGCAGCTCAACGAAAGCCGCCTCGACGTCGTCCAGCTCCTGGCCCGGGAGCACTCGACTGGCCAGGAACAGGTGGTCGTGCGAATTGGTCACGCCCAGCTCGTCGACGTCACCGAGGACCGTGCGGATCACCAGTGCCTGCCAACCGGCAGCTGATCCAGCTCCGGCGTCGACAGGTGGCGGACCGTGTACTCCGCCGCCGGATTGTCCTCGTACAGCGTGAACCGGACGAGCTCCCAGCCCCGGGTGTCGACCGCCAGCGCCACGGAATGCACGCCGTCCTCGACCTTCAGCTCGGCCACTGCGTCCGGAATCTCCTCCGGCGTGATCCTGCGCGTCACCTTGCCCGCCCGAGTCGGCGTCGTGGCTGGTCCGCGCAGGAACGCCAGGCCCGTCCACTGCTGCACCACCGGCCGTCCGAACGACTCACACAGCCCGCGAAACCCGTCGCCCCACAGGAAGGTGTTCATGCCCGCCACCGTCCGCCAGAGATAGAACGGCGAGTACTGATTCACCGGCGAGCCGTCGGCGCGCTCCCGCACCAGGTACGCCTTCAGGCCCAGCCCCGGGAAGTCGTCCAGCAGCGGCCCCTTGGTCGCCACCCGCTCCCGGATGATCCCCATGTCGTAGTCCGCCGGCAGCGTGATCTCGTACTGCATCGCCTGCATGCCGTCACTGTACATACCACTAGGTACAGAACAAGGGGATATCGCACGCAACGGCGGGCCTTCCTTGATCGCTTGAAGTGTACGAAACCGTTTCGTACACTACGGCTCGTGGTGAGAGGGAAGGAACGAGAGGACGCCATCCTGGCGGCGGTGATCGAGCTGCTGGGTGAGGCGGGGTACGCGGCGCTGACGATGGACGCGGTGGCGGCGCGGGCGCAGGCGAGCAAGGCGACGATCTACCGCCGGTGGCGGAACAAGGCACAGCTGGTGAAGGCGGCGCTGGACGCCTACGACGCGAGGCAGAGCGAGGCGCTGCCGGACACGGGTGAGCTGCGGTCGGACCTGTACGCGGTGATGAGGTCGCTGCGGGAGCGGGCGAGCGAGAGCTACCTGGCGATGATCACGGGGCTGATCGCGGCGGCGAAGCACGACGCGGAGCTGGACGCGGCGCTGAAGGAGCATGTGGCCAACGAAGAGGTGTCGCCGTTCCTGACGAGCCTGCAGCGGGCGGTGGACCGCGGGGAGCTCGCGGCCGACGCGGACAGCGAGCTGGTCCACGACGTGGCGGAGGCGATGGTCATGCGCCAACTCACGGTCGGCACGTTCGACGACGCGTTCATCGGCCGGGTCGTCGACGACGTGTTGCTGGTGTTGTTGAAGCAAGGGGGAGAAAAGTGACCGTGCTGATCGCGGGGGCCGGACCGACCGGCCTCACGCTGGGCATCGAACTGGCCAGGCGCGGCATTCCGTGCCGGATCTTCGAACGCGCGCAGCGGCTGTTCCTCGGCTCGCGTGGCAAGGGACTCCAACCTCGAACGCTGGAGGTGTTCGACGACCTCGGGGTGCTGGACGCGATCCGGGCCGGCGGCATGCCGTTCCCGAAGTTCCGCCTCTACTCCGGCACGGAGATCGTCTGGGAGCGGCCGCTGCACGAGATGCTGGGCATCGAGGAAACGCGGCCCTCCCCCAGCGTCCCCTACCCGCAGCCGTGGCTGATCCCGCAGTGGCGCACCGACGAGATCCTGCACGACCGGTTCGTCCAGCTGGGCGGCAAGGTGGAGTTCGACTCCGAGGTCATCGGCGTCGAACAGGACGACGACGAAGTGCGAATCACCGTGCGCCGCAACGGAATCGACGAGGTGATCACCGGCGATTACCTGGTCGGCACCGACGGCGGCCGCAGCACGGTGCGCAAGCTGCTGGGCGTCGGCTTCGAGGGCGAGACGTACGAGACGGAGCAGACCCTCGTCGGGGATGTGCGGGTCGACGGCCTGACCGGCACCGCCTGCCACATCCTGACGCACTCCGGCGACGTGATGAAGCGGTTCTCGCTGTGGAACCTGCCGGGCAGCGACCACTACCAGCTCGTGGCCACCGTGACGGACGCGGCGATCCCGACACTGGCGAATGTCCAACAGCTCTTGGCCGACAGGACCGGCCGTACCGACATCCGGCTGCACGACCTGCGGTGGATCTCGGTGTACCGGATCAACGTGCGCATGGTGGACCGGTTCCGGGTCGGCCGGGTGCTGCTCGCCGGCGACGCGGCCCACGTGCACTCCTCGGCCAGCGGCCAGGGCCTGAACACGAGCGTGCAGGACGCGTACAACCTCGGCTGGAAGCTGGCCGGGGTCATCGGCGGGGCCCCGGACGAGCTGCTCGACAGCTACGAGGCCGAGCGGATGCCGGTCGCCGCGCAGGTGCTGGGCCTGTCCAGCGCCATGCACGCGCGGAACTTCCGGCCCACAACCGGCTCGGCGCCGGCGATCCACCAGCTCGACATCACCTACCGCGGCGGCCCGCTGGCGAAGGACGACCGGGCAACCCCGGGCGAGCTGCGGGCCGGCGACCGCGCCCCGGACGGGCTGCTGCCGGACGGCACCCGGCTGTTCGACCTGTTCCGCGGCCCCCACTTCACACACCTGACGTTCGACCGCCCGGCCGAGGGCTACGACGTCGAGCCCGGCACCCACGTCCTGGTCCGCCCCGACGGGTACATCGCGGTCATCAGCCCCGAAACGGACGCCGTCGAGCAGTGGCTGGCGCGATTCGGCACGGCCCCTGTGCGCAGGATGCAACCCGTGGCCTGACCGGTTCCGTCTGCAGGACATGGTCGCAATCACGCGTTCGATACTGCTGGCGGGAGTGCTGCTGTCGGTCGCTGCCTGCGCCTCACCGCCGCACCAGACGGAGACAGCCACGCAGCTGGTGAGCGCGCCGGTGTGCCCGGACGCCCTGCCGTCGCACCCGGCGGCCGGGCCGGCGTCGCCGATGGTGCCGGGCACGCCCGCGGCCGCGGTGGTCTGCCACTACGGCCCCCAGCAGCCGAACCTGATCAAGTCCGCGCAGGTCAGCGACGTCAAGGGGCTGCAGTCGGCGCTGAACTCCGCCGACACCGCGCCGCCGCCGCGCGGCGTCATGTGCCCGATGGACGACGGCCGCACCGACCTGGTGATCTTCGCCTACGCCGACGGCGGTCCGGTCGACGTCACCGTCAAGCCGACCGGCTGCGCCACCGCCACCAACGGCACGGCCAAGGCGTACCGCCTCACGGGCGCGGTGCTGAACAAGCTCTGATTGCGGGATTGGCGCTCACCCCGCACCGGGGTGAGCGCCAATCAGTTCAGCGGGCCGGCCGGTACGGGCGGAGTTCCCGCCGCGCCAGCGACATCTTGTGCACCTCGTCCGGACCGTCGGCCAGGCGCAGCATGCGGGCCGAGGACCACAGCGTGGTCAGCGGGAAGTCCTGGCTGACGCCACTGCCGCCGTGCGCCTGAATCGCCCGGTCGATGATCTTCTCCGCCATCGCAGGAGTGGCGATCTTGATGGCCTGGATCTCGGTGTGCGCGCCGCGGTTGCCGACCGTGTCCATCAGCCACGCGGTCTTGAGCACCAGCAGCCGGGCCTGCTCGATGGCCACCCGCGCCTCGGCGATCCACTCCTGCACCACGCCCTGGTCGGCGATCGGCTTGCCGAACGCCACCCGGCCCACGGTCCGCTTGCACATCAGCTCCACCGCGCGCTCGGCCATGCCGATCAGGCGCATGCAGTGGTGGATGCGGCCGGGGCCCAGGCGGGCCTGGGCGATGGCGAAGCCCTCGCCCTCACCGGCGATCACGTTGCTGACCGGGACGCGCACGTCGGAGAACTCGATCTCCGCGTGGCCGCCGTGCGCGCCGTCGGTGAAGCCGAAGACGTGCATGCCCCGCTTGACGTTCACGCCGGGTGTGTCGCGGGGCACCAGCACCTGGCTCTGCCGGCGGTGCCGGTCGGCGTTGTCCGGGTCGGTCTGCCCCATCACGATGAAGATCTTGGCGCGCGGGCTCATCGCGCCGGAGGCGAACCACTTGCGGCCGTTGATCACGTACTCGTCGCCGTCGCGCTCGATGCGGGTGGCGATGTTGGTGGCGTCCGAGGAGGCCACGTCCGGCTCGGTCATGCAGAACGCGGAGCGGATCTCGCCGGCCAGCAGCGGCCGCAGCCACTGCTCCTGCTGCTGCGGGTTGCCGAACATGGCCAGCACTTCCATGTTGCCGGTGTCCGGGGCGGCGCAGTTGGTGGCCTCCGGGGCCAGCGCCGGGCTGCGGCCGGTGATCTCGGCCAGCGGCGCGTACTGGAGGTTGGTCAGGCCGGCGCCGTGCTCCTTGTCCGGCAGGAACAGGTTCCACAGCCCGCGCCTGCGGGCCTCGGCCTTGAGCGTCTCGATGACCGGCGGCGCGTCCCACGAGGTCGGGTTGTCCAGCACCCACTGCCTGTGCTCGGCCTCGGCCGGGTAGACGTGCGACTCCATGAACTCGGTCAGCTGACCGACGAGCTCCTGGGTCCGCTGGTCGTACTCGAACTCCATTCAGTCCTCCTTGACTGCGGCGACCGCGGCGGCGCCGTGCTCGACGAGCGGTCCGACGAGGGCGCCGATCCGCTCGAACCCGGCGCCGACCGTGCCGCCCTGCACGAACCGGTAGTGGATGCCCTCCAAGATCACCGCGAGCTTGAAGTAGGCGAAGGCGACGTACCAGCCGAGGCCGGCGACGTCGATGCCGGTGCGCCGCGCGTAGCGCTCGATCAGCGCGTCGACAGCGGGGAAACCGGGGGTGGCACTGACCCCGTTGGTGATCGGGTCGTCCTCCTGGCCCACGCCCTGCCAGTAGACGACGAACAGGCCCAGGTCGGACAGTGGGTCGCCGAGGGTGGACATCTCCCAGTCCAGCACCGCGCTGATGCCCAGCGGCTCGGTCGTCACGAGCGCGTTGTCCAGCCGGTAGTCGCCGTGCACGATCGTCGTGCGCTGCGCCGGCGGCACCGAGGCGGCCAGCCGGGCGTGCAGCTCCTCGATCCCGGGCAGGTCCCGGCTGCGGGAGGCGTCCAGCTGCTTGCGCCAGCGGGCGACCTGCCGGGTCATGAAGCCCTCGGGCCGACCGAAGTCGCCCAGCCCCACCTGCTGCGGGTCGACCTCGTGCAGCTCGGCCAGCACGTCGATCAGCTCGTCGGCGACCCGGGCCGCCTGGTCCTCGGACAGGCCGGCCGTGTCGGCGCGGGACCGCATCGGCGTACCCTCGACCCGTTCCATCAGGTAGAACGGCGCGCCGATGACGGAGTCGTCGGCGCAGTACAGCTCGGTCCTCGGCACCGGGACCTTGGTCGGGGCCAGCGCGGAGATCACCCGGAACTCGCGGCCCATGTCGTGCGCGGTCGCCAGCACGTGGCCCAGCGGCGGGCGGCGCAGCACCCAGTTGTGCGTGCCGTCGCCGACGCGGTAGGTCAGGTTGGACCGCCCGCCCGGGATCAGCTCCGCGGTGAGCGGGCCGGCCAGCACGCCCGCGGCGTCCAGGTGCTTGGCCAGGGCGTCGACGTCCAACCCGGGCAGCGCGTTCACAGGGCCTCCCCCAGCAGTTCGGCCAGCGCCGCGCGGGTGCTGGCGGGATCGACATGTCGGATGCCGTGCATGCCGATCGCCTGCGCGGCCCGCACGTTGGCGGTGAAGTCGTCGACGAAGACCACCCGCTCGGCCGGCAGTTCCAGCCGGTCCAGTAGCAGCCGGTAGATCGGCTCGTCCGGCTTGCGCAGGCCGACCTCGCCGCTGATGACGATCACGTCGCACAGCTCGGCCAGCAGGTGGTGCGGGTAGTCGTTGCCCCAGCTGTTGGACAGCAGCCCGGTGCGCAGCCCGAGTTTCCGCAGGTCGCGGACGAGCTCGGTCATCTCGTCGCTGGGTTTCATGGCGGCGAACAGCCGGGTGAGCACGCCGGCGGCCGGCACCGGGGCGCCGCTGGTGGTGACCAGCCGGTCCGCGAACCGCCGCTCGAACTCCGGCACGTCGAGCTCGCCGGTCTCCAGCAGGTGGATCGGGTTGCCGGGCTCCGCGTCGCGGCCGAGCCAGTCCCGCATCAGGGTGGCGAAGCCGTCCGGATCGATGCCGTCGGCGCGCAGCCAGCTGCCGGTGGTGGCGCTCAGGGGCGTGGTGAGGACGCCGCCGTAGTCGAAGACGACGGCGTCCACCTGGTCACGTGTCGGCACGCCGCGATGGTACCGACCAGTCGGTATGTGGACAACACGACGCGACCGGGCAGGATGCGAGCATGCTGCGCGTTGATCACATCGGCGTGGTCGTCGACGACCTCGACGCCGTCACCGACTTCTTCGTCGCCCTGGGCTTCGAGCTGGAGAACCGCTGGTCGGCCGACGGCGAGGAGCTCGGCCAGATCGTGGGGCTGTCCGGGGCCCGCACCGAGGCGGCGATGGTCCGGGCCCCGGACAGCAGCGGCAAGCTGGAGCTGGTCAAGTTCGTCACGCCGGCCGACGCCGAGGGCGTGCCGGCGGCGCAGCCGGCGAACCGACTGGGCTTCCGGCACATCGCCATCGAGATCAAGGACCTCGCCACCGTCGTCGACGGCCTGCGCGGGCAGGGTTTCGCGACGGTGGGCGAGGTCGTCGACTTCGCCGGCAGCTACCGGCTCTGCTACGTCCACGGACCCGAGGGCCTCATCGTCGAGCTGGCCGAGAAGCTGACCTGATCAGGCCCCGACGTAGGCGGCCAGGTGCTCGCCGGTCAGGGTCGACTTCTTGGCCACCAGTTCGGCCGGCGTGCCCTCGAAGACGATCTGCCCGCCGTCGTGGCCGGCGCCCGGGCCGAGGTCGATGATCCAGTCGGCGTGCGCCATCACGGCCTGGTGGTGCTCGACGACGATCACCGACTTGCCGCTGTCCACCAGCCGGTCCAGCAGGCCCAGCAGCTGTTCGACGTCGGCCAGGTGCAGGCCGGTGGTCGGCTCGTCGAGGACGTAGACCCCGCCCTTCTCCCCCATGTGCGTAGCCAGCTTGAGCCGCTGCTGCTCGCCGCCGGACAGCGTGGTCAGCGGTTGGCCCAGGCTGAGGTAGCCCAGGCCGACATCGGCCAGCCGGTCCAGGACGGCGTGCGCGGCCGGGGTGTGGGCCTCGCCCGCGCCGAAGAACTCCTCGGCCTCGGTCACCGACATGGCCAGCACCTCGCTGATGTCCTTGCCGCCGAGCTTGTACTCCAGCACCGAGGCCAGGAACCGCTTGCCCTCGCACACCTCGCACGTGGTGGAGACGGTGGCCATCACGCCCAGGTCGGTGTAGATCACGCCGACGCCGTTGCAGTTGGGGCAGGCGCCCTCGGAGTTGGCGCTGAACAGGGCCGGCTTCACGTTGTTGGCCTTGGCGAAGGCCTTGCGGACCGGCTCCAGGAGGCCGGTGTAGGTGGCGGGGTTGCTGCGCCGGGAGCCGCGAATCGGGGTCTGGTCGACCGACACCACGCCCAAATCGGCCGGGATCGAGCCGTGCACCAGCGAGCTCTTGCCGGAGCCGGCCACGCCCGTGACGACGGTGAGCACGCCGAGCGGGATGTCGACGTCGACCTTGCGCAGGTTGTGGGTGGTCGCGCCGCGGATCTCCAGCTTGCCGTTGGGCGTGCGGACGGACTTCTTGACCGCCGCGCGGTCGTCGAAGTGCCGGCCGGTGACGGTGCCACTCTTGCGCAGCCCCGCGACCGTACCCTCGAAGCACACGGTCCCACCGGCCGCGCCGGCACCGGGGCCGAGGTCGATCACGTGGTCGGCGATGGCGATCGTGTTCGGCTTGTGCTCCACGACCAGCACGGTGTTGCCCTTGTCGCGCAGCCGGAGCAGCAGCTCGTTCATGCGCTGGATGTCGTGCGGGTGCAGGCCGATCGTCGGCTCGTCGAAGACGTAGGTGACGTCGGTGAGCGAGGAGCCGAGGTGGCGGATCATCTTCACCCGCTGCGCCTCGCCGCCGGACAGCGTGGCCGCCGGCCGGTCCAGGGACAGGTAGCCGAGGCCGATCTCCACGAACGAGTCGAGGGTGTGGCCGAGCTTGTCCAGCAGCGGCGCCACCGACGGCTCCTTCAGGTCCCGGACCCATCGGGCCAGGTCGCTGATCTGCATGGCGCAGGCGTCGGCGATGCTGATCTTCTTGATCTTCGAGGAGCGCGCGCCCTCGTTCAGCCGGGTGCCACCGCAGTCGGGGCAGGTGGTGAACGTGACGGCCCGGTCCACGAACGCCCGGATGTGCGGCTGCATGCCCTCCTTGTCCTTGGACAGGTAGGACTTCTGGATCCGAGGGATGAGCCCCTCGTAGGTCATGTTGATGCCCTCGATCTTCATCCGCACCGGTTCCTTGTGCAGGAAGTCGTTGAGCTCGCGCTTGGTGTACTTGCGGATGGGCTTGTCCGGGTCGACGAAGCCGGAGGAGGCGTAGAGCCGGTAGTTCCAGCCGCCCGGGGTGTAGCCGGGGATGGTCAAGGCGCCGTCGGCCAGGGACTTGCTGTCGTCGTAGAGCTGGGTGAGGTCGATGTCGGTGACCGAGCCCCGGCCCTCGCAGCGCGGGCACATGCCGCCGGTGATGCTGAAGGTGCGCTTCTCCTTGACCTGCCGGCCGCCCTTCTCCAGGGTGACCGCGCCGGCGCCGCTGACCGACGCCACGTTGAAGGAGTAGGCCTGCGGGGAGCCGATGTGCGGCTTGCCCAGGCGACTGAACAGGATGCGCAGCATCGCGTTGGCGTCGGTGGCCGTGCCGACTGTGGAGCGCGGGTCCGCGCCCAGCCGCTGCTGGTCGACGGTGATCACGGTGGTCAGGCCGTCCAGCACGTCCACGTCCGGACGGGCCTGGTTGGGCATGAAGCCCTGGATGAACGCGCTGTAGGTCTCGTTGATCATCCGCTGCGACTCGGCGGCGATGGTGGCGAACACCAGCGAGCTCTTGCCCGACCCGGAGACGCCGGTGAACACCGTCAGCCGTCGCTTGGGGATCTCGACGCTGACGTCGCGCAGGTTGTTCTCGCGCGCGCCCAGCACCCGGATCAGGTCGTGGCTGTCGGCGACATGGGTGCTGGCCTTGCTCATCGTCTCTCCATCTTCTCCGGCGGACGCGGGCAACTGCCCACTGTCTACCTGACGGATGGGGAGACGGTGATGTGACGCGAGAAAATCAGCCGCGGACGACGAGCACCGGGCACAGGGCGTGGTGGAGCGCGTCCCGGGTGACGCCGCCGAGGCGGCCGGGGCCGCCGGAGCCGACGACGATCAGGTCGGTGTGGGTGCGAGTGGCCACCAGCTCGTACGGCTGCGCGCGGACCGCCTCGAAGTTGGCCGACAGCTGCCGGTTGACGGTGGCGAGGTAGTCCTTGGCCAGGTCCAGGACCCGGCCGTGGACGTCGCCGGACGGGCTGGCGGTGCGGCCGGACGGGGTCGGCCACGCGTGGGCGACGTGCAGCTTGGCGTGGAAGGTCTCGGCCAGTTCGGCGGCACGGCGCAGCACGGGGCGGTCCTCGGCGTCGCCGCTGACCAGCGCGGTGATCACCGAGTGCATGCCGTGCACGGCGGCGTCCAGGCCGCGCACCACGACGGTGTCGCAGTGCGCGGCGGCGACGACGGGCACCACCCAGCGGCCGAGCCCGATGGTGACGTGCTGCCTACCGCGGCAGCCCAGCACCACCAGCTCCGCCTGCTCGCTGGCGGGCACCAGCGTGCGCAGCGGATCCGAGGAGTTCTCCACGATGCTCACCGGCAGCGGCTGCATCGTGGCCAATTGGTCTTCCGCCGAAGGTTCACCCGGACGAGTGGTGTCGGCGTACACGGTCAGGGATTCTCCGCGCAGCCAGGCATACCTGGCCGCCCAGCCGAGGGCGGCGGAGCCCCACGGCGACCCGTCGGCGCCGACCACGACGCTCGGCCCGAACCCTTCCGGGGAGACGTGACGGGGACGAGTCGTCGTCGCGCTCGGCAGCACTCTCGCCATGCGAACCCTCCTGGCGGCACAGGGAATCTCGCACGTACTGGGATACCTGACACACTCTGCACCCCGACCGCGTTGATCGCCAGGGGCCTAGTTGGATTGGTTCAGTTGCGGACCACCAGTACGGCCGATCGGGAATGGTACAGGGCCGCTTTGGTCATGGGATCAAGGTGGTTCCGATCAGTGAGACGCGTGTCGCCGATCACCAGCAGGTCGGTGTCGGGGCAGGCGACCGCGGCCTCCGGCGGCTGGCAGGCGAGCGACCGCAGCTCCGGAGTGATCTTCGGCGCCAGCGAGGCCAGCCGCGCGGCCGCCCGCTCCAGCACGGTGGCCGAGCCCAGCTGCTCGGGCAGCCAGCGCGGCCCGGCCGGCGGGGTGACGTGCACGACGCGGACCTTGGACTGCAGCGACGTCGCCAGCTTCGCCACCTTGGCCAGCACGTCGATGTCCTCGGCGCTGCCCCGGACCATCGCGGTGATCCAGCGGGTGCGGCCGTGCAGCGACGCCGGCATCCCCCGCACCACAACCGTGTCGCAGTGGGCGCGGGTGACGACCGGCACCACGCTGCGGCCGACGCCGAGCGTGCCGTGGTGGTGGCCGCGGCAGCCGAGCACCAGCAGGTCGGCGTCCGCGCTGGCGCCGACGAGCGTGCCGACCGGGTCGGGGCCGCTGCGCAGGATGCGCACCGGCAGCATCGGCATGGAGCGCAGCGTCGCCCCGATGCCGGCGTCGGTGGGGATGTCGGCCGGGATGTCGACGTAGCGCCGGTCGGCCTGGTGGACCTCGAGTTCGGCGCCGACGACGCAGGCGTGCCGGGCGGCCCAGCCCAGTGCGGCGTCCCCCCAGTAGGACCCGTCGGTGCCCACCGCTATCCGTTTGGTCACGACGGGCGCGGCTACCGCGGTGACGAGTGTGGTTCTGGTGACGATTGGTGCGTTGAGCGTTGCGGCGGCGTGCGCTTGCGCCATGACCATCCTCCTGGCGCCGATGACGGCGATCTCTCCCGGGATGTCTCTACCTTGGCCCGTTCTCATGACCAATTCCAGTGGCCAGACGTTACGAAGCATTTAACTCTGGCGCTCGTGTACGCCCGTATGTCCCAGGTGGACGGACCGGGGCGATCGGTCCGAACACCGCGTTTGCCGCCGGGCTCGCCGGCCGGCCGGGCCGGCGGCGACGGCCTCGTGACGTCCGCCTCACGCGCCGACGTCACCCGTTCGACCCCGGCGCGATGCTCGTAGTGATGAGGAAGTGCTCGTCCCACCAGCGGATCCCCCTCTGTCCGAGACGCGGTGCGCGAAGCCTAACCGCGGCGGACTAGGCGTTCCGGTAGAGCGGCAGTCCTCTTGGGACTCGACGTTGTGCGAGGCAGGGTCACGCTCAAGGGTCTGGCGGCACGCGCGTGCGCCGGGTGGGTAATCCACCCGGCGCATCGCGGTCGGAATTGGCCATCAGCGTGTGACAACGCTGTCAGAAAGCAATTGCTTCCCAGGGGAAAACAAAAGTGACCGGGCGCACCGAGAACGATTCAGCGCGCGCATTCTGCAAAGTGCACGAACTCAGGCGTCGCCGAGCCGCCGGGCCGAGTGGACGGTCCGTGCGTTGAGCACGAACGCGTCGGGCCGCCACAGCAGGCTCTCCCGGTCGTCGTCGTGCACCAGCCGGTCGATCACCGCGTGATCCTCTGCATCGATCCGGTCGCCGAGCATCTCCCGTTGGTGCACAAGCATGTCCCGCAGCATCAGCCGCGGCTCGGTGTCCAGCGGCGCCGGCAGGTCGAGCAGGAAGGTGCGGCTGGCGCTGGGCATCAGGCCGGCCTTGGCCAGCATCGCCGGCCAGTCCTCCACCGTGCGCGCCGAGCCGGGCAGGCCCGCGCGCATGTCGCTGAACCACGCGTCGTTGGCCGCCTCCAGCCGGGACTGCAGACCCGGCCGGCCGATGCCGATGTCGCGCGGCAGGAACCGCATCGGCAGCCCGCCCTCCACGACCGCCAGCACGCCGCCGGGCCGCAGCAGCGCCGCGAGCCGGTTCAGCGCGTCCTGCTGGTCGCCGATGTGGTGCATCACGCCGCTGGTCCAGATCAGGTCGGCCGGGCCCAGATCACCGAAGGCCGCCGGCAGGTCGGCCTTGATCGTGGTGATCTCCACGCCCAGCCGTGCCGCCCGCTTTGCGGCCAGTGCCAACAACTCCGGCGACCGGTCGGCCGCCACGACCTCGGCGCCGCCGAAGGTCTCGGCCAGCGCACAGGCCGCGACGCCGGGGCCGCTGCCCACGTCGATCACCCGCGCCGGCTCGTCGACCTGCACCCGCAGCCAGTCCATGGCCTGGTCCAGGAAGTCCCGGTGCACCTCGGCATTGCGCTCCAGCGTCTCGCCGAGCGACGCCCAGTCGTAGTCGTCGTCCCGATGCCCGTGTCCGTGCCCATGCCCGTGTCCGTGGCCCATCGCGTCCCTCCTCGGTGTCTTCTGTCGTACACCGTGGGCCAAGCCCGGACCATCCGGCAAACTATGTTGCTGCTTTGGCAACGAACTGAACCGGCACGTCCGCGCCGGCGAAGGCGGCCAACCGGTGCGCCTCCGCCTCGACCTCGTCCCGCTCGGAAAGGTTGCCGAACGGCGTGACGGTGAGCGCGTCGGCGCCGAGCTTCCACGTGGCGGCGACGAAGCCGTCGACCAGGACCGTGCCGCGGATGATGCCGTTGTTGGTGAAGACGCGCGGACGGTGCTCGGTGGCGATGATCCGGGTGCGGTCGGCGTGCGAGAGCAGCGAGTTGTCGAACTCGGGCAGGAAGCGGACCGGCGCCGGGGTGTCCGAGTGCGGGCGGCGCGCGTCGGGCAGGTCGAACAGCCGCACGCCGGCCTCGTCGGTGAAGGTCCGCAACTCGAGGCGGTCGAAGACCTTGCGCAGCCGGGTCAGCCCCGACCACGCCTGCGCGTCCTGGACGCTCGCCGGCCCGAAGGCGGCGAGGTAGCGCAGCACGAGATCGTCCGGGCTCATCGGCGCGAACGGTCGACCCAGCCAGGTTTCAGCGGTCGTTCCGGTCGGCTGGCCGCCGACGCCCCAGAGCCCGCGCGGCGGGAGCTGCACGATGGCGAGCCTGGCCCGGACGGCCTGTAGCAGCGCGGTGACGTCCCGTCCTGGCCAGCGGTCGGTGAGCGCGCGGCCGAGGGCGGCGTTGGTCAGCGGCTCCGCCTCGATGAGCTCCCGTGCGACCTTGACGACCTCGTCGAGGTCGAGTCCCTGCGTCTCACGGGCGTGGAAGCTGCGGGCGTACGCCGTCTCCAGCATCGGCTGCAGCACGGGCCGGATGGCCAGGCAGTCGTCGGCGGTGACCAGGTGCAGGGTCGAGCGCATCAGAGCCAGCCGAACCACCCGTCGGTCGCTGAGCATCCGGCTGAGCTGCTCGCGCCGAAAGCCGTCGAGCCGGGTCCACAGCGCGAAGTACGGCGGGTTCGTCGCCTGCGCCTGCAGTCCGACCAGTCGCTCGATCGCCTTGGCCGGGGTCAGCTTCCAGCGCCGCAGCAGCAGCTGCCGGTGCAGCAGCGCCCGGTTGAGGGCTCGGCGGGTCAGCACGGTCATGGCGACAGCCTAGGCAGCCTTGCGGGCAGGAACTGTCCTGAATGGGTGGCAGACTGGGCCTCGTGTTGGAGACCTCCGCCCGGCTGCTGCGCCTGCTGTCGCTGCTCCAGGCCCGTCAGGACTGGTCCGGCGCCGAGTTGGCGACCCGGCTCGAGGTGGACGTCCGGACCGTGCGCCGGGACGTCGACCGCCTGCGCAACCTCGGCTACCCCGTGGACGCCTCCCCCGGCGTCGCCGGCGGATACCGGCTCGGGGTCGGGGCGTCGCTGCCGCCCCTGCTGCTGGACGACGAGGAGGCCGTCGCCGTGGCGATCAGCCTGCGCACCGCGGCCGCCGGCAGCGTCACCGGCATCGAGGAGACCTCCATCCGGGCGCTGACCAAGCTGGAGCACATGCTGCCGTCGCGACTGCGACACCGCGTGTCGGCGCTGCAGGCGGTGGTCGTGCAGACCTCCTCGTACGGGCCGAGCGTGGACGCCGAGGTGCTGGCGCAGGTGGCCGGCGCGTGCCGGGAGCACATGCGGCTGCGCTTCGACTACCGCTCCCACGACGGCACCGCCAGCCGGCGCCAGGTGGAGCCGCACAGCCTCGTCAACATCGGGCGGCGGTGGTACGTGCTGGCGTGGGACCTCGACCGGGCCGACTGGCGGACGTTCCGCCTGGACCGGGTCGAGCCGAAGACGCCGACCGGTCCCCGGTTCCAGCCCCGCACCCCGCCGGCCGACGCGGCGACGTTCGTGTCCAAGGGCGTGACCGGCCGGGCGTACAAGTTCGAGGGCAAGTTCCTGCTGCACGCGCCGATCGACCGGGTCGCCGAGCGGGTCACGCCGACCTCGGGCCGGCTGGAACCCGTGGACGACAACAGCTGCATCCTCCACGCCGGCGCGGACTCGCTGGTCGGCATGGCCGTGTTCATCAGCATGTTCGGCTTCGAGTTCGAGGTGCTGGAGCCGGTCGAGCTGGTCGGCTACCTGCGCGAGCACATCGCCCGGATGCAGCGGGCGGTGGCTCGCCACTCCGAGGGTTGATCAGGTCATGGTTGGCCGCCAATGAGTCGGAAGCCCGGTGACCCGTCGCCCAGTTGATCTAGCCTGACGAAAACGGCTCACTTGGGGGTGGGGACGTCATGTCCGCTGTCAACAGGCGGGAATTCCTGGCCGGGGTCGCCGGCGCCGTCGCGATCACCGGTGTCGAGCTGGCGAGTCCGCCCGTGGCGGCGGCGCAGCCCGACCGCGCCGGCACGCCGCTGGCGATCAGGCAGGGCACCAACGTCGCCGGGCAGCTCTCTCCCGACGGCGCCACCATCGCGATGGACCTGCTCGGCGTGCTCTGGCTGCTGCCGGCCGGCGGTGGCGCGGCCAAGCGCATCACCGACGACCTGATGGACATCGCGCAGCCGGACTGGTCGCCGGACGGCAAGCGGCTGGCGTTCCAGTCCTACCGCGACGGCAACTTCAACATCTGGACCGTCAACCGCGACGGCACCGGCCTCCGGCAGCTCACCGAGGGCCCGTTCGACCACCGGGAGCCGCGGTTCTCGCCGGACGGCGGCAAGATCGTCTTCTCCTCGGACCTCACCGGCAGCTACGGCATCCACCTGCTGGACCTGGCCACCAACAAGATCACCCAGCTGACCGACACGCCGGTCGAGGAGTACGAGCCGGCCTGGTCGCCGGACGGCGCCAAGGTCGCGTTCGTGGCGGCCGGCACCCGCATCGACGTCGTCACGGTGGCCGACGGCAGCCGCAGCACCGCGATCACCGTGGCGGCGACGCAGCAGCTGCACAGCCCGGCGTGGACGCCCGACGGCAAGGACCTCGTCTACAACCTGGTCACCGCGGCGGCGCCGCCGAACGCCCCGGCCAGTTCCGAGCTCTACCTGTCGGGCAAGCCGCTGGTCACCGGCGAGGAGGCGTTCCCGTTCCGGGTTTCCTGGCGTGGCAACGAGTTCCTGTACAGCTCGGACGGCGCGCTGCGGCGGCGGTCGCTGGCCGGCGGACCGGCCACCGAGGTCGCGTTCACCGCGCCGGTGGACGTCCGTCCGGCCGAGTACACCAAGCGCCGCCGGGACTTCGACTCGCCGCGACCCAAGCCGGTGGTCGGCATCGGCAGCCCCGTGCTGTCGCCGGACGGCGCCAAGGTCGCCTTCCGCGCGCTCAACGACATCTACACGATGACCGTCGGCGAGCCGCCGAAGCCGCTGACCAGGGACGAGTGGTGGAAGTCCGACCCGGCGTGGTCGCCGGACGGCCGCTACCTGTCGTACTCCACCGACCGAGCCGGCAAGCTCGACATCTGGTTGCGGGACCTGACCACCGGCCAGGACCGTCAGCTGACCAACCTGCCCGGCGCGGCGGCGGTGTCCGGCTCCTGGTCGCGTGACGGCAAGTTCCTGGCGTTCCTGGACCAGACCGGCGCCCTGTTCACCGTCGAGGTCGCCACCGGCGCGGTGCAGAAGGTGTTCACCGCGACGTTCGAGCCGGGCCGGCCGACCTGGTCGCCGGACGGCACGGTGATCGCGCTGGCGGCGATCGTGCCGTACTCCACCCGCTACCGCGAGGGCCTGAGCAAGATCCTGCTGGTCAACCGGGTCACCGGCGCCGCGCAGTACGTCGACCCGCTGCCGCACCGGTCGCTGCAGACCCGGGGCGACGACGGCCCGGTGTGGTCGCCGGACGGCAAGAAGATGGCGTTTGTCGTCGGCAGCCTGCTGCACGTGGTCGACGTGCACCCGGACGGCACCTTCGCCGGCACCCCGAAGCCGGTCAACGACGAGGTCACCGACGCGCCGACCTGGCACGGCGACTCGAAGCACCTGCTGTACCTGAACAACGGCCGGCTGCGGATGATCGGTCTCGACGGCGGCGCGCCGCGCACCATCCCCGTCGGGCTGAGCTGGACCAACACCCAGCCCCGCGGCCGGCTGGTGATCCGGGCCGGCAAGCTCTGGGACGGCCAGAGCCCGACCCTGCAGTCCGATGTGGACGTCGTCGTCGAGGGCCACCGGATCAGGTCCGTGCACCCCAGCGGCCCCGGCGTCGACGGACAGCTGATCGACGCCCGCGACGGCGTCGTCATGCCCGGCATCGTCGACATCCACAATCACCGCGAGATGCAGGGCTACAGCTACGGGGCGCGGCAGGGCCGGCTGTGGCTGTCGCTGGGCATCACCACCACGCGGTCGCCGGGCAGCCCGGCGTACCACATGGTGGAGGAGCGCGAGTCCATCCAGTCCGGCCGGCGGGTCGGGCCGCGGTACTTCGCCACCGGCGAGGCCATCGACGGTTCCCGCATCTTCTACAACTTCATGCGGCCCACCTACGACACCCGGCAGCTCGCGCTGGAGCTGGAACGGGCCGGGGCGCTCGACTACGACCTGATGAAGTGCTACGTGCGGCTGCGCCCGGAATGGCAGAAGCAGGTGATCGGCTGGGCCCACGGCCGCGGCCTGCTGTCCACCTCGCACTACCACTATCCGGCGCTGGCGTTCGGCGGCGACGGCATGGAGCACATCGGCGCCACCAACCGGCTCGGCTACTCCCGCACCATCACCGCGCTCGGCGCCGGCTACCAGGACGTCATCGACCTGTTCAACCGGACCGGGGCCGGCCGCACGCCGACGCTGTTCCTGTCGGGGGCGCTGCTCGGCGAGGACCCGAGCCTGGTCACCGACCGGCGGGTCAAGACGCTGTACCCGACGTGGGAGTACGCCTCGCTGGTCGCCTCGGCGCAGAGCGCCGCCACCACCGACCAGACCGCGAACCTGAACGACCTGGCCAAGCAGGTCGCGCAGATCGCCGCCACGATCCGGGGCGGTGGCCGGATCGTCACCGGCACCGACTCCCCGATCGACCACACCGCCGTCAGCACGCACATGAACCTGCGGGCCATGGTGAAGTACGGGCTCACCCCGTACGAGGCGCTGGTGACCGCCACCCGCAACGCCGGCGACCTGCTCGGCGAGCCGCTGGGTCGGATCGCTCCCGGCATGTACGCCGACCTGTCCGTCCTCGGCGGCGATCCGCTGACCGACATCAAGCAGGCCGCGAACGTGCGCAGTGTGGTCAGCAACGGTCGACTGTTCACTGTGGACGATCTGCTGAAGCCGTTCGCCGCTTCGTCGACCGGCGTCACGGCCAACCGGATCGTCGCCCCGGTGCCGGACCACCCGTCCAACGCGGCGTTCTGGTGGCACGACGAGCACTACGTCGCGCACAGCCGGCACGCCTGCTGCACGGGCTGATCAGAACGTGACCGGAGGGCTGCGGACCCACGAGTCCGCAGCCCTCCAGTCGGCCGTCGCTACTGGCAGCGGAGCAGATCCGACCGGATCCAGACGTCGTCGGCACCATTGACCAGGCCCCCGTAGACCCACCACCTGCCGTCCACGGGATTGTCGCCCCACGCGCCGCCCTGGTTGTACATCAGTGCACCCGCATAGGTGGTGGCGCGCAAGTTGTACGCGGTGCCCGGACCGGTGCGGGCTTTGACGTTGTCCCCTGTGACAGTGCACAGACCGTCCGCGGACGCCGCCGGTGCCGTGACGACCGCGAGCGACACGCATGTGGCGAGCCCGACCATGGCGATGGTTCCCAACTTCGACAGCATTCGCCAACCCCCATCGAGTAACCGTGTTCCTCGTGGCCGAACGCTAGTGGCGCGTGGCCGGGGATTGCCTGGAATGCCGCGAAGTTGCCGGTGTCGTGCGTGGGCCGCGTCAGGAGGCGTTCTTCAGCCGCAGCGCCGCCGTCCACGCCTCGGCGAGGTCCTGGACGGACAGCCCGAGTGCCTCGCTGAGGCAGGCGATGGTGCCGAAGGCGGGCGTGGGCAGGCGGCCGGTCTCGATCTTGCGCAGGGTCTCCGGGGAGATGCCGGCGGTCAGCGCCACCTCGGCCAGGGGCCGGTCGCCCCGGGCGGCGCGCAGCCGCTGGCCGAGTCGCCGGCCGGCTTCGAGCTGTTCCGGGGTGAGCGGGTTGCGGACCACCCGACCAGGATAGGGCTGGTATTTCTATACCGGCAAGAGCTAGAGTCGGTATAGAAATACCGAACCGAGGGGTGTCCGTGATCGAGTTGAAGTCGCCCGCCGAGATCGAGCGGATGCGTGTGGCCGGCGGCTTCATCGCCACCGTGCTGGGTGAGCTGGCCAAGCTCGCGGAGCCGGGCGTCAACCTGCTGGACCTGGAACACCGCACCCGCGAGCTGATCCGCGAGCGCGGCGCGGAGTCGTGCTACTGGGACTACGCCCCGTCCTTCGGCAACGGCCCCTTCCGCAACGTCATCTGCCTGTCGGTCAACGACGCGGTGCTGCACGGCCTCCCGCACGACTACGTGCTGCGGGACGGGGACGTGCTCAGCATGGACATCGCCGTGAGCATCGACGGCTGGGTCGCGGACTCGGCCCGCACGGTCATCGTGGGCACGCCGGCCGACGAGGACGTGCGACTGGTCCGCGCCACCGAGGAGGCGCTGGCCGCCGGCATCAACGCGGCCCAGCCCGACAACCGGCTGGGCGACATCTCGGCGGCGATCGGGGCCGTGGCCGCCGACTACGGCTATCCCGTCAACACGGAGTTCGGCGGCCACGGCCTGGGCCGGACCATGCACGAGGAGCCGCACGTCCCCAACCGCGGCCGCGCCGGCCGGGGCCTCAGGCTGCGGCCGGGCATGACGCTGGCGCTGGAACCCTGGTTCGCCCGCACCACCGACCGCATCGTCTTCGACCCCGACGGCTGGACGATCCGCTCCGCGGACGGCTCCCGCACGGCCCACTCCGAGCACACGGTGGCCATCACCGAGGACGGCCCCCGCGTGCTCACCGTGGAGCCGTGACCCCGACGGCGTGACAGGCGACGTCCTCGGCGGAACCGTCCACAATGGGCAGATCGACCGTCCGGCACCGGTGAGCCACCTCGTCGGGCAGCCCGGACGCCAGCAGCGGGCAGCGGGGGTGGAACCGGCAGCCGGCCGGCACGCGGCTCGGGTCGGGCGTCTCCCCCGCCAGCACCATCGCCGGTGTCTCCGACTCGGGCAGCACCGACAGCAGGGCCTGGGTGTAGGGATGCCGGGGCGCGGTCAGCACCTGCTCGACGGGGCCGCTCTCGACGATCCGCCCGAGGTACATCACGGCGACCCGGTCGGCGATGTTCCACGCCAGCCCGAGATCGTGGGTGACGACCAGCGCCGCCAGCCCGAGCTCGTCCCGCAACCGCAGCAGCAGAGCCAAGATCTCGCCACGCACCGAGGCGTCCAGCGACGCCACCGGCTCGTCGGCGATCAGCACGCTGGGGTCCAGCGCCAGCGCGCCGGCGATGACCACCCGCTGCCGCTGGCCGCCGGACAGCTCGTGCGGGACGCGCCCGAAGAACCGCTCCGGCGGCCGCAGACCGGCCCGGGACAAGGCATTCGCCACCAGTTCCCGTTCGTCGCCGGGGACGCGGTGGATGCGCAGCCCTTCGGCGATGGCCTCGTACACGCTGTGCCGCGGGTTCAAAGCACCGGTCGGGTCCTGCAGCACCAACTGCGCGTGCCGCCGGTACTCGCGCAGCCCGCGGCTGCCGGTCGGCAGCGGCTTTCCCTCGTACAGCACGCGCCCGGAGGTGGGCTTCTGCAGCCCCAGCAGGGTCCGGGCCAGGGTCGTCTTGCCGCAGCCGGACTCGCCGACCAGCGCGATGATCTCGCCCGCCCGGATGTCCAGCTCCACGCCGTCCACGGCGCGAGCGCCGCCGAAGTGCACGGCGACGTTGTCGGCACGAAGCAGCGTCACGGCTGCACCTCCAGCAGGCACGCCGAGATCCGGTCGTCGCCGACCGGCCGCAGCAGCACGTCGGTGGTCGAGCACTCGGGCATCGCGGCCGGGCAGCGCGGGTGGAACGGGCAGCCCGACGGCAGGTCGGCCGGATCCGGCGGATCGCCGGCCAGCCCGCGCGGGGCGAGTCGGGACGAGGCGTCCCCGATCGTCGGGAACGCCGCCGCCAGCGCCTTCGTGTACGGATGCGCCGGGCGCCGCAGGACGTCGGCGGCCGGGCCCTGCTCGACGATCCGGCCCGCGTACATCACGGCCAGCCGCTGACAGGTCGACGCCAGCACGGACAGGTCGTGGCTGATCATCAGCAGCCCGATGTCCAGCTCGTCCACCAGCTTCGACAGCAGGGTCAGCACCTGCGCCTGGACCATCACGTCCAGCGCGGTGGTCGGCTCGTCGGCGATGATCAGTCCCGGCGAGCAGGCCAGCGCCATCGCGATCATCACCCGCTGCCGCTGCCCGCCGGACAGCTCGTGCGGGTACGCCCGCGCCCGCCGCGCCGGCAGGCCCACCTGCTCCAGCAACTCGCCGACCCGCTGGTCCACACCGGTCACAGTTCCCTTGGCGTGCAGGCGGATCGGCTCGGCGATCTGCTCACCGACGCGCTGGACCGGGTTCAGCGCGTGCATCGCGCCCTGGAACACCACCGACGCTTCGGCCCAGCGCACAGCCCGCAGCCGGCCCCAGCTCATGTCGGTCACGTTCTCGCCGCCGAGCAAGATCTCCCCGCCGATGACCGCGGTGCGGGGCAGCAGCCGCAGCACCGACATCGCCAGCGTGGACTTGCCGCAGCCCGACTCTCCCGCCAGCCCCAGTGTTTGCCCGGCGTCGATACGCAGGTCCACGCCGCGCACGGCCGGCACGAGGCCGGTCGACGTGCGGTAGTCGACGGTCGCGGACCGCAGTTCCAGCAACGGCTCGCCCATCACCGCTCCCTCAGCCGCGGGTTGAGCACGGCCTCCAGGGCCCGCCCGCACATCATGAACGCCAGCACCACCACGCCGATCGCCACGCCCGGCGGCAGCAGGTACCACCAGGCCCGGGCGGTGACCGCGCCGCTCTGCAGGGCGTTGTGCAGCATCTCGCCCCACGACGGCGAGTTGGGGTCGCCGAGGCCGAGGAACGACAGCGTGGACTCGGTGATGATCGAGTTCGCCACGTTCAGCGTCGTGTTGGCGAACACCAGCGGCGCCACCGCCGGCAGCACGTGCTTGCCGATCACGTGCAGGTGCCCGGCGCCCAGCGCCCACGACCGCTCGATGTACGGCCGCGACTCCACCGCCAGGGTCTGCGACCGGACCAGGCGGGCGGTGGTCGGCCACGCGGTCGCGCCGATGGCGATGATGATCGACCCGATGCCGGGCGTCAGCACCGTGGACAGCACCGCGGCCAGCACCAGCGACGGCAGGATGAGGAAGAAGTCGGTCACGCGCATCAGCACGGCCTGCGTCCAGCCGCCGAAGTGGGCCATCAGCACGCCGACGATGGTGCCGACGCCGACCGACAGCAGCGTGGCGGCCAGGCCGACCAGCAGCGATACGCGGGATCCCCACAGCAGCAACAGCAGCACGGACCGGCCGCTCTCGTCGGTGCCGAGCAGGAAGCCGTTACCGGGCGGCTTGAGGATGCCGCCCGTGGCCTGGGTGACGTCCAGCCCCGACGAGTTGGTGATCAGCGGGGCGAGCACGGCCAGCAGCACGATCACGCACAGCACGGCCAGGCCGACCAGCCCGCCGCGGTCGGTGCGGAACTGGGCCCACACCCGGTTGGCGGCGGCGCGGCGGCGCTGCCAGGCAATGGAAGCGGTCATGCGGCACGCACCCTCGGGTCGATGACCCGCAGCAGCAGGTCGCCGATCAGGTTCATCACGAGCACCGCGCCGGCCAGCACCAGCAGCAGTCCCTGCAGCAGCGGGCCGTCGTGGTCGGTGATCGCCTCGTACAGCAGTTGGCCGAGGCCGGGCCAGGAGTAGACGGCCTCGACGGTGACCGCGCCGCCGACCACGAAGCCCAGGTTGATGAAGATCAGGGTCACGGTCGGCAGCAGCGCGTTGGGCACCGCGTGCCGGCCGCGCACCAGGTCGTCACGAAGGCCCTTGGCGCGGGCGGTGGTGAGGTAGTCGGAGTTCATCTCCTCCAGCAGCGAGGACCGCATCACCAGCAGGTACTGCGCGTACAGCACGGCGACCAGCGTCAGGCACGGCAGCACCAGGTGGTGCAGCACGTCGAAGACCTGCGGGAAGAACTCCGGCGGCGTGTCCGGGTCGAGGATGCCCTGAGTGGGGAACCACGAGCCGGCCACCGCCAGCAGGATCATGCCCAGCCAGAACGTCGGCGCGGACCACAGCGTCAGCGCGAAGCCGGTGGAGAACCGGTCGAAGCCGCTGCCGCGCCGCCAGCCGGCCCGCGTGCCCTGCCACAGTCCCAACAGGATCGAGATGACGGTGGCGACGCCGACCAGCAGCAGGGTCGGCCACAGGCGCTGCAGGATCAGCTGGGACACCGGCTGCTGGAACTTCAGCGACGTGCCGAGGTCGCCGCGGGCGAGGTTGGCCAGGTAGTCCACGAACTGCGCCGGCACCGGCTTGTCCAGGCCGAAGTCGTGCCGCATCTGGGCGACCTGCGCGGCGCCGACCGAGGTGTTGCGGGTCAGCAGCCGGACCGGGTCGCCCGGCAGCACGCGGAACAGGAAGAAGCCCAGCACCAACACCACGAAGAGGCTGACCACCGCGCCGCCGACCTTGCCGAGCACGTACCGCGTGCCGCCGGAGCGGCGCGCGGACGTGCTCGGCTCGGCCAGTGCCGGCGCCGTTGCCGGTGAGGTCACGGGCTACTCCCGCTCGTCGGCGCCGGCCCGACGCCGACGGGACAGCAGGAACGCGCCGACGCCCAGCACCACGACGACCACAACGACGATGCCGACGATCAGGCCCGTGTTGGCGCCGCCGCCGGACGACGCGGAGTCGGCCGGCTTGGCCAGCAGGTAGCCGTAGTAGCCGTTCTGGTGCGTGATCGAGCCGCCCTGGGAGGGCTGCAGGCCGAAGCTGGCCCAGCGGTCGGAGCGGTAGGCCTCCAGCGAGTTCGGGTAGGCGATCACGATGGAGCTGTCCAGCGCGTACAGCCGGGCCTGCAGGTCCTTGACGTCCTGGACCCGCTTGGCCTGGTCCATCTCGGACAGCTGCGCCTTGTACAGCTGGTCGATCTGCGGGTCGCACATGTAGTTCTCGGTGTTGCCGTTGCCGTCGGCGTCGGGCAGCACCCCGCAGGTCTGGATGGACAGCAACGCGTCCGGGTCGGGGTTGCCGGTCCAGGCGTTCATCTGCAGGTCGTACTTGCCGCTGGTGCCGGCGTCGGTGACCGCCTCGGAGCTCAGCGCCTGCAGGGTCACGCCGAGGCCGATCTGGTTCAGCCAGCCCTTGATGAAGTTGGCCGACGCGGTCTGTGCCGGGATGCCGCTGTCCACGAGGAGCCGCAGGTTGATCGGCTTGCCCTGCTTGTCCAGCCGGACGCCGTCGGGGCCCTTGGCGTAGCCGGCGTCGTCGAGCAGCTTGCCGGCGGCGGCCAGGTCGAACTTCTGCTCCTGGCCGGGGCCCGGGCTCCAGTGCCACTGCCCGAACACCGCCGGCACGAAGCCGCTGCCCGGCTCGGCCAGGCCGCCGTAGGCCTTGTCCACCAGGGTCTTGACATCCACCGACTGCGCGATGGCCTGCCGCACCTTCGGGTCCTTGAGCACCGGGTTGGCGTCGCCGATCGGCTGGTGGGTGTTGGTCTGCGCCTGGTAGTTGATCAGCAGGTCGTTCTGCCGGCCCTGGCGCGCCTTGACCGTGGTGACGTTGGGCGTGCTCTGCAGCGCGGTGTACTGGGCCGGGGTCAGGCCGCTGACCACGTCCACGTCGCCGTTCTTCAGGCCCTGCACGGCCGCGTCGGCGTTGTCGTAGTGCCGGAACTGCAGCTGGTCGTAGGCCGGCTTGTCGCCGTAGTAGTCGGGGTTGGTCTTGAGCGTGATCGACTGGCCCTGGGTGAAGTTGGTCAGCGTGAACGGCCCGCTGCCCACAACCGGGTACTGCAGGTTGTCGTACTTGCCGATGTCGGTGACCTTGGACCAGACGTGCTCGGGCACGATCGGCACGTCCAGCGCCAGCATGGTGGCCTGCGGCGTCTTGGTCTTGATCACGACGGTGTTGTCGTCGGACGCGGTGACGGTGTCGAAGTTGGCCACGAAGTTGCCGTTGGCGGTGGCGGCCGTCTTGTCCGTCATGATCTTGTTGAACGTCCAGGCGACGTCCTTGGCGGTGATCGGCTGGTCGTCCGACCACTTCATCCCGGACCGGATGTGGTAGGTCCAGGTGAGCTTGTCGTCGGAGACCTGCCACTTGTCGGCCAGGCCCGGCGCGGGGCTGAAGTCGTCGCGCGAGTAGGAGGTGAGGAACGCGTACATCACCCGCCCGATCTCGGTGTCACCGAGGTGGTAGGCCATGAACGGGTTCATCGTCGCGATCGTGCCGGTGACCGCCACCCGGAGCACCTTGGGCTGCGGTGTGTCCTGCGCCTGCGCCACAATGGGCGCGCTCAGCACCGCAAGGCCCGCCGCGATCAGGCCGATGCCGATCCGTCTGATGCGCATCACCGCGCACCTCCCCTTCCCCGTGTTTGGCAAGAAGTAACCACCCAGTAAGGCAATGTGTCAACAATTGTCGACAACGGCAGCCAACCCGTAACGTACCGAGCGTGCGAATCCTCATCTCGGCGGACATGGAAGGCGCGACCGGAGTCACCTGGCCGGCTGACGTCGAACCCGGCACCGAGCAGTGGCAGCGGTTCCGCCGGATGTTCAACGGCGACGTCAACGCGTGCGTGCGCGGGCTGGTCGACGGCGGCGCCGACGACGTGCTGGTGAACGAGGCCCACGACACGCAGCGCAACCTGCTGCTGGAGGACCTCGACGAGCGGGCCCGGATGCTGACCGGCAAGCACAAGCCGCTGTCGATGATGCAGGGCATCGACTCCGGCGTGGACGGCGTGGTGTTCCTGGGCTACCACACCGGCGCCGGCGCCGAGGGCGTGCTGTCGCACACCTATCTGGGCAACTCGGTCACGGGTGTGTGGCTGGACGGCGTGCGGGCCAGCGAGGGCCGGCTCAACGCCGCCGTCGCCGCCGAGCACGGCGTGCCCGTCCTGTTGGTCACGGGCGACGACAAGACCTGCGACGACGCCGACGAGTACGTTCCCGACGCGCGCAAGGCGGCGGTGAAGGAGTGCGTGAGCCGGTACTCGGCCATCTGCCTGCCGCCCGCGCGGAGCTCCAAGCTGATCGAGGAGCAGGCCCGGCTGGCGATGTCCCGTGCCGGCCGCGTCGAGCCGGTGGTGTCCAGTCACCACATGGAAGTCGCCTTCGACGCCGCGCACCTGGCCGCGGCCGCCGCCGTGATCCCGACCGTGGAGCGGGTGTCCCTGTTGCGGGTCGGCTACGACGCCCCGACGATGACCGAGGCGATGAAGGCGTTCAAGATCGTGACCGCGATCGCGAGCGGCGCGGTGGAGAAGGTCTACGGGTGAGGGTGGATGGACGTCGTCGAGCGGTGTGCCCAGCTGATCAGGTTCGACACCACCAACCGGGGCGGCGGCGACAGCGAGGGTGAGCGGGAGGCGGCCGAGTTCGTCGCCGCCGAGCTGGCCGCGGCCGGTGTGGAGCCGACGCTGCTCGAGCGCAAGCCCAGGCGCACCAACGTGATCGCCCGCGTCCCGGGTGGCGATGCGTCGCTGCCACCGGTGTTGGTGCAGGCGCATCTGGACGTGGTGCCGGCGCAGGCGGCGGACTGGGACATGGATCCGTTCTCGGGCGAGATCAGCGACGGCTACCTGTGGGGCCGCGGCGCGGTGGACATGAAGGACATGGTCGCCGAGGTCCTGACGGTGGTCGCCGGTTGGCACGCCGAGGGACGGCGGCCGCGCCGGGACGTGGTGCTGGCGTTCGTCGCGGACGAGGAGGACGCCGGCGACTACGGGGCGCACTGGCTGGTGTCCGAGCACCCCGACCTGTTCCGGGACTGCGCGGCGGCGATCGGCGAGTCCGGCGGGCACACGCATCGGGTGGACGGCATCCACTTCTACCCGGTCGGCACGGCCGAGCGCGGCTCCTCGCACCTGCGGCTGACCGCCCGCGGTCGGGCCGGTCACGGCTCGCGCCGCAACGACGAGAACGCCGTGACCCGGCTGGTCCAAGCGGTGCAGCGGCTGGCCGAGCACCGCTGGCCGGTGCGGCTCATCCCGTCCGTGCAGGCCTACATCGAGCGCGTCGGCGCGGCGCTGGGCGTCGAGGTTGATCTGTCCGATGTGGACGCAACGGTGGCCAGGCTGGGCGGAGCGGCTTCGCTGGTGGAGATGACGATCCGCAACAGCACGACGCCGACGGCGCTCACCGCCGGCTACAAGGTCAACGTCATCCCCAGCAGCGCGGAGGCGCTGATCGACACGCGGGTGCTGCCGGGCGGCGAGGAGGAACTGCTGGCAGGAGTGGACGAGCTGATCGGCCCGCACGTGACCAGGGAGCTGATCAACCCGCAGCCGGGGGTGCAGGCGCCGGTGGACTCGCCGTGGTTCGACGCCATCGCCGACGCCCTGCGCTGGGCCGACCCGGCGGCCGTGGTGGTGCCGTACTGCCTGGGCGGTGGCACGGACGCCAAGGCCTTCGCCCGGTTGGGCATCCCCGGCTATGGCTTCTCCCCCCTGTGGGTGCCCGAGGGCTTCGACTACCGCGCCATGGCGCACGGCGTCAACGAGCGGGTCCCGGTCGAGGGCCTGCACTTCGGCGCGAAGGTCCTCGACCGGTTCCTGTCGACCTGCTAGTGAACCGCCCCGGTCAGTGAACGGCGATGTCGATCACGGGGTGCTGGGCCGGGTCGAGCCAGGCCATCACGGCCTTGAGGTCGTCGGCCGGGATGGACACGCAGCCCGCGGTCGGCTTGCCGGCGGAGACGTGCAGGAAGAACGCCGAGCCGGCGCCGGGCACGACCGGCTGGCGGTTGTAGTCGATGACCACGGCGTGGTTGTAGACCGGGCCGGCCTTGCCCAGGTCCTCGCCGGCGGCCTCGTTGAACGGGCACGTGCCGGGGTCGCAGTGGTAGTAGGTGTTGTAGAGCGGGGACTTCGCGTCCGACACCCACCAGTCGGAGGTGCCGACCTGGCGG
This sequence comes from Kutzneria kofuensis, assembly GCF_014203355.1. Lineage (NCBI taxonomy): Bacteria > Bacillati > Actinomycetota > Actinomycetes > Pseudonocardiales > Pseudonocardiaceae > Kutzneria > Kutzneria kofuensis. Next base: position 527,342 of record NZ_JACHIR010000003.1, read on the forward strand.
TAGGGCAGCCGGGTGCCGTCATTGGCCTGGATGCCGAACGCCTCGGTCAGCGTCCACACGCCGGCCGGGGTCTTGGCCGTGGTCTCGCTGGCCTGGCCGATGCCGTCGGAGCCGACGTTGGCCGTGATCGGGCCGTGCACGACCTGCCACTGGTCCCACAGCGGACCGGTGCGCTGCCACGCGGTGAGCACCGCGGTGGTGGCCGTGGGGCTGTCGGCGATCACCGTGATGACCTGGCCGGCGCTGCCGTGGTACGGCACGGGCAGCACGGACGCGTCGGCGGTGGCTCCGGTCATGGCGAGCAGCACGGCGGTGGCCGCCGTCGCCGTGACAACACGGTTGGGCATCGGGTGACTCCAGGATCGTGGAACGGCGGTTCCGCGCGATCGTAGAGGAAGATCACCAATTAGGGCAGCAGGTCACCAAATTCCGGCGGTTCAGGTTATTTCCGCACGGGGCCACGCGCCGGCCCCGTGCGGGCACGGTCCCTCAGTGGACGAGTTCGGCGTCCATCTTGCGCAGTGGTGCGGCCAGCGCCGTCCGGCACGGCACCCCCAGCTTGGTGAACACCCGCGACAGGTGACCCTCGACCGTCTTCACGCTGACCACCAGCTTCTCCGCGATCTGCCGGTTGGTCAGGCCGCGCACGGCCAGCTCGGCCACCTCGTGCTCGCGGACGGTCAGCGTGTCCATGCTGCGGACCTGCGGCGCGCGGCGGACGGACAGGCTGAGCTGGGAGTCGACCAGCTCGGCGGCCAGCGCGCGGGCGCCGCAGCTCTCGGCCAGCCGGCGGGCCACGCTCAGCTCGCGCAGCGCCGCGTCCCGCTCGCCCATGCCGATCAGGGCGGCCCCGACCACGGCGTGCGCGCGGGCGGCGTAGCCGGGCATGCCGGCCTCGGTGAACGCCTCGGCAGACCGGCCGGCGCGTAACTGCGCGACCTGGAGGTCGTTGCGGGCCAGCGCGACCTGGCCGTTGGCCAGGTGCATCACCGCGGTGTGGCCCCACATCGACGGCGCGGCGGTCTCCGCGGCGTGCTCGGCCCACAGGGCGGCGCGAGCCGGCCGGCTGCGGGTCAGCTCCACGTTCACCATCGACTCGCAGACCCAGGGCCGCAGCACCGGCGCCACCCGGCCCGGGTCGGTGTCCACGCCGGCGGCGTTGGCCAGCCGCTGGCAGCCGTCGACGTCGCCCAGGTGCAGCCGCGCCCCCAGTAGCTCCACCAGCAGTCGACGGGTCCAGTTGGCGTCCAGCTGGGTCATCGCGCGGACCGACGCCTGGTCGGCCAGCTGCGAGTCGCCGCGCCATGCGGCGGCCCAGGCCTGCACGGCGAGCGCGGCGGGCAGCTCGTCCCCGCCGGTCTGTTGGGCGGCGGCCACCGCGTGCGCCGCAAGTTCCGTGGCCCGGCTCAGCCGGCCCCGGAGCACCTGGTTCCGAGCAGCCCCCGTGCTGCGTTCGGCCGGCCTCGTCTCGTCGTCCACCTTCTCGACCTCCCCATGGTGAACACTCAATGTAAACCAAGATGAATGGAGAGGGCTCGCAGATACATCACAGTCTGCGCTGTCGTGCTACCTCATAGAGAACAATGGACGCCGCGTTGGCGGCGTTCAGCGAACTGGCCGCCCCGCCGATGGGGATGCTCAGCACGTCGTCGCAGGCCGCGCGCCAGGCGTTGCTCATGCCCGCGGTCTCGTTGCCGACCACCAGCAGCGTCGGTCCGGTCAGGTCGTGCCGGTCGACAACCGCTGTGCCGTGCTCATCGGTGCCCACGATGCGAACCGTTACGGGTTGGGCTCGAATCCATTCGAGTACATTTCCGGCCGACTCGGCGCGGACCACCGGCAGCGCGAACAGCGAGCCGGTGCTGGCCCGCACGGTCCGGGGGTCGTAGACGTCGGCGGCGTGACCGGCGACGATCACGCCGTGCGCCCCGAAGGCGTCGGCGGAGCGGATGATCGTGCCGATGTTGCCGGGGCTGGCCGGCCGGTCGAACACGACGCCGAGGAAGTCCTCGGGCACCGGGATGCGGTCCAGGTCGTCCGGCGGCAGCTGGGCGACGGCGATCAGCTCCGGCGCCTCGTCCTCCTTCTCCCCCAGCTCGGCCAGTAGATCCGGGTCCATCGACACGCGGGTCGTCCGCACGGTGTCGAGCAGCTCGCCGGCCCACTTCGACAGCCGCCGGCCGGCCGGGTAGAGCAGCGCCGACAGCGGCCAGCCGTGCTCGACCGCCAGCGTGATGGGCCGGACGCCGTGCACCAGGAACTCGCCGGTGCGCTGCCGCTTGGTCCGGTTGCCGAGCAACGCCTCCCACTGCTGGAACCGGGCGTTGCGGGTCGTCACCCGCAGATCACTCACGCCGGCAACCCTGGCACAGGTTCGCCTCAGTCAGAAATCCGCCGGGGCATCAATTTGCGCGGCACGCATCTTTGCGTGATGCGCAACTTTCTGTACGGTGGACGCCATGGACTTCGACGTGGTGATCGCCGGTGGCGGACCGAACGGGCTGATGCTGGCCGCCGAGCTGCGGCTCGCCGGGGTGCGGCCGCTGGTGCTGGAGCGGCTGGCGGAACGGGCGGCCGTGCCCAAGGCCAACGGCCTGGCCGGGGTCGTGGCGCGGCTGATGGACGCCCGCGGCCTGTACGAGAAGGTCAGCGGCCAGGCCGGGCCGCCGGTGCCGACGCCGTTCTACATGTTCGGCGGCATGCGGCTGCACCTGCGGGACCTGGCCGCGAACCCGATGTACACCGTCCTCATCCCGCAGACGCGGCTGGAGCAGATCCTCGAGGAGCACGCCGTCGGGCTCGGCGCCGAGATCCGCCGCGGCGTCGAGGTCACCGGCTTCGTCGACCACGGGACCCACGTGACGGTGCAAGCCGGCGCCGAGGAGATCACCGCCCAGTACCTGGTGGGCTGCGACGGCGGCCGCAGCACCGTCCGCAAGCTGGCCGGCATCGACTTCCCCGGCGTGACCGACGACGACGTCATCAGCCGATCCGCCAATGTTCGGCTGCCCACGGCCCGCCCCGACGGGCTGCCGGTGGAAGGCCACGGCGACATCCCGCCGTTCTTCTTCTACCGCACCACAACCGGGGTGTTCATCTGGGCGCGGCTGGCGGACTCCCTCACCGTGAACACCATGGAGTGGGGCGAGGGGCCCGACGAGGACGTGCCGATGACGCTGGACGAGCTGGCCGCCAGCGTGAAGCGGGTGCTCGGCGCGGACGTGCCGCTGGAGCCACCGGTGCTGGACCGGCCGCCGCTGCTCCGACGCATCAGCGGCAACAACACCCGGATCGCCGCCCGGTTCCGGCTCGGACGGGTGCTGCTGGCCGGCGACGCCGCCCACGTGCACGCCGGCATCGGCGGGCCGGGGTTGAACATGGGGCTGCAGGACGCCGCCAACCTGGCGTGGAAGCTCGGCGCCTCGGTGCACGGCTGGGCGCCCGAGGGGCTGCTCGACACGTACCACTCGGAGCGGCGTCCCGTGGCCGAGCGGGTCGCCATGCAGACCCAGGCCCAGTCCGCCCTGCTCGCGCCCGGGTCGAAGGTCACCGCCCTGCGCACCCTGTTCGGCGAGCTGCTCGACTCCGACGACACCAGGCAGCACATCGTCGACACCATGTCCGGCAACGACGTCCGGTACGAGATGTCCACGGTGGACCACCCGCTGGTCGGCCACCTCGCGCCGGAGCTGTCGGTGACCACCACCGCTGGGGTGGTCCGGCTGGCCGAGCTCCTCCGCACCGGCCGGCCGCTGCTGCTCGACCTCGCCGGCGTCGGCGCCGTGGCCGGCGGCTGGCGGGACCGGGTGGACGTCGTGTCCGCCACGGGCCCCGACCAGCCGGCCCTGCTGATCCGCCCGGACGGCTTCGTCGCCTGGGCCGGCTTTGACTCGACCGGCCTCGCCGACGCGTTGACCCGCTGGTTCGGCGCTCCTACGGCTTGAGGTCCGTCGCCGCGCGCAGCGAGCCGTCCATGTAGAACGGCGTCGAGCTGTGCTCGTGGGCGATCCGCCAGCCGTCCTCGGTGCGGCGCAGGCCGTACGTGGCCCGGAACCACATCTCGAAGGCGAAGTCGGTCCCCTTCGGCGTCGCCGACATGCGGTTCAGCGAGTGCGCCCAGGCCAGGTCGCCGCTGACCTCGATCTCCAGCTGCGTCACCTGGAAGTCCACCGGCCCGTCGAAGGTGCCGAACCACGCCTGCTGTGCCGGCACGTCGCGGGCGGCCTCGCCGCGGCGGCCCAGCGGCGGCGCCAGGTCGAACTTGACCACGTCGGCGGTGTACCGGCCGATCAGCCGCTGCGCGTCGCCGTCCTTCATGGCCGCCTCGGACGCGGTGATGATCTCACGGATCTCGTCGGTGCTGCTCATGGCTGGGGTGTCCCCTCTGCTCGGGTGCTCGGTCGCCCCTGTGTCGAAGCTGCCCTCCCGGTTTCGACACTGCCCCGGTGAGAGGATTTCCGCGACGTTCGGGAGGCAGCCCATGAGGTACCTGATCTTGATCCACAGCAACCCGCGGTCGCGGGCGCTGTGGGAGACGCTGACCGACGAGCAGCGGATGGAGTTCGGCCGCGGCTACATGCAGCTGACCGAGGAGCTGGCGGCCTCCGGCGAGCTGGTGGTGTCACAGGGGCTGACCGATCCGGCGCTGGCCAAGCGGGTGTGGGTGCAGGACGGCGAGACGATGTCCAGCGACGGGCCGTTCGCCGAGGTCAAGGAGTACCTGGCCGGCTTCTACCTGGTGGACTGCGAGTCCGAGGCGCGGGCGCTGGAGTGGGCGGCGAAGGCGCCGGACGCGCAGCTGGGCGGCCCGGTGGAGGTCCGGCCGATCCTCGACATGAGCACCCTGGACCTGTGAACGTCACGACGGAGGTCGAGGACCTGCTGCGCTCACTGGCGCCGCAGGTCCTGGGCGTGCTGGTGCGGCGCAACGGCGGCTTCGACACCTGCGAGGACGCGGTGCAGGAGGCGTTGCTCGCGGCGGCGCAGCAGTGGCCGAACGACGGCATTCCCGCGAACCCGACCGGCTGGCTGATCACGGTGGCGCAGCGCCGGCTGACGGAGGTGTGGCGCAGCGAGGCGGCGAGGCGCCGGCGTGAGGAGGCGGTGTTCACCGCGGAGGTGGACGACGCCGAGGTGCCGGCCGAGGACGACACGCTGACGTTGCTGACGCTGTGCTGCCACCCCTCGCTGACGAGGGTGTCACAGGTGGCGCTGACGCTGCGCGCGGTCGGCGGCCTGACCACGGCGGAGATCGCGCGGGCGCTGCTGGTGCCGGAGTCGACGGTCGGGCAGCGGATCAGCCGGGCCAAGGCGAAGATCAAGGCCGCTGGCGCGCGGTTCGCTCCGCCACCGGCGGCGGAGCGCGACGAACGGCTCGCGGCGGTGCTCGCCGTGCTGTACCTGATCTTCAACGAGGGACACACGACCAGTTCCGGCTCCGCTTTGAACCGCGTGGAGCTGACCAGCGAGGGGATCCGGCTGACCCGGCAGCTGTACCAGCGGATGCCCGAGGACGGCGAGGTCACCGGGCTGCTGGCGCTGATGCTGCTCACCGACGCCCGCCGCCCGGCCCGGACGCTGCCGGACGGCACATTGGTGCCGCTGGCCGAGCAGGATCGCCGGCTGTGGGACCGGGCGGCGATCGCCGAGGGCACGGAGCTCATCACCCGGGCCTTGCAGACGGCGACCATCGGCCCGTACCAGCTGCAGGCGGCGATCGCGGCCGTGCACGACGAGGCCGAACGACCCGAGGACACCGACTGGACACAGATCCTCGGCCTGTACGAGCTGCTCAACGCCGCCGCGCCCGGGCCGATGGTGACGCTGAACCGGATCGTCGCCGTGGCGATGGTCCGCGGCCCGTCGACGGCACTGGCCGAACTGTCCCGGGCCGAGTCGGAACTGGCCGGCCACTACCGGGTGGACGCCGTGCGGGCGCACCTGCTGGAGCTGGCCGGCGACCCCGAGGCGGCGCGCGTCCACTACGAGTCGGCCGCGCGCCGCACCCTGAGCCTGCCCGAGCAGCGCTACCTCACCGCGAAGGCAGCACCTCGACCTCGGCGGCCCTGACCCGGTCCTGGTCGTTGACGAGCTCGAGGCCGACGATCCGGTCGTCCTCCACCTCGAACACGAACAGGCCCATGATCTCGCCCCGGTACATCCACACCGCGCCGACGTTGCCGTCGATGAGGGCCGGCAGCGCGCCGCGGGCCCTGCCGGCGAACGCCGTGGCCACCTCGCGGGCGCCGGTCATGCGGGCCGACAGCAGCGGCGCGCCCTTGGCGTGGTTGGCGACGGACGCCGCGACCGTCGTCTCGTCGGCGCGCAACTCGACGTCCGGGGCGAGGACCGACAGCAGCGCGTCGAAGTTGCCGTCCCGCGAGGCGGCCAGGAAGGCGTCCACGACCTGACGCTGCCGGCCGAGGTCGGACTCCGGGCGGTCCGCGCCCTGGACCCGACGCCGCGCCCGGCTGGCCAGCTGCCGGGTCGCCGCCGGCGTGCGGCCGACGATCGGCGCGATCTCGTCGAACGGCACCGCGAACAGGTCGTGCAGCACGAACGCCAGCCGCTCGGCCGGGGCCAGGGTCTCCAGCACCACCAGCAGGGCCGGGCCGACCGAGTCCGCCAGCAACGCCTCCTGCTCGGGGCCGGCGACCGCCGCCTCCTGCCGCGGCGCCTCGTGCGATCCGAAGTCCTCAAGGGAGTCCTCACGCCGGGACTTGCGGGACCGCAGCATGTCCAGGCACACCCGGGCGGTCACCGTGGTCAGCCAGCCGCCGAGGTTCTCCACCTCGCTGGTGTCGGCGCGGGACAGCCGCAGCCACGACTCCTGCACCGCGTCCTCGGCGTCGCTGGCCGAACCGAGCATGCGGTAGGCCACCGAGCGCAGGTGGTCCCGATTGGCCTCGAACTGTCCGGCCAGCCATTCTTCGTTCACGGTCACATCCTCCGTCCGGGCTTCGTCATAGCAGTGACGGGCGGCAGGCGCCCGATGTGACCGAGGAGGAAACCATGGCGATGATCCAGACCATCCTGTTCCCGGTGAAGGACGTGGAGAAGGCCAAGGCCGTCTACACCGCGCTGCTGGGCGCGGCCCCCAGCGTCGAGTCGCCGTACTACGTCGGCTTCGACAGCGAGGGCCAGCACATCGGCCTGGTGCCCAACGGCAGCACCAACGGCCCGGCCTGCTACCGGCACGTGGACGACCTGGAGGCCGGCCTGGACGCGCTGCTGAAGGCCGGCGCGACCATCGCGCAGGAGCCCAAGGAGGTCGGCAACGGCCGGACCGTGGCCAGCGTGCTCGACGTCGACGGCAACGAGATCGGTCTCATCCAGGACCGGCACTGACCGTGACCACGAGGCCGTCCGCGACGCGGTCGACCCGGCACGACGTGAGGTCCTCGACCACCGCGTCCGCCGTGAGCTCGGCCGCGTCGTGGGAGGTCGCGACGGCCAGCGTGCGGGCGCCGGCGGCGCGGCCGGCCCGCAGCCCGGCGGGGGCGTCCTCGACGACCAGGCAGTCCGCGATGTCGTGGCCGAGGGCCGCGGCCGCCTTGAGGTAGCCCTCGGGATCGGGCTTGCCGGCGCTCACGTCGTCGGCGGCGATCAGCACGTCCGGCACCGGCAGGCCGGCGGCGGCCAGCCGGGCGCGCATCAGCTCCTGCGAGCCGGAGGTCACCGCCGCCCACCGGTCCGCGGGCAGCTCGCTCAGCAGGGTCTTGGCCGCGGGCAGTGCGACGACGTCGTCGAGGTCGGCCAGCTCCATCCGGGCCAGCTCCCGCACCGCGGCGTCCCGTTCGGACGGTGGCAGCAGGTCGGCGATCGTGTCCTCGCTGCGCCGGCCGTGGCAGACCCGCAGGATCGCGTCGGCGTCGCGACCGTGCTCGGCCGCCCACGCCCGCCACGTCCGCTCCACCACACCGGTCGAGTCCACGAGCGTGCCGTCGATGTCGAACAGGATGGCCTGGACCTCGAACCGCATCAGCTCGCCCACGGGCCCACGCCGCCGATGCGCTGCACCTTGTAGCGCACGATGAAACCGGGCCGGCGCTCCACCGGGAAGGTGGCGTCCGGTCCGATGTAGACCTTCGCCAGCCGGTCCAGCAGATCCCAGGCGCCGTCCGTCGGCTCGACGACCGCCTCGGCGCGCAGCACCGCGTTCTCGTCGAGGAACACGCCCGGCACCCTCGGCGCGTCGAAGGACAGCACCACCCGCGGGTCCCGCTCCATGTTCCGGATCTTGGCGCCGTAGTGCTGGTGGCCGCTGACCAGGTCGTCCCCGTCCAGGCCGATCCAGATCACCGAGACCTGCGGGCTGCCGTCGGCGTTCACCGTGCTCAGGTGGGCCATCGGTCCGCTGCTGATCAGGGCGCGCAGCGAATCGGGCAGCGTGATCGTTTCTGGCACGTCGCCACCGTACCAACCGGACGGCCGACCTTCGGCGGGATTGCCGGCGACGGCGAATGCTGACAGGGTGGGTCTGAAAGAAGTCTTTCAGATCTGGGGGCGGCGATGGCCGAACTGCCGGCCCGGACACGGGTCCGGGACGTGGAACTGATGCGCGCGCTGGCGCATCCGCTGCGGTCGGCACTGCTGAACTACCTGATGGCGGTCGGCCCGCGCACGGCGAGCGAGTGCGCGGCGGCGGTGGACTCGACGGCGTCCAACTGCAGCTGGCACCTGCGGCAGCTGGGCACCTGGGGCCTGGTGGAGCGGGTGGAGGCCACCGACGGCCGGGAGCGCCCGTGGCGGGCCACCCAGGTCGGCCTGGACTTCGGCGATCTCGACGGCGACCTGGACGTCCGCGCCGCGCAGCTGGCGGCGGCCGGCACGAGCATCGGCGCCGACCGGGAGCTGACCGAACGCTTCCTGGACACCGCCGGCTCGCTGGATCCCGAGTGGCAGCGGGCGGCCACGTTCAGCACGTACTCGCTGCGGGTCTCCCCCGACGAGCTGGCCGCGCTGAACGCGGCGATCGACGCGCTGGTCCGCCCGTACGTGACGACGATCCGCACCGACGCCCCGGCGGACGCGCGGACCGTGCACGGCAGCTGGCGGTCGTTCCCGAGAATCGAGGCCGACGGAACGTTCAGCTCATGACGACCCTGCTGCGCCATGGGGCGTTCATGCGGCTATGGGTGTCCGGGCTGTTCGCGGAGACCGCGGAGTGGATGCTGCAGGTCGCGCTCCCGGTGTACGTCTACCAGGCGACCGGGTCGGCGGGCTCGACGGCGCTGGTGATGGTGACCGGCATCCTGCCGATGCTGCTGGTCAGCCCGGCGGCCGGGGTGATCGCGGACAGGTTCGACCGGCGGCGGGTGCTGTACCTCGTATGCCTCGGGCAGGCGGCGGTGTCGGTACCGCTGCTGTTCGGCAGTCACGAGGTACTGATCTACGTCGTGATGGCGGCACAGTCGGCGCTGGCGTCGCTGTTCGAGCCGACCCGCAACGCGCTGGTGCCGGCCCTGGTGGGCCCGGAGCGGCTGGCGTCGGCGAACGGGTTGATGGGCTTCAACAGCAGCATCTCCCGGCTCGCCGGCAGCTCGCTGGGCGGGCTCGTGCTGGGTGTGTGGGGCCTGGGCTGGGTGATCGTCGGCTACCTGGCGGCGCTGGTGATCGCCGCCCTGCTGCTCGTGCCCCGGTTCGGGGTGCACGTCGAGCCCGAACGGGCCAGCCCCGGCAGCTGGCTCGACGGCGTGAGGGCGTTCCGGGACCCGGAGCTGCGGGCGACCGGCGTGACGTTGGCGCTGATGTCCCTGGGACAGGGCATGTTCCTGGTCCTGTTCGTGGTGTTCGTGACCGGCCCGCTGCGCGGCGGCGACGCGGATGTCGGCCTGCTGCGCGGAATCCAGGCCGTCGGCGGGCTCGCCGCCGGGCTGCTGATCGCCGCCGTGGCCAACCGGATCAGCGCGGTGCGGATGATGGGACTGGGCATCCTCACGTTGGGCGTGTGCTCGGCGCTGATCTGGAACCTGCCGCACCTGACCATCGTGTTCTGGCTCTACGTAGTGCTTTTCGCCGCGGTCGGCGCGCCGGCGGTGGTGGCGAGCTCCGCCGCGCTGACGGCCGTGCAGCTGCGGGTCCCCGACGAGCAGGCCGGCCGCGTGCTCGCGACCGTGTTCGCCGGCATCGCCGGGCTGACCACGGTCGGCACGCTGCTCGCCGGCTTCCTGGTCGACGTGGTCGGGTTGGACGTCCTGTTGGACGTGCAGGCGGGAATGCTGGTGGCCGCCGGGATCGCGGCGCTGCTCAGGAGGAAGTAGCCAGCCAGCCACGGTGCAGCGCCGGGGCCAGCTCGTGTGCGGCGGAGTTGCGGACGTTGTCCTCGTCGTGCAGGTAGCCCTCGGTGGTGGCCAACGCCGCGTGGCCGAGGTCGCGCTGCACCTGCCTCGGCGGCACGCCCCGTTCCACGGCGTGCGTGGCGTAGGAGTGGCGGGCCGAGTGCGGGTGGATGGTGTCGCGCAGCGGGCCCAGGTGGGTGGCGATGAACTCCGCCTCCGGTGTGGCCATCAGGTCCCGCAGCCATTGCTGGCGCGGCGTCTCGGTGAACGTCCGGCACAGCCTCGTGAGCACGGCCTGCAGGTGCGAGGCGTGGACGCGCCGGCCGGTGCTGGTGACGAAGATCGGCCGGACGGCGGCGTTGACCTGGCCCGGCAGCGCCGGCACCGCAGGTTCGGCACGGACGCGCAGGTAGTCCTCCAACGCGTCGGCGACCGGCGGGGCGAGGGCGACTTCGCGATCCTTGCCGCCCTTGCCGTGCACTCGGAGGATGCCGATGTCGTGCGCGGCGGCGCGGCGGTAGTCGTCCAGGTTCACGCCGACGAGTTCGTCCGCGCGGACCCCGGTGCCGACCAGGATCTCGATCATGGCCCGATCACGGACGCCGTCCCGGCGGTGCTCGGCCAGCAGGTAGGCCGCCATCAGCAGGGCCCGGCAGGCCTGGAACGACCAGCGTTTCGTCGTCGACGGCGTGCCGGCGGGCTTGTTCAGGTGCTGGGCCCGCCGGTCCACAAGGGACACCGGGTTCTGCGTGGCGAGGCCCTCCCGCAGCAGGTACTTGGCGTAGAACGCCGACACCGCCGACAACATCCGGCCGCGGGTGGCGTCGCTGTAGCCGGCGCCGGCGAGTTCGTCCAGCCAGCGCTCCACGTGCTCGACCCGGACGTCGGCGAACCGGAAACCGTTGGCGCCGCACCAGTTCAGCCATTCCAGGCCGGTGGGCTCGGCCCGCCTGCGGCCCCGCCGGCGGCTCGGGTCCGGCGGGGTGTAGCCGGGCACCCAGTCCAGGGGGATGCCCAGGTCGGTCGCGTAGGCGAGGCGGGTGTTGACGGAGGCGTAGATCCGCAGGAACTCCCGCAGGCGCTCGCGGGCGGTCTTGTCCTCACCGACCAGCGCCAGCGTCACGCCTCGACTCCTCTCAGGATGATCAAGGCGAGTCTGCCATGCCAGCCGCTCATCGAGGCCGGGACCTGGTCTCGATGAGCGGCATCCTGGTCGACAGCTCCTACCGCCTGCTGCCGGCCTGGCGGGCTGGCCTCACTTCAGGTGCCGGGCGAAGAACCGGTTCCCGTCCTCCCCCGCGAACAGCGGGACGCCGGTGTGCCCGCCCATGTTGGCCTGCAACGTCTTCTCCTTGGAACCGAAGGCGTCGAACAGGTCGAGGGCCAGCTGCCGGTCGTTTCCCTCGTCGTCCCACTGCAGCAGGACCAGCAGCGGAATGGTGACCTGCCGGGCCTCCTCGAGCATGGCGCGGGGCACGAAACTCCCGGCGAACAGAAGGGCGGCCGAGATGCGCGGCTCGACCACCGCCAGCCGGAGGCCGATGCCGATCACCCCTCCCGCGTACCCGACCGGGCCGCCGATCTCGGGGAGCGTCAGGAGGGCGTCCAGGGTGGCCTGCCATTCCGGGACCGCCTTGTCGACCAGCGGGAGGATGAGCCGGCAGACGATCTCGTCGTCGACCGGGTCGCCGGCTTCCAGCGCCCGGCGCAGGTCGGCGCGGGCCTGCTCGGCGGCGGCGTCACGGGGCCGGTCGCCGCTCCCGGGGAGCTCGATGGTGGCCGTGGCGTAGCCCTGCGCCGCGGAGTGCTGGGCCCGGGCCGCCAGTCGGGGGTACATCTTGGACAGTCCGCCGGGGTGGCCGAGCAGGATCAGCGGGGCCGGTGCGGATGCGGTTCCGGGCGTCCACAGGATGCCGGGGATCTCGCCGAGGGTGAATTCGCGTTCGAGGACGTTGTCGTCGAGGCGCTGTTCGGAAGTGAATCGCACGGTCGTGCCTTTCGGGAGTGCTCGCGAACGGCGCTCCCGGACGACCTATCGCCCGACCGTGACCCCAGAGGGGAGCACCCATGTCGATACGTTCACGGGTACCACCTCCTCGTTCTCTCGCACGGCCTCGGGAAAGCTAGCAGTGGCCGCCGTGGTCCGCCAACGGGTTTTGGGGTGGCTCCGCGACCGGATGCCATGGAGCCACTCGCCCAAGCCCGAGCGACGGCCGTTCGATGCATGATCTTGGTGGCTCGGTGCGCCGGGTACGGGCAAGATGGTTCTTGACCGATACACCCCCACCTGAGGAGTGAGATGACCGCGATCGTGCGCGCCGTGGGACGCCAGGTCCTGGACAGCCGTGGCAATCCGACCGTCGAAGTCGATGTCCAGCTCGAGGACGGCTCGTTTGGCCGTGCCGCGGTGCCGTCCGGCGCGTCGACCGGCACCAACGAGGCCGTCGAGCTTCGGGACGGCGACAAGTCCCGGTACCACGGCAAGGGCGTACGCAAGGCGGTCGACGCGGTGAACGGCGAGATCGCCGACGCCGTGCGCGGCCTCGACGCCGAGGACCAGGCGGTCGTCGACCGGACCATGATCGAGCTGGACGGCACGCCGAACAAGGGTCGCCTGGGGGCCAACGCCACCCTCGGCGTCTCGCTGGCCGTGGCCAAGGCGGCCGCCGCCGCGCACCGGCAGCCGCTGTACCGGTACGTCGGCGGCGTGTTCGCGCACGTGCTGCCGATGCCGATGATGAACATCATCAACGGCGGCGCCCACGCCGACAACGCCATCGACTTCCAGGAGTTCATGATCGCGCCGGTCGGCGCGGAGAACTTCGAGGAGGCGGTGCGGGTCGGCTCGGAGGTGTTCCACACCCTGCGCAAGACGCTGCACGACGCCGGTCACAACACCAACGTCGGCGACGAGGGCGGCTTCGCGCCGAACCTGAACTCGGCGGACGAGGCGCTGGAGTTCGTCGTCGGCGCGATCGAGAAGGCCGGCTACACCCCGGGCGAGGACGTCGCGCTGCTGCTCGACCCGGCCGCGTCGGAGTTCTACGTCGACGGCGTGTACGACTACAAGGGCGAGGGCCGCAAGCGCTCCGTGGAGGAGCACGTCGCCTACCTGACCGAACTGGTCGACAGGTTCCCCATCGTGTCCATCGAGGACGCCATGGCGCAGGACGACTTCGACGGCTGGAAGCAGATCACCGACGCCATCGGCGACCGCTGCCAGTTGGTCGGCGACGACCTGTACTGCACCAACGTCGAGCTGCTGCGTAAGGGCATCGACCTGGGCATCACCAACTCGATCCTGGTCAAGGTCAACCAGATCGGCACGCTCACCGAGACGCTGCTGACCGTGAACACCGCCTTCAAGGCCGGCTACTCGGTCGTCATGTCGCACCGCTCGGGTGAGACCGAGGACTCCACCATCGCCGACCTCGCGGTGGCGGTGAACTGCGGCCAGATCAAGACCGGCTCGCTGTCCCGGTCCGACCGGACCGCCAAGTACAACCAGCTCATCCGCATCGAGCAGGAGCTGGGCTCGCAGGCCGAGTACGCGGGCCGCACCTCGCTCGCCGGCCGCCGCTGAGACCGTCGGGTCGGGTGTGCGCCGGCGGTCCACACCCGACCCGACGCACGGGCATGGAGGTTGACGGAGCCGGTGGGCGACGGCAGGATGACAACCCGCGTGGCCTACGCCGAACCTCCTGCGACCGTCCCCGGCACGGTCTCCCATCGGAGGCAAAGGGACCATGGTCTCAGGTCGCTGTCGCAGCCCGATCGCCTCGGGCGAGGTTGCCGGGGAACCGTCGCTCCAGGCGTGGAAGGCCGCGATGACAGCCCGCAGGAACTTCAAGCGCCAGGTGCGCGCTCGTGCCGCCAAGACCGGCGAGTCCTACACATCTGCCCTCCGGCACTTCCGTCCGACTCCCTCAGGAGAGGTCATGCCGGAAGCGAACACCCTCAAGAGCGTGCGGCTCGCCGTCGCGCAGACTCCCGCGCGCGAAGACCCCCGAGATGTGGACGCGCTGCGCGAAAGCGGCCGTCAGGTCCGGGCACTGATGCGTGAGGCCAGTGCCCGGGACGCGAGGATCGTGCACTTCCCGGAAGGCGCGATCTGCTTTCCGAACAAGCTCATCATGTCCGTCGACGGCCCGGACACGGTCGGGCCGGCGGACTGGGACCGGTACCAGTGGGCGGTCGCGCAAGCGGAGTTGGCTGCGATCGCCGAGCTGGCACGCGAGTTGCGGCTGTGGACGGTGATCGCCGCGGTGCACCGCTTGACCGAGCCCAACCGCCCGCACAACAGTCTCTACGTCCTCTCCGATCGCGGCGAGGTTGTCACGCGATACGACGAGCGCCTGCTGTCGAACACGAAGGTCTCGTACATGTACTCGCCGGGTCTCGCACCGGTGACCTTCGACCTGCAGGGTATGCGCTTCGGCTGCCTGCTCGGCATAGAGATCCACTACCCGGAACTGTTCGCCGAGTACGAGACGCTGGACGTCGACTGCGTCCTGTTCTCCACGACCGGAGTCTCCCCGGGCAACGCCGCCGTTCAGGCTCAAGGGCACGCCGCGAGCAACAGCTACTGGGTCAGCTTCTCGGTGCCGACGCAGCACGGCGCCACCGCGCCGTCCGGGGTCATCGCCCCCAACGGTGATTGGCTTGGGCGATGCCCCGCAGACGGGTCACCGTCGGTCGCGGTCGTGGACCTCGACGACCGGTCCGAGGCCGCTGCCGAATCAGTGGTCTACGCGCGTCCCTGGCGTCGTAAGTCGCGCGGGGGCATCTACACCGGGCACCAGGTGGCCGACCAACGCAGCGAAGACCGTACTGCGGCGTTCTAGCGTAGAGAACCGACGGGCGCGCGGCGCGGATGGCCCCCACGCCGCGCGACCGCAAACCGGTCGAGCGACTCCAGAAGGCGAAGGTCGGTCATGCCGACTGGTGAGGTTGCGTATTCGACAGTGGGTGCGCACCTCGCCGTCCGCCGTTGACGTACGACATCACGACCATACGGCGACCCGCTCTCCGACTCCTTCGCCCGACCTCTTCCGCGCCCTCCAGTTTCGTCACCGTGACGATCGCGGGCCTGGTGACGGCCTTCAGCCCCGCCGCAAAGGCCTGTTCGTAGTTCATATCAATAATCTTGCTTATCCATATAAGTCACCTCACCCCGCCCGGTCGTATGGTTTGGGTTTGATAAGTCGAACCACGCAGTTTCAGTTCTGAAACCTATTGCTGTAGGGTCTCCAATGTGAGCGTTGATGCTGGTGAACGGCACCTCTCCCCTCCGGCGCGGCGGGGGACGCGGGACGAACGGCGCGAGGCGACGCTGCGGGCGTTGACGGCGGGCATGGGGGCGCAGTGCGCGTACTGCGGGCGACCGCTGCCGGAACTGTCGCCGCGTGGCGGTCGGCCGACGCCCTACTGCCCTGCGGACCCGGAGCGGTACGGGAACTGGGGCGCCAAGGTGATCACCTGCGCGATGCTGGACGAGCAGCGCGAGATCTGGGTGCACCTGTACGGCCCGGACCAGCCGATGACGCCGCTGGATCTGGGGGCCCTCGATGGCAGCCTGACGACCGTGCTGGCGGCGCTGGATCCGTTGCGGTCGGTCGTGGGCGAGCTGAGTGACCGTGTCACCGGCGAGGCCGCTGACGCGCTCGCGGCCAAGGAAGCGGCCGAGAACCAGCAGAGTGAGGCCCGGGCGGAGGCCGATCGGGCCATGGCGGAACGGGACCGCGCGCTGGCGGAGGCCGCCGAGGCGCGTGAGCAGGCTGCCGACGCCCTCGCGGTGAAGGACGCCGCCGAGCGGCTGGCGGCGGAGGCGTTGGCGGCCCGTGACCAGGCGCTAGCCGATCAGCGTGCCGCCGAGCAGGTCCGAGACGAGGCGGTGCGGACCAAGCAGGAGGCGCTGGACAAGGTGGCGCAGTCCCAGGACCGCGTCGCCGACCTGCAGCAGGTGCTGGAACGCGAACGGCAGGAGTCGGCGCGGCAACGCGAGCAGCTCCGCGTCGACCACCTGCAGGCGATGCAGGAACTCCAGGCGTCGCTGGCCAGCCGGCACGACGAGCGCATCCAGGCGCAGGCCGACGAGTTCCGCAAGCAGGCGCAGGCGGCGACGGCGGCCGCCGAGGCACGGATCGACGACCTCACCGGACAGCTCGCCCGCGCCAGCCAGACGTACGCCGAGTCCCTGGCGCCGCTGCACCAGCAACTGAGCAGCCTGCGCCAGGAACTCGACCGGGAGGCCGCCGCCAAGCAGGCCGCGGAGCAGCGCGTAATGGACCTGCGCGCCGCCCTGGCCCACCGGCTCGACCAGGCCGGCGACGACGAGGCCCTCCGCCAAACCCTCCGCGACCTGCTCCAAACAGCGGAGAAGTGAACCGGTCAGACCGGTTGGCCCAGCTCCACCACGGTGCGGGCGGCTGACTCCAGGGCGAAGGTCATGGAGCCGCCGTTGGGTTCGAAGCCGGCGTGCTCACCGGCGAAGTGCACCCGGCCCTCGGGCCGGCGGATGACCGGCATGAGCCGCTCGTGGCCGACCTCGGGAAGGATGTACGAC
The DNA here is from genome assembly GCF_014203355.1 of Kutzneria kofuensis. Lineage (NCBI taxonomy): Bacteria > Bacillati > Actinomycetota > Actinomycetes > Pseudonocardiales > Pseudonocardiaceae > Kutzneria > Kutzneria kofuensis. The sequence continues at coordinate 544,187 of NZ_JACHIR010000003.1, forward strand.
CCCTCGATGTGCGGCTGTTGGTCCCACACCACGGAGGTGCCGAGCTCGAAGTGCTCGCGGGTGCCGGGCAGCACCGTCTCCACCTGGTCGATGGCGAAGTCGACGCGCTCCTCGGCGGTCATGGCGGCGACGGCCCGGGCGCGCCAGCCGGTGAGCAGGCACTCGAGGATCTTGCGCGGGCCGGGCCCGTGCGGGGTGGCGTCACGCAGCCACCGCACGGGCAGGTCCGTGGAGTAGCTGACGGCGCTGCCGGCCCAGAACTGGCGGCGGACCTGCAGGTAGATGCGCACGATGGACGAGTACTTGAGCCGCCGCATGACGTCGATCTTGTCGGCGCGCAGCCGGGCCTCGCCGAGGTCGATGTGCCGGATCGCGCTGAACGGCACGGTGACGACCACGTGCTCGGCCCGGATGGTCTGGAGCCGGCCGTGGGCGAGGAAGGTGACCTCGACGTCGTCGTCGGACTGGCTGATGCGGACGACCGGCTTGCGGTAGTGGATGCGGTCGCGCAGCCGCTCGGCGAAGGCGTACGGCAGCCGGTCGGTGCCGCCGCGGATCTTGGACCAGCGGTGGTCGGCGTGGGAGAGCGAGTGCGGGCTGGCCTCGTGCCGCAGCCACGCCAGCGCGGAGGCGGACTTGAGGTCGCCGCCGCGCATCTCCAGGAACAGCGGCTCCATCAGGTCGATCGCCGCCGGCGAGGCGCCACGGGCGCGCAGAACCTCGTACACGGACTGCTCGTCGTACGGTGCGAGGCGAGGCGTGCAGTGCCACTCGGCGGCGGCGATGTCGGGCTGCAGCTCGTCGGCCAGCGACGTCACGTACCGCTTGATCATGCCGGGCACGTCGAGGTGCCGCTCCTCCTCGGTCAGCGGCAGGTCGCAGCCGGCGATGGAGTCCCGGTCCGGTCCGAAGAAGCCGCCGCGCATGAAGTAGGCGAACTGGCTGTCCACGAGGTCGGCGACGTCCATCTCCACGCCCAGCTCGCGGGCGTAGTGGTGCACGTAGTGGCAGTGCGGGGTGATGGTCATCGCGCCGGCCTCGACGTGCATGCCGTCGGCGAAGGGCTGCCGCAGCGTGTACGCGCGGCCGCCGGGACGGTCGGCGGCCTCCAGCACGGTGACCTCGCAGCCGCGGCGGCTCAGTTCGTACGCGGTGGCCAGCCCGGCGAGCCCGGCGCCGACCACGACGACGCTGCGGGGCGGCGTGAAGCCGGGCAGCCCCTCGTCGAGTTCGCGGCGCACCTGCGCCTGAGTCGGCTCACGCATGACCGGTTCCCCTCCGCTGCGCCATCGACTCGCCGCCGACGAACCAGTTGGTGGGCTCGCATTCGACGACGCTCACCCGCACCACCTCCGGTGCGACGGCCAGGGCCGACGCGGCGGCCTCGGTCAGGGCCTTGCCCAGCGCGGTGATCTCCTCCTGCGGGCGACCCTTGAGCAGGGTCACCTGGATCTGTGGCATGGCTACTCCCCCTTCAACAGGCGTGCGACCGGGTCAGCGTGGAGACCCGCAGCCGCAGTTCGCGGTCGCATTCCGGGCAGGACAGCTGGTCCGGCTCGGAATGGTCGATGTGGTGGCGCAGCAGGCGCAGGGCGGCGCAGGTGCTGTCGACGTGCGCGCGGAGCTCGGTGAGGCGCTGCTCGGCCAGCCGCCGGGCGGCCGGTGCGGCGGCGACGAGCGCCCGCACGTCGTCGAGGCTGAGCATCGCCCCCTCGATGTAGGTCCGCACGAGCGTCAACCGGCGCAGGTCGGCCGGGGTGAAGTGGCGGCGGCCGTTGCGCCGCTGGGTGGTCAGCAGGCCCTCGTCCTCGTAGTACCGCAGCGCCGAGACACGCATCTGGAACCACTCGGCGACCTGCCCGATCGGCACCAGCTCCTCAGTCATTCCGCCTCCCGGCGGGAGTACTCCTCCAGATCCCCGGCCAGACACCGCGCGGTGTGCGAGTTCTTGGCCCGCAACAGGTCCCGCGGTGTTCCCTCGAACACGACCCGGCCGCCGTGGCGACCGGCCTCGGGGCCCATGTCGATGATCCAGTCGGAGTGCCGGACGACGTCGAGGTCGTGCTCGATGGCGATGACCGTGTTGCCCGCGTCGACCAGCCGGTCCATCAGCGCCAGCAGCCGCCCCACGTCGGACATGTGCAGGCCGGTGGTGGGCTCGTCCAGCACGTACACGGTGCCGGTCTCGCGTAGCCGGGTGGCCAGCTTGAGGCGCTGGCGCTCGCCGCCGGACAGGGTGGACAGCGGCTGCCCCAGCGTCAGGTAGCCGAGGCCGACCTCGGACAGCAGCGCGAGCCGCTGCTTGATGTCGGGCTCGGTGAAGAACCGCAGCGCGTCGTCGGTGGTCATGGCCAGCACGTCGGCGATGGTGCGGTCGCCGACGGTGTGCGCGAGGGCCTCCGGCCGGTACCGCTTGCCGCCGCACTCCTCGCACGTCGTGGTGACGGGGTCGAGGTAGGCCAGGTCGGTCTGGATGATGCCGCGGCCCTTGCAGTTGGGGCAGGCGCCGGCGGAGTTGAAGCTGAACAGCCCCGCGTCCTGGCCGGTGGCCGCCGCGAACATCGCCCGGATCGGGTCCATGACATCCAGGTAGGTGGCCGGCACCGAGCGCAGCGAGATGCCGATCGCCGACTGGTCGACGATCACCACGTCGGGGTGCTGGCGCGGCAGCACCGTGGACACCAGCGTGCTCTTGCCCGAGCCGGCGACGCCGGTGACGGTGGTGAGCACGCCGGTGGGGATGTCCACGGAGACGTCCTGCAGGTTGTGCACGCGGGCGTGGCGGATCGGCAGCTTGCCGGTGGGCATGCGGAAAGTGTCCTTGAGGCCGGGCACGGAGCGCAGCGCGCGGCCGGTGGCGGTGCCGGCCTTGCGCAGCTGGGCGACGGTGCCCTCGAAGACGACCTCGCCGCCCTCGGTGCCGGCGCCCGGGCCCATCTCCACCACGTGGTCGGCAATGCGCAGCACGTCCCGGTCGTGCTCGACGACCAGCACGGTGTTGCCCTTGTCGCGCAGCGCGAGCAGCAGCTCGTTGAGCCGGTGCACGTCCCGGGGGTGCAGGCCGACGCTGGGCTCGTCGAAGATGAACGTCAGGTCGGTCAGGCTGCTGCCCAGGTGCCGCACGGTCTTGAGGCGCTGGCTCTCACCGCCGGACAGGGTGGGTGTCTCGCGGTCCAGGCTGAGGTAGCCCAGGCCGATGTCGGACACCCGGCGCAGCGCGGCCAGGGCGGCGCCGACGATCGGCTTGGCCGCCGGCACGTCCAGGTCGGCGAGCACGTCGATCAGCTCGTCCACCTCCAGCCGGGTCAGGTCGGCGATGGAGTAGCCCTTGATCTTGGACGCGAGCGCCTTCTTGTTCAGCCGGCCGCCGTGGCAGACCGGGCACGGCCCCTCGCTGACCACCTCGTCCACGGCCGCCCGGTCGCGTTCGTTGAGCGCGTCCAGGCCCTTCTTCAGGTAGCGCCGGGTGAAGCGCAGCACGACGCCCTCGTACTCGTTCTTGTAGACGCCGTTGCGGCCGCTGCGGTCGACCTTGAACCCGCTGCCGTGCAGCAGCTTCTCCCGGTCTTCCTGGCTGAACTTGCCGATCGGCAGGTCCGGGTCGAACAGGCCGGACTCGGCGTAGAGCTGCCACTGGAAGGTGCCCTTGGCGAACGACGGGTGCCGGATCGCGCCCTCGTTGAGGCTCTTGGACTCGTCGATGAGCTTGTCCAGGTCCAGCCGCACGGTGCGGCCGAGGCCCTCGCACTCCGGGCACATGCCGTTGGGGTCGTTGAACGAGAACGACGTGGACGGGCCGGCGGTCGGCTTGCCGTGCCGGGAGAACAGCACCCGCAGCACCGAGTAGATGTCGGTCATGGTGCCGACGGTGGAGCGGGAGTTGCCGCCGACCGGCTTCTGGTCGACCACGATCGCCGTGGACAGGTTCTCCATCACCTCGGCGTCCGGCCGCTCGTAGCGGGGCAGCCGGTTGCGGATGAACGCCGGGAAGGACTCGTTGAGCTGGCGCTGCGACTCCACGGCGATGGTGCCGAACACGACGGAGGACTTGCCGGAGCCCGACACGCCGGCGAACACGGTGAGCTCCCCCTTGGGGATGCGCAGGGAGACGTTCTTGAGGTTGTTCTCCCGGGCGTTGCCCACCTCGATGTGCCCGCCGGCGCGGGCCCCGTCCCGACTGCTCATCTCACCCTCCTCAACTCGGATGATTTCCGTCAGGAAATCATAGGGTGGACGTGTTGTCCATTCGAACCGGCCTGACCAGGTGCAGGGATACCCGGTTCAGGCCGACTTGATTCACCGGGCGATGGCATACGCCTGCTGACCGCGCGGACTGGCCGCGGCCAGCACCAGGTCGTCGCCGGCACGGCCCGTGACACACACCTTGCCCAGCGTGTTCGGCTCGACCTCGACCACCTGGTGGCCGCGGCGGCGCAGCTCGGCCAGCACGGCCTCGTCCCGCCCGGCCTCGGTGACCAGCGCGAGCGGCCGGGCCTTGCGCGGGGTGAAGGACGAGGGCACGTGGTCGGTGTGGAAGGCGGTCGCCTCCACCGCCTGCTGCGGGCTCATGCCGAACTCGACGTGGTTGAGGAAGAAACCCAGCGTCCACTGGTCCTGCTGGTCGCCGCCGGGCGTGCCGAAGGCCAGGTACGGCTGGCCGTCACGCAGCGCGATGGTCGGGCTGAGGGTGGTGCGCGGGCGCTTGTCCGGGGCCAGCGTGTTGGGGTGGCCGTCGACCAGCCACGCCATCTGGCCGCGCGTGCCGAGCGGGAAGCCCAGGCCGGGCACCACGGGCGAGCTCTTGAGCCAGCCGCCGCTGGGCGTGGCGGCGACCATGTTGCCCTCGGCGTCGGTGGCCGTCACGCAGCAGGTGTCGCCGTTGGCGGCGGTCCGGCGCACCACGGCCGGCACGCCGTCGTCGAGCTGGGCCAACCAGGACGGCTCGTCCGGCGGCACGGTCACGTCGAGCACGGGCGGGATGAACGGCTCGCGGCCGTCCGGCGAGCCGGGGCGCAGTGTGCCGGAGGCCGACTCGCCGATCAGCGCCCGGCGCTCCTCGGCGTAGCCGCGGTCCAGCAGCGCCTTGAGCGGCACCTCGGCGTGGTTCGGGTCGCCGTACCAGGCCTCGCGGTCGGCGAACGCGAGCTTGGCGCACTCGACCACGGTGTGCAGGTGCTCGGCGCTGCCGGCGCCCATGGCGGCCAGGTCGTAGCCCTCCAGCAGGGCGAGCTGCTGCAGGAACACCGGGCCCTGCGACCACGGGCCGGGCTTGTGCACGGTCAGCCCCCGGTAGTCCAGCCACACCGAGTCCTCCACGGTCGGCTGCCAGCGGGCGAGGTCGGCGCCGGTGAGCAGGCCGCCGTTGCGGCGGCCGGTCGAGTCGACCATCTCGGCGGTGCCGGCGAACTGGTCGATGGCCTCGGCGACGAAGCCCTCGTAGAACGCGCGGTGCGCGGCGTCGATGCGGTGCTCGCGGGTGCCGCCCGCGGCCTGCGACTCGGCCAGCAGCCGACGGAAGGTGGCGGCCAGGGCGGGGTTGCGCAGCCGCTGGCCGGGCGCGGGCACCGCGCCGTTGATCAGATAGGTGCGGCCGGACTCGGCCCACTCGTCGCGGAACAGCTCGGCCAGCGAGCCGATCATCTCGGCGGCCTTGGGCAGCACCGGGTAGCCGTGCTCGGCGTAGTGCACGGCCGGCGCGAGCACGTCGGCCAGCGCCAGCCGGCCGTAGTCGCGCAGCAGCCGCAGCCACGCGCCGAACGCGCCCGGAACGCACGCCGACAGCAGGCCGGAGCCGGGCACCACGTCCAGCCCGCGGGAGCGGAACTCGGCCGGGGTGGCGCGCAGCGGCATCGGCCCCTGCCCGCACACCACCTCGACGCTCTCCGAGCCGGCGCGGTGCACCATGATCGGGACGTCGCCGGCGGGGCCGTTGAGGTGGGGCTCGACGACCTGGATGACGAACGCGGCGGCGGTGGCCGCGTCGAAGGCGTTGCCGCCGAGGTCGAACATGGCCATCCCGGCCGCCGAGGCCAGCCAGTGGGTGGCGGACACCGCGGCCTGGGTGCCGCGGAGCTCGGGTCGTGTCAACACGGTGCTTCCCTTCTGTGCGCTAGAGGCGGGCCGGTTCGGGGACGGTCAGGTGGCCGCTGGCGGCCGGCAGCACGGCGCCGGTGACCGTCGCGGAGACGACGCGGCCGTCGGCGACGTGCACCTGTCCGTGCAGAGTGGACGGTCGCCGCAGCTCGATGCCCTGGCGCACACGGTATTCGTGGCAGCCGGTGTCGGCGGGCAGCAGGCCGTTGTCCACCAGCCACGCGCCGAGCGCGAGCGCCGCGGAGGCGCAGGCGGGGTCCTCGGGCATGCCGTAGCCGGGGGCGAACATGCGGGCGTGGGCGGTGCGTTCTTCGGGATGCCACGCGAACACGAACAGGTCCTTCTCCGTGCGCCACACGGGGTGTTCGGGGCGCAGCGCGGCCACTGCGAGGGCGTCCGGGTCGATGGGCATCAGGTGGAAGGCCGGGCCGAAGCCGGCGGTGGCGGCGAGCCCGTGCGGCGGCACCGAGCACGCTTCGGCCAGCGACGTGGCGTCGAACCTGGTCGTGTCCAACGGCCGGCTGGCGGTGAGGGTGGCGTGCTCGGCGTCGGCGTCGACGGGCAGCACGCGTTCCCCGCACTCCTGCACGAGCCGACCGGGGGCCAGCCGCCCCAGGCGCACGAGAGTGCAGGCGGTGCCGACCGCGGAGTGGCCGCCGAACGGTGATTCGCCTTGGGGCGTGAAGATTCGCACGCGGTGCGTGGCCTCCGGCAGGGTCGGCGGCAGCACGAACGCCGTCTCCGAGGTGCCGAGCTCCCGGGCGATCGCGGCCATGGTCTCGTCGTCGAGGTGTTCGGCGTCGGGCACGACGGCGAGCGCGCAGCCGGTCAGCGGGCCGTCGGCGAACATGTCGACCAGGTGGTAGGCGATCATGCGTGTGCTCCCGTCAGGTCGCAGGCGATGTCGGCCAACACGCTTTCGTCGCCCGCATAAGGGAAGTCGGCGCGCGGCCAGTGCACGACGAGGTCGGTGACGCCTACCTCGGCGAACCGGCCGGCGGCGTCGCGCCAGGACTCGACCGACGCCAGCACGCCGCCGACCGCGGCGCCGGTGAGCAGCAGCCGTCGTAGCGTCGCCGGATCGCGGCCGACCGCCACGCACGCGTCCTCGGCGGCGCGCACCTGGGCGGCGATCTCGGGCAGCACCTGCTCGTACGGGTGGGCGTCGAAGGTGGCCGGCGGGCCCGCGGTGATCCAGGTCTGGGCGTACTTCGCGGCCAGGCGCATGCCGCGTGGCCCGGTGGCGGCGATGGCGAACGGGGTGCGTGGCGTCTGCACGCAGCCGGGGCTCATCCACACCTCGTCGGCGCTGTAGTGCTCCCCCAGGTACGACGTCACGTGCTGGCGCAGCAACAGGTCCGTCAGTGCGACGAACTCCGCGAAGCGGTCGGCCCGCTCCCGGGACGTGCGCACGGTGCTGTCGACCACGAGGTCGTCCACCGCGCCGGCGCCGGCCCCCAGCCCGCACACGAACCGGCCGCCGCTGATGTCGTCCAGCGTCATGACGTCCTTGGCGAACGGCACCGGGTGGCGGTAGGTGGGGGTGGCCACCATCGTGCCCAGCTTGATGCGCTCGGTCGCGGCGGCGGCCGCGGTCAGCGTCGGCACGGTGCCGAACCACGGCTTGTCCCGCAGCCACCGCCACATCAGCTGGTCGTAGGTCCAGGCGTGGTCGAATCCGTACTGCTCGGCGCGGACCCATCGGCGCCGCGCGTCCTGCCAGCGGTGCTCGGGCAGGATCAGCACTCCGTGTCGCACAGTCGGCTCCCCAGGCTCTCGGTCAGGCGGCGCCGGTGACCAGCGCGGCCAGTCCGGTGACGGTGTCGGTGAAGGTGCGTTCCCGGGCCACCACCGAAGGCGTGCGCAGTTCCGGCGGGAGCTCGGGCGAGTCGGCGTCGCGGCCCGGGTAGAGGCCGTTCTCGGTGACGTCGAGCGCGATGGCCTTGAGGCGGCGCACCAGCTGCCGGATCACCTCGGCGTTGCCGACCGGGGCGCGCAGCGTCAGGAAGTAGTTGTCGTAGACGACGGCTCGCATCTCGGGGTGCAGCAGGCGGGTCTGCGCGGCGGTTTCCTGCAGCAGCGACCTTCCGCCGGGCACGAGCCGGGCCGCCACTCCCATGTGCACGTCGTGGTAGGCGCGCACCTGCTGGGCCAGTTCCTCGCCCTGCGGGGTGTCGGACCAGGGGAACTCGCGCCCGCGCAGCAGCCGCCGCACCGGGCCGAAGTCCGGCGCCCACGCGCCGCTGAAGCCGCGGTGCTGCAGGTACATGCTGGGTCGGATGACCTCGTGGTACAGCTCGTTGGGGCAGGAGCCGGTGTAGAGCAGCATCGCGGTGTACGCGCCGACCAGCTGCGACATCACCTCGACGTGCTGGCGCCGGTCCGGCTCGGCCAGCGCGTCGTTGAGGGTGCGGGCCAGGCACTGCCACACCGCGAACGTCGCCTGGTGGCCGGTGATCCAGCGGAACCAGAACACCTGCTGCGCGTGGTCGGCGTCGGCCAGCGGCGGGGCGTTGCGCCGGCACGGCGGCAGCGCGCCCAGCTCCCGCAGCAGCTCGGCCGAGTCGGCGTCGAAGTCCCGGCCCGGCGGGCCGCCGCGCTGCCCCTGACGCAGCGGGTCGGGCAGCACCAGCGGCTCCAGCCCGTACGGGAAGTCGCCGAAGTCCCAGCCGCTGCGCGCCGGCAGGTCGGCCAGCACGGCGGTGGCGGGGCTCACCGGTCACCGCCGGGCACGTAGGTCAGCTCGAACTCCAGGCCGTTGACGTCCATGACGTAGCAGCTCTGCACGCCGTCGGCGTCGGTGACGATGTCGGTCGGCGGCTCGTCGGTGGCGAAGTGGTAGCGGCCGGACTCGTACAGCGCCAGCCACCGGTCCCGCCAGGCCCTGAGGTCCTCGGGCGAGCCGACGGCCAGGCACACGTGCTGGAACTGGGTCTTGTTGCCGCCGGGCAGGTCGGGCCGGTCCTCGTCCCGGTCGAACAGGTGGAAGCGCAGGTCGCCGACCTTGACCTCGGTCAGCCGCCGGATGCCGGGCAGCCGGCTGTGGGTCAGCTCGGAGAACTCGGCCAGGCTCCATTTCTCGGCGCAGCCGAAGAAGTCCCGATACCAGGCGACGCAGTTGGCCAGGTCCCGGGTCTGGATGCCGACGTGGTGCAGCAGGGGCGCGGGCGGCGGCGCGGCGGGAAGGGTCTCCGGCGATGTCATCGATCGGGTCATGGCAATTCCCCTTCGGGTGTCGGAAATATGCCCCAGCAATGGGAGCTAAGCAGGCGTCCGGCGTCGCGGTCAACAATCTTCGGTCATTTTTCGGCAATCACTTGTGCACGTCAGAAATGGGCGCGTTTGTGCCCGCGAGCTGCAGGTTTGCCCGCTTGATCGGTTGACTTCAATTGTGGCTCACGCTTGGCTTCCGACGATTTCCTCCGTAAAATCAGGAGCCATGGAGCAGAAGAATTGGCACGCAGTGGATGATTACGTCAACCCGCTTCTCGTCGAGTCCGACGCGGCGCTGGACCAGGCGGCGCAGGCCAATGTCGGCTTCGAGTTGCCCGACATCGCGGTGTCGCCGAACCAGGGCAAGTTCCTGCACCTGCTCGCACTCGTGCGCGGGGCCCGGACCATCCTGGAGATCGGCACCTTCGGCGGGTACAGCACGATCTGGCTGGCCCGTGCGCTGCCGCCGGACGGCACCCTGGTCACGCTGGAGTACGAGCGCTCCTTCGCCGAGACCGCCGGCCACCACCTCGCGGCCGCCGGCGTCGGCGACCGGGTGCGCCAGCGGGTGGGCCGGGCGCTGGACATCCTGCCCGAGCTCACCGCCGACCCGGCCGCGCCGTTCGACCTGGTGTTCGTCGACGCCAACAAGCCCGACATCCCCGAGTACTTCGAGTGGGCGCTGAAGCTGACCCGCCCCGGCTCGCTGATCGTCGTGGACAACGTGGTGCAGGGCGGCGCCGTCGCCGACGCGGACCACCCCGACCGCGGGGTGCAGGGGGTGCGCCGGTTCCTGGAGGGCCTGCGGCACGAGCCGCGGGTCACGGCGACCTACCTGCAGACCGTGGGGGCCAAGGGCCACGACGGGTTCGCGCTGGCGCTGGTCACCGGCTGACCCGGTGTGCGGGCGGCTCGCGAGCCGCCCGCACACCACCGTGGCGGTCATGGCCGGCCCGGGTTGACCAGGTCCGGCGCGGTCCACCCGTCCAGGTCGTACTCGGCCATGCATTCCTCGGCGAAGCCGCGGTAGGCGTCGACCTGGCCGGAGGCGGTCTGCGCCAGCAGCAGCTCGATGCGCACGTTCTCGTGGTTGCCGGAGTAGTTGCGCTCGTACAGCTCGTGCCGGCCCGCGAACTCGGTGCCCACGGAGTCCCAGATCAGCTTCATCAGCTTGGCCCGCGACACCGCGTCGTAGCCGTTGGAGCCGCGCATGAAGCGGTCCAGGTACGGCCGCAGCTCCGGCTCCTGGAAGTCGCGGGCGTGCGAGTTGAGGTAGATCAGGGCGCTGCTGAGGTCCTGCATGATGATCTCCCGCACCCGCGGGTAGCCCAGCGTCATGAACCACCGGTAGGCCATGCCGTAGTCCAGGTTCGGCAGCACGGCTCCGTCGTGCCACTCGTTGGGGGTGCGGGCCATCGCGTCGCCCAGGCCCCAGAACAGGTTGCGCCAGGCCAGCACCTCCCCCACCCGGGTCTGCACGCCGCGGAAGTCCTTGGTTCCGGTCACTTCCAGGCCCTTGAGCAGCAGGCCGGCCAGGAAGTCCAGCTTGACGCCGAGCCGGGTGACGCCGTGGAAGGTCAGCCGGTGGGTGAAGCCGGAGCTGGTCAGGAACGTGCCGGCCTTGGCGGTGTCGCCGTAGATGAACACGTTCTCCCAGGGGATCTTCACCCGGTCCAGGACGAAGATGGTGTCGTTCTCGTCCAGCCGGCTGGACAGCGGCTGGTCGAAGGGGCTGCCCATGCGCTGCGAGGCCATCTCGTAGGACTGGCGGCAGATCAGCTTCAGGCCGGGCGAGTCCATCGGGAAGGTGGCCACCAGCGCGTACTCCCGCTTGCGCACCGGCAGTCCGTAGTGGGCGATGAAGTTGAAGTGGGTCAGGGCGGAGCCGGTGGCGACCACCTTGGCGCCGCTGACGATCAGGCCGTCGTCGCGCTCCTCCTCCACGTGCACGAAGATGTCGTCGACCTCGTCCGGCGGCCGGTTCCGGTCCACCGGCGGATTGATCACGGCGTGGTTCCAGAACAGCACCTGCTCCTGGGCCTGCTGGTACCAGCGGCGCGCGTTGTCGGCGTACTCGCCGTAGTAGTCGGGGTTCGCGCCGAGGGTGGCCAGGAAGCTGGCCTTGTAGTCGGGGCTGCGGCCCAGCCAGCCGTAGGACAGCCGGGCCCAGCGGGCGATGGCGTCCCGGTCGTGCACCAGGTCGTCGACGCTGCGGGGCACGCGGAAGAAGCTGTGCGTGTAGCCGTCGCTGCCGGTGTCGGTGGGCACGGTGAGCGTGTCGTGGTGCTCCGGGTCGTGCAGCGCGTCGTACAGGCGGGCCATCATGCGGGCGGTGTTGCGGAACGCAGGGTGCTTGGTGACGTCGTCGACGCGTTCGCCGTAGGCCCACACCTCGCGGCCGTCGCGGATGCTCTCCAGGTACTCGTCGCCGGTCAGCGGTCGGGTCACACGCTGCTCGGTGCTCATGCGGTGTCTCCTTCCGTCAGCGGATGGTCGTGAACTGGGGCGCGTGCCCGTCCAGCGACAGCGACCAGACCGGGTCGCCGTCGGCCAGGCGGGGGAACTCACCCCGGTGGAACAGCAGCGGCCGCCCGCCGCGCAGCGCCAGGTCGGTCACCTCGGCCACGTGCAGCACGTGGTCGCCGCCGTCGTAGTTGCGCCACACGCGGCAGAACAGGTGGCCGACCGCGCCCGCCAGCCGCGGGTGGTCGCCGTGTTCGTCCAGCCACGGCACGGGATCGGCCATCGGCCGGCCGGCGAAGTGCATGGCCACGTCGCGCTGCGCCTCGCCGAGCACGTTCACCACGAACGCGCCGTCGGTCAGGTGGGCGCAGGCGCGGCTGTTCCGGTTGAGCGCGGTGAGGATCAGCGGTGGGTCCAGCGACACCGAGGTGAAGGCGTTCACGGTGGCGCCGTGCACGACGTCGCCGCGGCGGCAGGTCACGACGGTGACGCCGGTCGGGAAGTTGCCCAGGAACCGGCGCAGTGCGCCGGCCGGCACCCGCACGGCCGTGCTAGGCGTGCTCATGGACCTGGTCTCCCTTCACGTGGCTGGTGGTCAGGGCGTCGCGGAGCAGGGTGCGCAGGATCGTCGGGCTGTCCTCGGTGAGGAACGACTCGGCGTGGAACTGCGCGGTGGCCAGCCCGGGGGCGGTCAGCGCGAGCACGTGTCCGTCGGGGTCCCGGGTGATCTGCGCCGTCGTGATGGGGCCGTCGCCGGCGACGTAGCTGTTGTAGAAGCCCAGCCACTGCTCACGGCCGTGCAGCCGGACCCGGGCGCGGCGGCCCTGGTTCGAGTGCGGCAGCTGGATCAGCGGCAGCCCGAGCAGGTCGCAGACGATCTGGTGGCCGAGGCACACGGCGATCAGCGGGCGGTGCCGCAGCAGCGCGTCGGCCGCGAGTTCCCGCAGCACGGCCATCTTCGGGTTGTCCCGGTCGTCGGGCGCGCCCGGTCCGGGGCCCAGCACCAGGATCTCGTCGCCGTCGGTGCTGGCCTGCCGCCACGGCTCGATCCTCACCGCACAGCCCAGCGCCCGGAGTTGGTACGCCAGCATGGCGCTGAAGTCGTCCTCGGCATCCACGACGACCACCCGCACGCCCTGCAGCGTCGGATCCGCGACGCGCTGCGCAGCGGCGGAACGCCAGAACGTCGACACGCCCTCGTTGCGTTCGTGCAGCGCGTGCACGACGGCGCCGTCCATCGGCACGCTGTCCTGGTCGGCACGGCGGCCACCGGTCATCGCCCGCAGCATGCCCGCCGCCTTCGCCGCGGTCTCCGCGGCCTCGCCCTCCGGGTCGGAGTGGCGCACGATCGTCGCGCCGGCGGTGAGCCGCACCGAGCCGTCGGTGGTGATGTCGGCGGTGCGGATCAGGATCGCCGAGTCCAGGGCACGCTGTCCGTTCTCGGCGCCGACGAGGGCGATCGCGCCGGCGTAGTAGCCGCGGCCGTTCGGCTCGTGGTGGGCGATGGCACGGCACGCGTTCCGCATCGGGCTGCCGGTGACGGTCGGCGCGAACATGCTGCCGCGCAACACTTCCGCCAGCGTCCGCGAGGAGCGGCCGGTGAGGTGGTAGCCGGTGTGCGCGACGTGCGTCATCCACGTCAGCGACGGCCCGCGGGCGACCAGGTCGCGGTCGCACAGCGCGGCCATCATCTTCAGCTCCTCGTCGACGACCATGTACAGCTCGTCGATCTCCTTGGTGTCGTGCAGGAAATCCAGCAGGCCCTGCCGGTCGGTGCCGTCGGCCCGCAGCCGGTAGGTGCCGCTGATCGGGTTCATCGCCACCTCGTCGCCGTGCACACCGACGTGCAGCTCCGGCGGGCTGCCGACCAGGTAGCGGTCGCCGGTGTGCACCAGGAACGTCCAGTGCGCGCCGCACTCGTCGGCGAGCAGGCCCCGGAACACCGCCAGCGCGGCGTCCCGGTCGAACTCGCGGAACCGGCCGCGCAGGCTGCGCGACAGCACGAAGTTCGAGCCCTCGCCGGCCTCGATCTCGGTGCGCTGCACGCGCCGCACGAGCCGCCCGTAGTCCAGGTCGCCGATGTCGAAGCCGATCCCGTCCAGCGGCGGCACCGTGCCGGGCAGGGCGGCCAGCGCCTGCTCGACCGGCACCTTGTGGTGGCTGTGGACGTCCATCAGCAGCAGCGGCTCGCCGTCGTCCGGGCACGGGTAGCCGCGCTCGGCGATCTGCCGGTACGGCAGCAGCACCAGCGCGGCGGGCCCGTCGCCGGCGCGCGCCGCCCGGCCGTCCAGGTCGAGGTCGGCCAGCAGGTCGGCGCGATGCACCGGGCCGGCCAGCACCTCGACCACGTTCGGGTTGCCGCTGCCGGGGCGGTGCAGCAGCGCGAACGGGCCGTGCTCGGGCAGGCCGGGCAGGGAGGCACTCACGCCGCCACCGCCATCCGCTCGCGATGCCAGTGCGCGACGGCGGCGACCGCCTGCGTGGTGTTCAGCCGAGGGTCGCACAGCGTGCGGTAGTGCTCGCCGCGCTGCACGACGACGCCCGCACCCTCGCACTCGGACACGTCGGCGGCCGAGGCCTCCAGGTGCAGGCCGGCCGAGGTGCCGCCGTTGGCGCCGACGACCGCGACGAACCGGTTGATCTCGGCCATCACGTCGTGCAGGCGTCGGGTCTTGAGGCCGTGGTCGCCGACGATCGTGTTGCCGTGCATGGGATCGCACATCCACAGCACCGGGTGGCCGGCGCGGCGCACGGCCCGCACCAGCGGCCCGAGGCGGTCGATGTGGGCCGCGCCGAAGCGGGAGATCAGCGTGAGCCGGCCGGGGGTGCGGTGCGGGTCCAGCACGGCGCACAGCTCCAGCAGCTCGTCCACGGTCATGGTGGGCCCGACCTTGCAGCCGACCGGGTTGTCCACAAGGGACAGCAGCCGCACGTGCGCGCCGTCGACCTGGCGCGTGCGCTCGCCGATCCACGGCCAGTGCGTGCTGGCCAGGTACACCCGACCGTCGGTGGTCGGACGCACCTGCGGCACCTCGTAGTCCAGCAGCAGCGCCTCGTGGCTGGTCCACACGCGACGCTCCGGCTCACAGCCCGCGCCGCGACCGAGGGTGTCGATGGCCGCCACGGCGCGGCGGGCCGAGACGTGGCCCAGCAGCATCCGCTCCGGGTCGGCCCGGCGTGCGGTGGGCGACGGGGCGGGGCCGTTGACGATCGAGCCGCGATAGACCGGCAGCCGCACGCCGTCGCGCACCTCGTGGTCGGAGGAGCGCGGTTTGGCGTACTGGCCGGCGATCCGGCCGACGGTCAGCACGGACGCGTCGGCGCCGACCCGCATGATGTCGGCGAGCAGGTCCAGCAGCTCGACCTTGGGGCGGATGTCGTCGAGGCCGCACTCGGCCGGGTCCTCGGCGCAGTCGCCGGCCTGCAGCACGCAGAACTCGCCGTCGGCGGCGCGGGCCAGCAGGCCGGCCAGCTGCCGCACGGTGTCGTCGCCGACGATCGGCTCGGCGATGGACAGCCTGGTGCGGGCCTCGGCGAGCCGACCGGCGTCGCACCACTGGGGTTGCTGCCGCGCGGGCCGCCGGGCCGCGGCGAGCGCGTCGCCGAGCAGGCGGTCGACGCGCGCGTCACGCATCGTCGTCGTCATGCTGGTTCCTCCGAGTCCCTCGGGACGGGACGGATTGGTGGTGACGGGTGGGTCAGCCGACGGGTACGGCGGCCTCGGCCAGCTCGCCGACGCTTTCGAAGAAGCGGACGAGCCGGGACACCGCCGCCGCGTTGACGGCCGGGAACGGCAGCCCCAGCCGGCGCAGCAGGCCCTCGGTGGCCTCGTTGCGGTAGGTGTTGTCGCCCAGCTCCAGCGCGCCCTCGCGGAACAGGGGCACGGTGGCGGCCAGCGCGTTGCCGCCGGGCGCGGCCGCGGACTCCTCCAGCAGCGCCCACCACTGGTCGGTCGGCACGACCCGCACGGGGTAGCCGCAGGCGCGAATGCCCTCGTAGACGGTGTCGAAGTCGGCGCCGCGCGGGTGGAACAGGTGCAGCGTGCGGCCGTTGGCGGCCGGTTCGCGGGACAGCGCCACCACCGCGCGGGCGACGAAGTCCACCGGCAACAGGTCCGTGGTCATGGTGTCGCCGGGAGGGGCGGCGGCGAGCTGGATGAAGGTCTTCACCTGCCGCCACAGGAAGTCGTCGGCCTGGCAGGCGCCGGTGACGCTGTCGCCGGAGATGCGGCCGATGCGGTAGACGGTCGCGGGCAGGCCCCGGTCCCGGGCGGCGGCCACGATCCGCTCCGCCACCCACTTCGTCTGGGTGTAGCCGATGCCGAGCGCCTCGGGGGCGCAGGGCGTGGACTCCTCGGTGAGCACACCGGCCGGCTCCGCGGGAGAGAACACGGCGATGGTGGACATGTGGTGCAGCGGCTTGACCCGGCCGCGGGCCGCGAACTCGACGATGCGGCGGGTGCCGGCCACGTTCGTCGCCTGCACGGAGGCGTACGGCAGCACGAAGTTGATGTGCGCCGCGGCGTGGAAGACGACCTGCACGGTGTCGGCGAGGGCGTCGACGTCCGCGACGCCCATGTCCTCGGCGGCGAGGTCGCCGGGCACGGCGACGACCCGGGTCGGGTCCAGCGCCTGCTCGATGCCGTAGCCACGGGCGGTGTCGAGGATGCGCCGCCAGCCGTGGTCGGCGTCGTCGGCGCGGACCAGGCAGTGCACCCGCCAGTTGGTGGTGGTCAGCAGGTCACGCAGCAGGAACGCGCCGAGGAAGCCGGTGGCGCCGGTCAGCAGCACGTCGGTGACCTCGTCGTCGGGCACGGGCGTGCCGTGCACGGCGAAGCCGTCCGGGAGCGTGACCTGCGCGGGCAGGTCCAGCGTCGGCACGGCGGTCGAGCCGGACTCCAGGCGCTCGGCCATGCCGGCGATGGTCGGGTTGTCCAGCAGCATCCGCAGCGGGATGTCGGCGTCGTGCTCGCGCCGCAGCCGGTAGACCAGCTCGGTGGCCATGATGGAGTGGCCGCCGACGGCGAAGAAGTCGTCGTGCCGGCCGATGCCGTCACGGCCGAGCAGCTCCGCCCAGTGCCGGGCGACCGACCGTTCCATCGGCGTGGCCGGCGGCTCCGACGGCGTCTCGACGGTGTCGGCGAGGGTGAAGCCGGCGCGTAGCGCCTTGCGGTCCACCTTGCCGGCGGGCGAGAGCGGCAGTTGTTCCATCGGCACGATGTGCGCGGGCACCATGTGGTCGGGCAGCACGCCGGCCAGCGCGCGGCGGACGGCGCCGGTGTCGGCCGGGCCGCCGACCACGAACGCCACCAGGCGACGGTCGCCGGGCGCGATGTCGACGGCGATCACCGCCGCCGCCTCGACCAGTTCCAGCGCGTCGATGGCCGCTTCGACCTCGGCCGGCTCCACGCGGTAGCCACGGATCTTGATCTGGTCGTCGATGCGGCCGAGGTATTTCAGGCCCTCGCGCGTCTGCCGGACCAGATCGCCCGTGTGGTAGAGGGTTTCGCCCGGGTGGAACGGGTCCGGCCGGAATCGGTAAGCGGTTTCCGATTCACGGTCGTGATACCCGGGCGACAGCAGCGGGCCGCCGATGCACAGCTCGCCCGGCACTCCCGGCGGCACGACGGCGTCGCGCTTGTCCAGCACGAGCAGCCGCAGGCCCGGGATGCCCACGCCGATGCCGGGCGCCTCCGGCCACTCGGCCGGGTCGCCCGCGACCTCCTGCCAGGTGGCGAGGTGCGTCTCGGACGGGCCGTACATGTTGAGCAGCCGCGCGTCGGGGTGGGCGGTGAAGAAGGCGCGGATCTGCGGGGAGACCGCCAACTGCTCGCCGACGGACGCCACCTCGCGCAGCCCGGGGATGCGGATGCCGGCGTCCACGGCGATCGCCGCGAGCCCCTGTAACGCCACGTACGGCAGGTAGACGCGCTGGATGTCGTTGTCGCGCAGGAACTCTGCGAGCGCGTGCAGGTCCTTGCGGACCTCCTCGGCGATGAGCACCAGCGTGCCGCCCGCGCACAGCGTGCCGAGGATCTCCATCACCGACACGTCGAACGACAGCGACATGTACTGCAGCGTGCGGCCGGTGGCGCCGACCGGGGACACCTGGTCCTGCACCTCGACCAGGTTGGCGATGGTCTCGTCGTGGATGACCACGCCCTTGGGGCGGCCGGTGGAGCCGGAGGTGTAGACGACGTAGATGTCGTCCTCGGGCCGCTTCACCCGGCCGAGGTCGTTGCCCGGCCACACCGACAGGTCGGTGGGCACCAGCCGGTCCACGCCCAGCGGCAGGTCGGTGTCGGCGTCGGTGACGACCAGCCGAACACCGGCGTCGGACAGCATGTCGGTGACGCGCTCGCTCGGATAGGAGGGGTCGATCGGCACGTACGCGGCGCCGGCCTTCACCGTGCCCAGCAGTGCCGCGATGGCGTTCACCGAGCGCGGCAGGCACAGCCCCACGCGGTCACCCACGCCGATGCCGCGCGAGCGCAGCGCGTGCGCGAGCTGGTTGGCCCGGACGTTGAGGTCACGATAGGTGGTGTGGACGCCGTCGAATTCCACGGCGACGGCGTCCGGGGTGGCGGTGACGCGCTCCTCGAACAGCTCCGACACCGGTCTCGGCGCGGAGCGCGCCGCCACGCGGTCCTCACGGGAAAGCTGCTCGCGCTCCTCTTCGGGCGACAGCAGCCGCAGCTCCCCCAGCGGGGCCTCCGGCCGGCGCGTGAACTCCGCCAGCACGTGCACGAGGCGCTCCCCCATGCCGCGCACGGTGTCGGCGTCGAACAGGTCGGTGTCGTACTCGAACACCGCGCACAGCTCGCCGTCGTCACCGGGCTGCAGCACGAGCGAGACGTCGTACTTGGCGCCGTGCCCCAGATCGCGTTCGATGCGCAGCCGACGACCGCCGCGCTCGATGTGCGCGGAACCGGGCGGCGTGAGCACGAGCATGGTCTGGATCAGCGGCGAGTAGCCGCCCCCGCGCCGGGGCCGCACCCTCTCCACGACCTTCTCGAACGGCGTCCACTTGTGTCGCATCGCCTCGCCGGTCTCGGCCCGCACGGCGTGCAGCAGCTCCCGCACGGTCATCGCGTCGTCCACCTGGTGACGCAGCACGACCATGTTGACCAGGTAGCCGATCAGGTCCTCGGCCTCGGCGACGTCGCGCAGCGACACCGGCGTGCCGACCGCCACCGTGTCCTGGCCGCTGTACCGGCTCAGCAGAACGGCGTAGGCGGCGTGGGCGATCATGAACAGGGACACGCCCTGCGCCGCGCCCAGCGCCTCCAGCTCGCGGACCAGCGGCGCGGGCACGGTGAACGGCAGCACGTCGCCGGCGAAGGTGCGGTTGGCCGGGCGGGGGCGGTCCAGCGGCAGGTCCAGCGCGGGCAGCTCGTCGCCGAGCTTGCGCTGCCAGTGGTCCAGCAGCGCCGGGTCGGCGGCGCGTAATTGCTGCCAGTACGCGAAATCGGCGTACTGGGGCCGGTCCCGGCCGTCGTCGCCGGGAGCCCCGGCGACGACCTCGTCGTAGCGGGCGAACAGGTCGGTCAGGAACACCCCGGCCGAGGCGGCGTCGGAGGCGGCGTGGTGGATGTTGCACACGACGGCGGTCTCGCTGCCGTCGTCCTTGGCGGCGCACACGACCGACATCACGGGGCCGGTGGCGAGGTCGAGCCGGGTGCGGGCGAGTTCGGTGGCGATGGCAACCAGCTCGTCGTTCGTACGGTAACTCCGCACCTGGTAGGCGAAATCGGCCTCCGGCGACACCACCTGCGTCAACACGCCCTCGTGCAGCTGCAGCGTGGTGCGCAGGACCTCGTGCCGCACGGCCACCCGCCGGACCGCCTCGCGCAGCGCGGCCGGGTCGAGGACCTCGGGCACCCTCACGTAGAACGGCCCGTTGTAGGCGGTGGACGTGTCGGAGTACTGGTCCGCCAACCAGATCCCGCTCTGCCCGGACGACGCGGGCGCGCCGCCGGCCGGCCGCGGCGCCAGGCCGGCGCGCAGCGTGGGCTGCGCGGGGGTGGCGCGGTTGGCCTCGATCGCGGCGGCCAGGTCGGCCACCGTGTCCGCGGCGCGGATCTGCTCGTCGGTGAGGTCGGCGGCGAACACCGTGCGCACCGCCTGCCCGACCCGGTCCGCGGCACCGTCGCGGTGCAGGGAGTCGGTCGCGGTCAGGTCGGCCACGCCGGTGACCGTGCGCGCCAGCTCCAGCACCGCGGCTTCCATGACTGGGTTCACAGTTGCGTCGCCTCCGTCTTTGCTCTCCCCCAGGGCGGTCGGGTCAGCGGCCGACCGACTGGCGCTCGCGCGCGCCGTCGATGAACGCGGCCAGCTGCTCGACGGTGCCGTGCCGGAACACGTCCTCGGTCTCCACGTCCACCGCGAAGATCTTCTGCAGCCGGTGGGCCAGCTGGACGAAGTGCAGCGAGTTGCCGCCGTGGCCGAGGAAGGAGTCGGTGGTGGTGAAGTCGGCGGCGCCGGAGATGTCCCGCCAGGCCTGCAGGACGACCGGCTCGATCAGGGCTGCGGAGTCGCTCATGGTGATGTCGCCTTTCGCGGTCGGGCGCAGCGCGTCGGTCTCGGTCAGCGCGGCGCGGTCGATCTTTCCGTTCACGTTGTGCGGCAACTGGTCCAGGTGACGCAGCTGCGCGGGCAGGGCGTAGCGGGGCACCCGCTCGGCCAGGTGGGCCAGCAGCACGGCGGGATCGCCGGCCTGTCCGTCCACAGTGGAGTAGAAGGCGACCAGCCGCTTCTCCTCGGTGTGGTCGCCGAACGCCTTGACCACCGCCTGCCGGACGGCCGGGTGCTCCCGCAGCGCGAGCTCGACCTCGCTGGTCTCCACCCGGAAACCGCGGATCTTGACCATGCTGTCGGCGCGGCCGACCAGGATCACGTCGCCGTCGGCGGTGCGCCGGGCCAGGTCGCCGGTGCGGTAGAGCGGGCCGTCCTGGCCGTCGGCGAACTTCTCGGCCGTCAGGGCGGGATCGAGGTAGCCCAGTGCGACGCCGGCGCCGCCCAGGCACAGCTGCCCGACCTCGCCGGGTGGGCAGGGGCGCAGGTCGTCGTCCAGGATGAGCGCCTCGACGCCGGGCAGCGGCCGGCCGACGGGCACGCGGTCGTGGCGGGTGACGTCCTCGGCGGTGCGCATCGGGTAGACCAGGGAGATCGTGGAGTTCTCGGTGCAGCCGTAGCCGTTGTAGACGACGTCGACCAGCTCGGTGGCCCGCGCCAGGTGCGACGGCGAGGGGAAGTCGCCGCTGAGCAGCACCGCGCGCAGCCCGCGCAGCGTGTCCGGCTCCTCGCTGACGACCAGATTGAACAGTCCACCCGGCATGCTCAGGACGGTGACCCCGTTGCGGCGCACCAGATCCCGCAACGCGCCCAGCGACGGCAGGCCCGGCGGCGGCACGACCAGCGTGGCGCCGTGCAGCAGGCTCAACCAGATCTCGATGGTGGAGGCGGCGAAGGAGTACGCCGCCAGCTGCACCAGGGTGTCGTGCTCGGTGACGGCCAGCTCGCCCTGGTCGGGACCGAGGCGGGCCAGGCCGCGGTGGGCGATGCGGACGCCCTTGGGGCGGCCGGTCGAGCCGGAGGTGAACATCAGGTACGCCGGGCTCTCGCCGGTCAGCGGCACGGTCTGCGGCGGTGCGCCGTCGCCGCTGACGGCGTCCTCGACGGGGATCGTGCGCAGCGGCGGGTCGAAGCTGCGGGCGTCGTCGTGCACGAGCACGCGCAGGCCGGCCTCGGCCACGATGCGGTCGACGACCAGCGCCGGGTGCTCGGGATTGAGCGGCACGACGCACGCGCCGGCCTTGAGCACGCCCAGCATCACGGCGTAGAGCTCGGTGCGGCGAGCGAGATGCACGCCGACCGGCTCGCCGACGGCGACGCCGTTGTCGCGCAGCCGCGCGGCGACGCGGTCGGACATCGCGTCCAGCTCCGCGTATGTGGTTTTCCGGTCGCCCTCGACCAGCGCGGTCCGGTCGGCGAACGCCTCCGCGGACCGGGCGAACAGGGTTGTCAGCACCGGCTGGTTCGCGCGGTCGGCCCCGCCGGCGATCGTGTCTAGTTGTCGGTGGCGCACAGCCTCAATCGGCACGTCAGGACCTCCTCGCGTCGAGGTACGACGGAGTTACCGTGGGTAAAACGCATTCACGGGGTCCGGACAACGATCTCCGGACTCTCCCGTCGACCCCCATCTGGTTGTCTGACAGAAACCATCCTGCCTCCCGCTGGCTTGAGGTGTCAACTCGAACGAGGGGCGGCAAGGGCCGAAAGAGTGGGGGTTCAACAGCGTGTAACTAACGATGCCCGCCGTCTTCCTGAAGTCACGTTTCGCGCGTTTGACTCTGCATCTGCGCAGTTCAGCATGCCGAGATCAACCGGGGCGGCGACCCGCGACCGTCGGCATCGGATGTCGTTCCCCTTGCTCCGTCCGGCGGAGGCAGGGCCTTTCGGGCACATTTCGAAGTCCGATCGACCATTCGCTCTGTCGTCATAGATGATTAACGCCTGGAAATGATGTTGAGGGCGTGCGTCATTGCTACAGCGTTGCCGGCCGGATTTGTGCGCACCCCTCACGACGCACTCCGAGCCCCCAGTGGCACGTCGAGTACCCGGAATCGACGCGGGCGAATCGCCGGGGACGATCGAGCGGCGCGATCTGCCCGCCCGACTCCCCCCCGATCGCGCCGTTCCGGTCAACCGGTTGTCCGTGGGCAAGGGGGAGGTCGCAATTTCGTGCAGCCGTCACGCAGATTCCCTTGCATGCCAACACTTTACGACACACGGGTTGCACGGTCGCGTTGCCAGTGTTTTCCTGTTGGCAACGATACGACCGCACGGGAGGGAAACCCCATGCGCATCGCCGTCATCGGTGGAGGTCCAGGCGGGCTGTATCTGTCGGCCCTGGTGAAGAAGGTCGCCCCACGGCACGAAGTGGTCCTGTGGGAGCGGGGCGCGGCCGGCGACAGCGTCGGCTACGGCGTCGTGTTCTCCGACGGCGCCCTCGGCGGCGTGCAGGCCGCCGATCCGGAGCTGTTCGACCGGCTCATCGAGAGCTTCGTGCGCTGGGAGTCCGTCGACGTGACCTATCGCGGCCGGACGCTGTCGCATCCGGGCTACAGCTTCTCCGCGATCGAGCGCCGGCAGCTGTCCCGGTTGCTGCGGCTACGGTGCGAGAGCCGGGGCGTGGACCTCAGGTTCGGCACCGCCGCTCCCCCGTTGCCGTTGCTACGCAATGACTTCGACGTCGTGGTGGCGGCCGACGGCGTGGGGTCGTCGGCCCGCAACACGTACGCGGACGCGTTCGGCGCCCGGGTGGAGCCGCGTGACTCACGCTACCTGTGGCTGGCCACCGACCGCGTCTTCGACGCCCTGACGTTCGCGGTGGTGGAGACCGAGCACGGGCCGATGCAGGTGCACGCCTATCCGTACGCGCCGGGGCGCAGCACCTTCATCGTGGAGACCACCGACCGTGTGCTGCGCGCCAGCGGCCTCGAGGACCCCGGCCGCGTGCCCGAGGCGATCGCGAGGCAGTTCGACGAACTCCTCGACGGCCACCAGCTGTTCTGCGCGAACCCGCGGTGGGGCCGGTTCCTCTCCGTGCACAACGAGCGGTGGAGTCACGGCAACCTCGTGCTGCTCGGCGACGCCGCGCACACCACGCACTTCTCCATCGGCTCCGGCACCAAGCTGGCCATGGAGGACGCCGTCGCGCTGGCGATGGCGCTGACTGACCACCGCCGCGTCCCCGACGCCCTCGCCGCGTACCAGGCGGCGCGGCAGCCGGCGGTGCAGCGGTTGCAGCACGTCGCCGAGACGAGCCGGGACTGGTTCGAGCACGTGCACGAGCACGTGGGCCGCCCGCCCGAGGAGTTCGCGCTGCACCTGCTGACCCGCAGCGGCCGCATCAGCCACCGGGACCTGCCGCTGACCGACCGGGCCCAGGTGGACCGGGTCCGGGCCTGGTTCGCCGAGGCCCTGGCCACCGCGTCCTGACGGCTGGCGCCGTTCGGCGGCGTCGCCGCCGCCGCGCTGCTATATTTTCCCTGCGGAAATCGTAAGGCGTGGGCCCGATCCCCGCCGCGAACGCACATTGCGAGGCGTCTATGACCACCGTGGGTGAACCTCAGGCAGCAGCGTCGGCCGTGCCGTCGGAGCTGGAGGACGCGCTGACGCACCTGCAGTGCGTGCTGGTGGCTCGCCGGACCAGGACAAATCCGGAGCACGTCAGCTGGCAGCAGTACGACGTGCTGGAGAACCTGCGGCTGCGCGGTCGGATGACGCCGTCCCAGCTGAGCAGCGCGCTGGGGGTGTCGCGGCAGAGCACGTCCAAGGCGCTTCGTTTCCTCAAGGACCACGAGTTGGTCACGCAGATCGCCGACGGCGTGGACCGGCGGGAACTCACCACCACGCTGACGCCGGCCGGCCTGGAGTTCCTGCACCGCGCCGCCGACAGCCGCCGGGACGCGGCCGCCATCGCCGCGGCGGTGCTGTCGCCGGGTGAGCGCAGCATGTTCGCCGAGCTGTGCAAGAAGGTCGCCGACGCCCTCTACACGCACGCCGAGGACCCGCTGGAGAAGGACGAGTAGGCGCCGGTGTTCGCGCCGTAATGGGTTCGCGGGGCGGCGGCGGGCGTGACAGGGTCGGCGGGTGCGATTCGAGTCGATCACGCGTGGCGACGGGGCGTTCCAGCGGTCGTTGACCGCCGAGCAGGTCGCGGCCGTGTGCCGTCGGGGGTTCGGGCGGGAGCCGGTGTCGGCGGTGGAGCTGGCCGGCGGCTCGTTCAACACGACGTACCGGGTGGATTTCGGCTCGGAGCCGGTGATTCTGCGGGTCGCGCCGCAGTGGTCGTACCGGATCGAGCGGGATTTCATGCGGCACGAGCATGCTTCGCTGCCGTTCTTCGCTCCCATCGCCGGCCTGATGCCGCGCACGCTGTTCGTGGACTTCACACATGATCTCGTGCCCCGGGACTACACGTTCCAGACGATGCTGGGCGGCGTGTCCGGGCCGGACGGCTTCCGGGCGCTGACCGACAAGCCCGGCTTCTTCCGTCAGCTCGGCGAGATCGTGCGGACCGTCCACGGCGTGCGCGGCACCCGCTTCGGCCGCCCCGCCGGGCCCACCTTCGCCACCTGGAGCGAGGCGGTGCTGTCCATTGTGGATGACACCGTCGCCGACCTGCGCGACGCCGGCCTCGACGCGTCGGACATGCTCGAGGTCGCCGCCCTGGCCGCCAAGAACACCGCCGTGCTGGACGAGATCACCGAGCCCCGCCTGCTGCACGGCGACCTCTGGGTTCCCAATGTTCGTTTGGACGGCGAACGCATCGTCGGCGTCTTCGACCACGACCGGGCGTCGTGGGGCGATCCCGCCGCCGACTGGAGCATCTACGAGGCCGGCCGCCGCCCCGGCACCGACCGGGACGCGTTCTGGGACACCTACGGCCGGCCCTCGGACTCCCCTGCCGCCGCCTGGCGCTCCGCGCTGTACCGGGCCGTGCACACCGGCGCCGTGCGCATCGAACGGCACCGGCTGGGCCTGGCCGACACGATCCCGGCCAGCTATGAGGAGATGGCGAAGATAGTGGCGGAGCTGCGCTAGGTGTATTGACCGGAGAGGTTGGTCAACCTGCTGATCGGTGGGTGGCCTCCGATGGCGGTGTGGATGCGGTGATGGTTGTACTGGTGTAGCCATGCCGGCAAGGCTTTGCGTCGGGCCTGCTCGCCGGGGTAGTGGCGGGCGAAGGCCCATTCCTGGGCGAGCGTGCGGTTGAAGCGTTCGACCTTGCCGTTGGTCTGCGGCCGGTAAGGACGCGTGTGTTTGGGGCGGATGCCCAGCTCGGCGCAGGCCTCGCGCCAGAGTTTGCCGCGGTAGCAGGAGCCGTTGTCGGTCAGCACCCGTACTGGTCGGACTCCGCGTGCGGCGAACCAGGCGACCGCTCGTCGTAGGACAGCGGCCGCGGTGGCGGCGGTCTCGTCGTTGTGGATCTCGGCGTAGGCCACGCGGCTGTGGTCGTCGAGCACGACGTGCACGAACCCGTGGCCGAGTTTGGGGTTGTAGTGGGCGTTGCGGGCGGTGCCGGGGGTGGCGGATCGGTTGTGTTTGCCTTGGACCCGGCCGACGAACCGCCAGCCGCCGCCGTCGGGGATGTTGCCCAGTTTCTTGACGTCGGCGTGCAGCAGGTCACCGGGCGCGGGGTGCTCGTAGCGGCGGATCGGTTCCCCGGTGCGGCGGTCCAGCGTGGAGAGGCGGTTGATCCGACACCGCCGCAGGATCTGGTGGGCGGTCGAGGGGCGATGCCGACCATGCGGGCGATCGCGACTGGGCCGAGCCGGTGGCGCCACCGCAGGTGCACGACCGTGCGTACGACCGGTGCCGGGGTTCGTCGGGGGCTGTGGTGGGGCCGGCTGGAGCGGTCGTTCATGCCGGCGTGGCCCGCGGTCAGGTATCGGTCGGCCCAGCGTTTGGCGGTGGGCCAGGAGACCGCGAACCGCTCGGCGGCGCGGGCGATCGGCCAGCCCTGCTCGACGATGAGTTGGGCCAGGCGTAGCCGGGCGCGCGGGGTCAGCGCTGCGTTAGCGTGGGACACGAAGACCTCCCGGTCGTGGTCGGATGCCGTCAGACAGCTCCACACCACCCGGGAGGTCTTCCCGGATCAAGATCAGTCAGATCGTGTCGTCACACAACCAACGTCCCCGGTCAATACAGCTAGGCCGGCGGGCTAGACCCCCGGCCGCTCACCCGCCGCGCCGTCGGCCTGTTCGCGCAGCAGGTCGAGGTGGCCGAGGTGGCGGGCGGTCTCCTCGATCATGTGCAGCATGATCCAGCGCAGCGACCGGTCGCGGTGCACGGCGAGGTCGTCGAGGGACTCGGCGGCGAGGATGACCTCGTCGCACCGCTTGGTCTCGGCGGCGTAGTCGGCCAGCAGCTGGGCCATGGTGACGTCGGGGGACGGCTTGAAGTCGGCGTCGGGGTCGTCCTCGGTGTAGTCGAACATCAGGGCCGCCTTGTCGGCGAAGGCCCAGCGGAACCAGCTGCGCTCGCAGTTGGTCAGGTGCAGCACGATGCCGTGCGCGCTCAGGCCGGTCGGGGTGCGCACCGCGCGCAGCACGTCGTCGTCGGCGTCCTGGACCTTCCACGGCACCAGGTCCCGCTGTCGTTGCAGGAATTCCAGCAGTGATTCGCGTTCGATGTCGCTCATGGCCGTGCACGCTACGGCGATCGGTCGATGCCGACGACCGAGTTTCGCGCTCAGAACGCGTGCAGGAACAACTCGTTGCTCGCCATGATGATGCCCAGGACGAGCGCGAGGCTGGACAGCACCAGGCCGATCGCGGCGGTGGTCCCGCCGCGGCCGCGTCCGTTCAGGCACATGATCGACAGCACGATCCCGGCCACCGCGAACGGGAACGGCAGGAAGTGCCGCGCCCTGTCCTCGTCGATGGGGAGCGCCCACACGATGCAGCCGAACAAGCCGACGAGCAGCGCGACCACGGCCAGCCCGGGGCCCGTGGACGGGGCGGTCTGGGGCGGGGGGACGTGGGGGGTGGCCCACGGCTGTTGCGGCTGTCCGTACGGCGGCGTCGGCGCGCCGTACGCGGCCGTGTCCGGCTGCGGTGCGATGGGATCGGACGCCGGAGTTTGCTGGGCGTAGGCGGCGGGGTCCGGTGCCGGCGAGGCAGGCTCTGGGTGCCGTGGGGGCGTCGGAGCGCTGTCCCCGGAATCAGGCGTGGCCGGTTGGGACGGCGGACCGTAGCTCATGAGGACCCCTTCGCTGGCAGGACAGCGTCGTGTTCCAGGCAGAGCACACCGTACTAGCCGCGTCGGCGGAGTCGATCTCCGGTCCATAGTCGCGTTTGACTACGGATTCATAGTCGTGTTTGACTACGAGCGTGAACAGCACGCGTCTCTTCGCCCTCAGCGCACTGGCCCGGCGCGGGCCGCTGCACGGCTATGCGATCCGGCAGGCGGCCCAGCTCGACCGCACCGAGCTGTGGACGGACGTCAAGCCGGGCTCCCTCTACAACGCGTTGAAGCGGATGACCGAAGAGGGCCTGGTCCGGGTGGCGCGCACGGAGCGTGACGGGAATCCGCCGGAGCGGACGGTCTTCGAGATCACGGCGGCCGGCCGGGCGGAACTGGTGGCGCAGCGGGACGCCGCCCTGGCGGACGTGCGGCTGCTGCCGGACCCGGTGGACCTGGCGCTGCAGTTCACGCCCGACCTGTCCCCCGACGAGCTGACGACGGCGTTCACCGCGCGGCGACGGACGGTGGCCGACCGGTTGGCGCAGTTCGAACGGGAACGGGAGACGGCCGCGCCGGATCTGGTGGGGCTGGAGCCGCTGATCTTCGAGCACTGCGTGGCACGGCTGCGTGCCGAGCTGGCGTGGCACGACGACGTGCTCGACCGACTGAAGGAGACGACATGATTCTGGTGACGGGCGCGACCGGGGAGATCGGCCGCACGGTGGTGGACGAGCTGCTGGCTCGGGGCCTGAAGGTGCGGGCGACCACCCGGAACCCGGAGCGGGCGCGGCTGCCCGACGGCGTCGAGGTGGTGCGCGCCGACCTGGGCGACCCGGAGGCGGTGGCAAGAGCGGTGTCCGGTGTGGACGGTGTGTTCCTGCTGACCGGCGGCTCGCAGATTCCCTTGCACGACAAGACTGTCGCCCACGCGGCGGCACAGGCGGGCGTGCGGCGGATCGTGAAGCTGTCCAGCGGACGGGTCGGCGACGACACCGCGACCGACCCGATCCCGGCCTGGCACCGTGCGGGCGAACGGGCGGTGCGGGAATCGGGCGTGCCGTGGATCATGTTGCGGCCCATGGGGTTCATGTCGAACGCCCTGATGTGGGCCGGCCCGATCCGGGAGCAGGGCGCGGTGTTCGCCCCCTACGCCGACGGCCGCGTCACCGTGATCGACCCGGTGGACATCGCAGCGGTGGCCGCGGTCGCGCTGACCACCGCCGACACCGGGCAGGTGCTGACGCTGTCGGGGCCGCAGGCGCTGTCCCCGGGCGAGCAGGTGGAGATCCTCGGCGCGGCGCTCGGGCGGCCGCTGCGGTTCGTCGAGGTCGAGCCGGCGGCCGCCCGGCAGGCGATCATCTCCCACGGCGTGCCCGACGAGATGGCCGACGCGATCATGGCGCTGCGGGCGACGGCGTTGGAGGACTTCACCTCCGTGGTGCATCCGACCGTGCAGCGGGTGACCGGCCGGCCGGCGGGCACGTTCCGCGCGTGGGCGGAACGCAACCGCGCCGCCTTCGCCTGACACCCCCGGCCCCAGCATCTCGCCGCACGTGAGTGGCTCACGTGCGCTGCTGGCGCGAAGTGAGCCACTCACGTGAAGAACCAGGGGCGGTGTTGTCAGGCGGAGCGGGAGGTTTCCTCCCACTCCGACCAGGTCTTCACCCGCTCCGCGTAGACGTTCTGCGCGATGTCGTAGGCGATGCCGGACAGCAGCAGCCGCCGCGGCGGGTTCTCGGCGTCGATGGCCGCGAACACCGCCGCGGTGGTGTCGTCGGGTCCGGGCTGCGCGGCCGTCAGCGAGGAGCGGCGCTCGGCCATGGCGTCGCGCATCGGCTGGTAGGCCGGGTGCGGCTCGGAGTGCACGGCCGAGGCGGTGCCCCAGTCGGTGGCGTAGCCGCCGGGCTCGATCATCGTGACCTTGATGCCGAAGCCGGCGACCTCCTGGGCCAGGGCCTCGCTGAAGCCCTCCAGCGCCCACTTCGAGGAGTTGTAGATGCCGACGGTCGGGAACGCGGCGACGCCGCCGATGCTGGAGATCTGCACGATGTGGCCGGAGCCCTGCTCGCGCATCAGCGGGATCGCCGCCTGGGTGACCCACAGCGCGCCGAACAGGTTGGTGTCGAACTGGGCCCGCGCCTCGGCCTCGGTGACCTCCTCGACGAAGCCGAAGTGGCCGTAGCCGGCGTTGTTGACCACGACGTCGAGCCGGCCGAAGTGGGCGTGGGCCTGCCGCACGGCGGCGAAGTCGGCGGCGCGGTCGGTCACGTCGAGCTGGATCGGCAGGATCGCGTCGCCGTAGGTGTCGACGAGGTCCTTGAGCTTGCCCAGGTCGCGGGCGGTGGCGGCGACCTTGTCGCCGCGCTCCAGGGCGGCGACGGTCCAGCTGCGGCCGAAGCCGCGGGAGGCGCCGGTGATGAACCAGATCTTGCTCATGCAGACGTGTCCTTAGCGGTCAGGAGAATCCGTGGCTCGCCCGCGCGAAGCAGTCACGGGCGATGTCGAGCAGGCGGTCGAAGCCGTCGTCCGGCGACCACATGGTGTAGGCGGTGGCCAACACCGCCTGGGCGGTGTTGAGCATGAGGGTGGTTTCGATCTCGTGGCCGGGAGCCGTGCGCTCGGCGGCCCAGGCCCGCAGCTCGGCGGCGAACTGCTCGCCGTGGTCGCGGGCCGACTCCGCCAGCTTCGGCGACGTCGCCTTGAGGCGCTTCTGCACGGCGAGGCGGTCGGAGAACGTCGCCATGTAGGCGAGCAGCATCGCCTCCAGTGCCGGCCACAGCGGCTCGTCGGCCGGGCGGTCGCGCATCAGCGCCCGCCAGACCTCCGGCTCCTCCGGGTCGGGGTCCAGCACGATGGCTTCCTTGCTGGGGAAGTAGTTGAACATCGTGCTGCGGGAGACGTTGGCCGCGGCGGCGATCTCCTCCACGCTCACCGCCTCGTAGCCGCGCTCCTCGATCAGCCGGAACGCGGCGGCCCGGATGGTGCGCCAGGTCTGCAGCTTCTTGCGTTCCCGCAGGCCCGGTCCGTCGGTGTCGGCCACGTCGCCACCGTACGAGAATATTGGACTGGGTGCAAGTTTGGTCGCGGTGCAAGTTGTCGTGGTGTTGGCGCAGCAGGACGTCGCGCGGCGGCAGGTGCTGGCCGAGGCGTTGGTCAGCGGGTCAGGTACGCGGTGAAGTCGTCGGGGTCGGTGGCGGCGTCGAAGTCGGCGGGGCTGGCGTCGGTGTTGTCGTAGTCGACGGCGATGCGCCAGTGGCCGTAGATCTTGCGGGCGAAGGTGTGGAAGTGGCCGTGGAACACCTTCTGGTCGCCGTCGGCGCGGGTGGCGGTGAGGCGGTAGACGCCGCGCTCGCTGGCCAGTTCGCCGTCGGTGATGCGCTCGGTGAACCGGAACTCGATGGCGACGCGGCTGCCCCGCTCGTCCATCTCGGCCCGCCAGGTGCGGCTAGCGGCGGCGTACTCGTCGAAGCCCTGCACGGTTTTCCCGGGCCCGCCGGCGCGGATGAGTTCCGGGGTGTGCAGGGCGAGGAACGCCTCGGTGTCGCCGGCGGCGTAGGCGTCGCGGTAGGGCTGCCAGATGTCGGCGTTGAGCTCGGCCAGGAACCGGGCGGTGGGGCCGGCGTGCACCATGGTCAGCCGGTCGCCGACCTGCTGCTCGTCGACGAAACCGTTGCGGCGGTAGAGATCCCGGGCGTGGGTGTTGGACGTGACGACCTCCAGCCGCACGGTCCGCTCCCCCGCCCAGTCCACCAGGCCGTCGATGAGCGCCTCGCCGACGCCCCGGCCGCGGGCGTCGGGAGTGACCCACAGCGTGCCCAGTTCCAGGGTGCCGTCGGGGTTGTCGAATCCGCTGACCATGCCGGCCGGCTTGTCGTCGAACTCGGCGACGAGGTTGCGGCCCACCGCGAGTCGGTCGCGCCAGCGCTGCTCGTCGGCGTCCTGCCACTCCCGCAGCGTCGCGCCGAACGCGTCCGGGGCGTCGGCGAGCGCGGCCAGCCGCAGCTCGCGCCAGGTGGCCCAGTCGTCGACGCCCACGGCACGCACGGTGATCATGCCGGCAACCCTAGCCAAATCGGCCAGCGGTTTTCCTCAGTTCACGGGCTCCAGCACGAACACCGGGATCTGCCTGTCGGTGCGGGTCGTGTACTCGTCGTAGGCCGGCCAGACCTCGGTGGCGCGCCGCCACCACAACTCGCGTTCCTCGCCGGTGACCTCGCGGGCCCGGTAGTCCTTCTTGACGGTCTTGTCCTGCAGCTCGACCAGCGGGTTGGCCTTGAAGTTGTGGTACCAGACGGGGTGCTTGGGCGCGCCGCCGTAGGAGGCGACCGCGGCGTAGACGCCGTCGTGCTCGACCCGCATCACCGGGCTCTTGCGCAGCTTGCCGGACTTCGAGCCGACGGAGGTGATCACGACGACCGGCACGCCCTGCAGTTCGGTGCCCTCGGTGCCACCGGACCGCTCGTACTTGTCGACCTGCTCACGCACCCACTCCTGGGCGCTGGGCTCGTACTCGCCCTGCAACGGCATGGTTTCTGCTCCATCGTGAGAGGGGGTTACCCATCCCACCTTCCCCTGTTCACCTGCCGAGCGTCAAGTGACTCACTTGTCGCCCGGCAGGTGAAAGTGGGAGGCTGACGGGGTGAGCCCAGGAGTCCGGGCCGAGCAGGCCCGCCGCACCCGCGCCGGCATCCAGGACGCGGCGCTGGCGCTGTTCGCCGGCCGCGGCTACGACGCGACGTCGCTGCAGGACATCGCCGACGAGCTCGGGCTGACCAAGGCCGCCGTGTACTACCACTTCCCGTCCAAGCTCGAGCTGCTGCAGTCGATCTGCGAGCCCGTGTACGCCCGGGTGTCCGCGATCATCGACGACGCCGCCGCGCAGACCAGCCGGCAGCGCCGCATCGACGCCGTGGCCGACGGTTTCGCCGATCTGACGGTGTCGCGCCGGGCCACCATCAGCGTGCTGGCCGCCGATCCGGTGATGCACGGCCGGATGAAGGCCGCCAGCAAGATGGACGACCTGCTCATCCGGGCCGCCCGCGTCATCTACGGCGACTCCCCTACGCCCGACCAGATTCTGGCGGTTCGGGCGATCGCCGTGCTCAGTGACACCATCTCCGCGCTGCCGGAGTTGGCGGACGAGGAGGCGCGGGAGGTGCTGTCCCGCGCCGTGAAGCGGCTGCTGCCGCGCCGGTGAAGACCTACTTTCCCCAGTGCGCCGGGCGGGTCACCGTGTCCGGGATCTTCGTGCTCTTGTCGCCGCGGGCCGCATTGACCTGGGCCTGGGTGAGGAACAGGGCGTCGGTCAGGTCGGCGCCCCGCAGGTCGGCGTCGCGGAAGTCCGCCCCGATCACGTCGGCGAGACGCAGGTCGGCCTGGCGGAGGTCGGCGGCGATCAGATACGCGCCGCGGAGGTTGGCGCCGGCCAGGTCGGCTCCCTTGAGCTTGGCGCCCATGAGGTCGGCGCCCCGGCGGTCCGGCTTCTTCCCCTTGACGGTGGCGCGGGTGAGTTCGCTGGCGCGCAGCAGGAGTTCGTTCACCTCCTCGCGGTGGGCGGGGACGTCCACGGCCAGCAGAGTGTCCGGTTCGGACAGTGTGATGCCCTCGACCTTGTTGTAGGCGGCGGTGATCCGGTCGTGCAGGGAGCGGGCGGGCCGCAGGGTGCGGGCCTGGGCGAGGTACCAGAGCAGCTCGTGCAGCTGCCGCATGATCATGAACGCGCTGAACACGCGCTGGCGGTCGCCTTCGGCGGCGTCGCGCCAGCCGTGCCCGGCGAAGGTGGTCCGCGAGACCTTCTGCCCGGCGCCGAAGCAGTCGAACACGGTGCAGCCGGGGAATCCCTTGGCGCGCAGGTCGGAGTGGACGCCGCAGCGGTGGTCGGCGAGCAGGTTGCGGCAGGGCGTGCCGGCGGCCTTGGTGATCGCGAAGTCGGCGGACGCGGTGAAGGGCAGCGCGACGCAGCACAGGGCGAAGCAGTTCGGGCAGTCGGCGCGCAGGTCGTCGGTCACACCCATCAGTCAACCGCACGTCGGAGGAGCCGGCTGATCCGGTGCACCGTGATGCCGACGGAGATTCAGCGGCCGGCGACGATCGTGTACGCGGGCAGGGCGGCGTTGCCTCGGTCACGGGCGGTGGCGCGGATCAGGTCGGCCTGGGTGGCGACGAGGCGGCGGACCTCCGTGGGCAGGGCGGCCATGCGGTCGTTGTCGGAGACGTAGTCCAGGCAGGCGGCGATCTCCCAGTCGGCGTCCTGCATGTCGGCGGCGTCGACAGTCTCGGTGCGCTCCACATGCCAGCCGGCGTCGGCCAGGACACGGTGGATGTCGTCGCGGCCGAAGACCGTGCGGACGTTGCCGTCGCCGTGCGAGCCGGCGGCCTCGATCTGGCCCTGGGCGAGCACTGCCAGCAGGTGCGGGACCTGCTCGACGGCGGTCGGCCGCAGGTCCCATTCGGAGAAGCACAGCCGCCGCGCCCACGGCCGTACGTGCGCGAGGGTGTCGCGCAGCTGCTCGTAGGAGGCGAAGTACCAGGAGCATTGGGACAGCACGACGTGGTCGAAGGCGTCGGCGGGGAAGCTCGCGGCGAGGACGTCGGTGGAGAACCGGATCTCGATGCGTTCGCCCAGGTCCGTGGCGAGCAGGTGGTCGGCGGACTGGCCGAGGGTGACCGGCGCGCCGTAGTCCGGGTGGGCGATGTCGATGCCGAGCACGCGCCCGTCGGGGCCGACCGCGTCGGCGAGCACGGCGGTCATGTCGCCCTGGCCGCAGCCGATCTCCAGCACCGACGCGCCGGCGGCGAGTCCCCAACTGTCGGCGAGCGCCATGCGGAACCGGGTCAGCACGACCTGTCCCGGCAGGTCGGTGACGCTGGTCGCCATGAGCCTGGCGATCGACTCGGCATGATCCATGGCGTCAGACGCTACGCAGGCCGAGACCACGCAGCACAGTGACTATGCCGGGCAGTGGGTCGAAGTCGGGCAATGGCATGGCGATCTGGTGCAGGATCACGCCGTCGAGGAAGTCCAGCACGATCCGCGCGTGCGCGGTGGCGTCGGCGGAGCCCACGGCCCGCAGCCAGTCGCCGCCGCGCACGACCAGCGCCTCGCGGCTGCGGGTGAGGGCGTCGCGGAGCTCGGGGCGGGCCAGGGTTTCCAGGAACAGCGCGTAGCGGGCGACGATGCGCGGCCGGCCTGGTCCCAGGGCGTGGTGGACGAACCCGGCGAGCGTCATGGCGAGGCCGTCGACCCCGTCGGCGGCCAGCGCCATGTGCGCGATGTCGGCGCGGTCGAGCGCCTCGATGTGGTCGACGATGCCGTCGAGCAGGGCGTCCCGGCTGCGGAAGTAGTTGGAGGTGGTGCCGGCGGGCACCCCGGCGCGGGCGTCGACCGCCTGGTAGGTCAGCCGCCGGATGCCGTCGGTGCCGAGCACGTCCACGGCCGCGTCGAGCACCTGGTCCCGTCTGCGAGCAAGCACCGGGGCACTATATCCGTAGTGAAATCTACTATGTTCATAGTATCGTCGGGGCATGACGAGGACGGCGATGGTGGTCGGGGGCGGCATCGGCGGGCTGGCGGCGGCCGCACGGCTGCGGATGGACGGCTGGGACGTGCGGGTGCTGGAGCGCGCCGGCGGGCTGCCGGAGACGGGAACGGCCCTGGGCCTGTGGCCGGCCGCCGTGAAGGCGCTGGACGCGATCGGGGTCGGCGACCTGGCGCGGGAACAGGGGCGTCCGCAGCTGAGAACGACGCTGTTACGCCCCGACGGGACGCGGATCGCGTCGATGTCCCAGAAGGATCCGATCCATCTGCTGTCGCGGCCGCCGCTGCTTCGCTTGCTGCACAAGGCCGCCGGCGAGGTGGAGTTCGGCGCGTCGGCGCCGGACGTGCGGGAGCTGCGCGGCTACGACCTGGTGGTGGCGGCCGACGGCATCAACAGCGCGGCTCGCACGGCCCTGTTCGGCGACGCCTATCGGCCGGTCTATGTGGGGGCGACGGCGTGGCGGGGCACCGTGGACGGGGACACCGCCGACTTCGCCGAGACTTGGGGCGAACGAGCGCGGTTCGGCGTCACGCCACAGGAGGGCAACCGCACCAACTGGTACGCCTGCGTGCTGGCGCCGGAGCGGCAGCGCTTCCCCGGCGGCGAAGCGGCCGCGGTGCGGGGGCATTTCGGGCACTGGCACGGCGAGGTGCGACGTGTGCTGGCGCAGCTGACCGAGGACACGGTGGCACGTAACGACTTGTACTACCTCAAGCGACCGCTTCCGTCCTATGTGGCCGGTCGGGTGGCGTTGATCGGCGACGCCGCGCACGCGATGACCCCGGACATGGGCCGTGGCGCGTGCGAGGCGCTGGTGGACGCGGTGACGCTGGCGGAATCGGTGTCGACGCTGGGGGTCGCCACCGGTTTGCGCCGCTACGACAAGCTGCGCCGACGGCCGACGCAGCGGATGGCCAAGGCGTCGCTGCTGGTGAACCGGGCCGCTCATGCCCGCCGGTTCACCGGGATCCGCGACACCGTGCTGGGGCTGGCGGTGCGCTAGGAGGGAGCGGTCCGGGGGCGCGCCCGCGCCCCGGGACCGGTCAACGCGGCTTGGTCGTGTAGCCGAAGGCGAGGGTCGTGTTGGTGTGGCTGCTGGTCAGCGATCCTGTGGCCAGGAAGGTGTAGGCGCCGCTGAGCCCGGTGAGCTTGGGGGTCCAGCACCGAGTCTGTCCGGACCGCACGATGTGGTTGCCGCCCGGGCTGTCGCAGTCGACAAAGCTCGGCATGCCGTCGCGGTCCCGTTCGAGCACCACGTTGCCGTACTGACTCACGGTAGGCGAGTGGTCGAGCAGGAGAAAGCCCCAGTAGTTGTAGTTGCCGTCCCGGCACAACTGCACCTGGCCGACCAATGTTCCGCTGTCGGTTTTCACATAGCCGCGGTCGACGCGGTAACCGTAGGTGTCGCCGAACTCGCAGTCCGGCGCGGCCTGCGTGGACGCGCCCGCGACCGCGGGAGAAAGCGTGCCCGCCACCACCAGTGCCGCGCCCGCAACGATTTTGAGGGCCTTGAGCATTTCGTGTCCCCCGGAGCGGTCAGTAACTGAAGGACAGGATCGCGTGCGCCGAGCAGATGTCGGTGGTGAGATTGATGTCCTCGCACACCTTGATTTCCGCGCGTGCCTGGGTGGCCGCGGAGTGCAGCCGTGTGGACAACGGAGCGCCCACGGGCTTGAAGCGGGAGGACCGGGTGCTCTGCACGGCCTTGTCATTCACCCAGCGCCACTTGCCGTCGGTGTCCTCTTCCCAGAAGGAGAACCACACCTCCACGTAGATGGGATTTCCGTCGTTGCGCATGTCGACCCAGTTCGCGCCGACCGTCGCGTACACGCCGCCGTTGTTGGCGAAGTCGCCATACGCGGCGCCCACCTTGTCGCCACGGTCCACGACGTATATCGTTCCCCAATGCTGGCCGGCCGCGTTTGCGGCTGGCGCCGCCAATGACGCCGTCACCAATGCCGCCGCGGTTGCGGCCACTGTCGTGGCCAAGCGCATACGAGACATCGACAATTCCTCCCCTTGAATCGGAATGGCACGACGGTAACCGACACCACCGGGTCCGTCAACTGGCGTGAACCAGCCGCACCGAGACCGCTTCACGCCAGCTGGGCGGCGGTAGGATGCGCGCATGGCAGACGACATCGCCAGGGGCGCGCTGGCGACGAAGGTGAACCACCTGTTCAGCGTGGTGCGCCCGGCCAGTGGGGCCGAGTACACGTTCGACGAGGTCGCCGAGGCGATCAGGGCGCAGGGCGGCCCCACCATCTCGGCGACCTACCTGTGGCAGTTACGCAAGGGCCTGCGCGACAACCCGACCAAGCGCCACCTGGAGGCTCTCGCCGGATTCTTCGGCGTGCCCCCGGCGTACTTCTTCGACGACGCGGAGGCCGAGCGCATCGACGCCGAACTCGCACTGCTCAGCGCGCTGCGCGACGCGCCGGTGCGGCAGATCGCGCTGCGCGCGCGGGGGTTGTCGACCAAGAGCCTGGAGGCGATCAGCGACATGGTCGACCGGGTGCGTGAACTCGAGGGACTACCCGACCCCGAGGGCGACGTGGACCGATGATCCGGATCAGCCGGCGGAAGTTGCGGCGCCGCTGCGCCGAGGTGCTGCGGGACCTGGGCCTGCCGGATTCGTTCGACGTCCCGACGCTGTGCGCCGCGCTCAGCGCGCGGCGCGGGCGGCCGATCCAGCAACTGCCGGTGCCCAACCTGTTCGACGTGTGCGGGTTGTGGATCGCGACCGACACCGCCGACCTGATCGCGTACGAGCAGCACACGAGTGCGCCGCACCAGAACCACATCGTGCTGCACGAGATCGGGCACATGCTGTGCGACCACTACCCGGCCACGGTCAGTCCCGCCGAGCAGGCCCGGCTGCTGATGCCCAACCTCGACCCGAACATGATCCGCCGAGTGCTGGGCCGCACCGGCTACTCCAGCGTCGAGGAGCAGGAAGCGGAGTTCCTGGCGTCGCTGCTCGGCCAGCACACCCGCCCGGCGCGGCACGACGACTCCGTCACCGGCCGGCTCCGGTCGGCCCTGGAGAACGACCATGGGTGAACTGGTTCGCCGCTACGGCCCGGCCGTGCTCGCCTGGGGCATGTTGCTGTGGCTGCGGCCAGGTCCGGCGCCCGGCCGCCGGCTCGTCCGGCTCTGCGTGCTCGGCCTGGCCGTCTCGCAGACGGCTCTCACACCTGTCGTCGTCACCTTCACGCGTGACATCGGCGTGCCCAACGCCGAACGGCTCGTCGGCCACCTCGCCATGCTCGCCGCGGTCTGGGCCGGGGCACAGATCCTGTTGCGGCTGAACGGATGTAAGACGCGCGCCCGCGCGCACACGGCGTGGGTGATCTTCGCCGGCACCGTGATGGGCCTGCTGTTCGCTCTCGCCCCGAACCTGCTCCCGCAGTCGCCGTGGGTGATGGAGTACTGCATCGCCTACGCCGTGGCGTTGATGCCCGAGTTCGCCGTCATCGCACGGCTGTGCCTGCGGGACGCGGTCAGGGCGCCGGACCGGACACTGCGTCTGGGTCTCGGCCTTGTCGTCGCCGGAATCGTCGCCGCGGCCTGCTACATGACGAGCAGAACCGTCGTCGCGATCTCCGCCCGTGCCCCCGTCGATTTCGAGGTCGGGCGAGGGTTTCTGCTGAGCAAGGCCCTGCCGACGGCGGCCCACCTGCTGGTGCTGGCCGGGGTCGCGGCGCCGGCGATCACCGAGTGGGTGCGCCGGTGCCGGCGCTACCGGCGGCTCGGCCCGCTGTGGTTCGCCCTCTACCGGGCCGAGCCCGCCATCGCGCTGGAACCCCCGGGCCTGGCCACGCTCTTTCCCACCCGGCTGCAGCTGTACCGGCGGGTGATCGAGATCCGTGACGGTCTGCTGGCGATACGGCCCTACCGCCCCGCCGACGAGTCGCTCGAGGGTGAGCAGCGGGAAGCCGCCGAGATCGCGGCCGCCCTGCGGGCCCGCGAGCAGGGCACGCCGCTGCGTTCGGCGGAGATCACCGTGGCGGGCGGCCACGATCTGGGCAGCGACACCGAGTACCTGTGCCGGCTCGCCGACGCGTACCGCGAGACGGTGAAGCGGACTTAGGGCAGCGCCGCCTCCACCGCGTCGGCCGCGGCCGGGGCGCCGCCGGCTCGGCGAAGGTCGTCGGCCATGGCGGCGAGGTTGGCGCGAATGTCCTTGTCGGCGGCCACTTTCGTCACGGTGACGGCCAGTTCGGACAGGTCGGCCAGCACCCGGCCGAGGCCGAGTTCCTCGACCCGGCGGGCGTTGGCGGCCTGCTCGGGCGTCTGCGGGTAGCCGATCAGGGGGACCTGCCGGGCCAGGGCCTCCATGACCGAGTTCATGCCGGCGTGGGTGAGGAACGCCGCCGCGTACTTGAGCACGTTCTGCTGCGGGAAGAACGGCCGCACCTCGAAGTTGGCCGGGATCGGCCCCAGCCTGGCCGGGTCGACCCGGTCCCCCAGCGCCATCGCCACGTGCCAGTCGGTGCCGGCGAACGCCCGCGTGACGGCCCCGAAGAAGTCGGGCCGGTCGTTGACCACGGTGCCCAGCGACACGAACAGCACCCGCCGCCCGGGCGGCGGCCGCCAGTCCTCGTGCTGATCGGCCAGGGTCGGTCCGACGAACGCGTAGGAGTCGTCGAAGGTGTCGCCGGCGATCTGGAACCGGCGCGGCACGAACACGATCTGCCGCGCCGGAGTCGGCGCGTCGACGGGCACGCCGAGGTCGGCCGCGAGCTTGGCGCGGGCGGCGACGTACTCGCTCGGGTCGAAGTCCTCGGGGATGAGCAGCTTCATCAGGTCGAACGAGTCGTTGCTGGCATGGGTGGGCACGGTGACGACGGTCGGCACGCCGAGCCGGTGCGCCAGCAGCGGCGCGTACGGGGTGAGCACGTCGTAGCAGAGCAGGTCGGGCGGGTCGGCGCGGAACACCTTCTCCAGCGCCGGCACCACCGTCCGGCACGTCTCCACCCCGGCCAGCATCATCTCGTTCAGGCTGCCCGAGGGCCGGACCGATCCGGCGCGGGTGGACAGTGCGGTGGCGCCGGCGGCGGCGACCGCCTCGGCGTGGTCGGAACCGGCGGAGTAGGTGACGCGGTGCCCGCGCCGGACGAGCTCGGCCACCAGCGGCAGGGTCGGGTTGACGTGCCCGGCGGCCGGCAGCACGACAAAGGCGATGTGGGCCATGTCAGCGCACCATCTCCTCGATCGCGTCCGCCCCGGCCGGCGGGCCGCCGGCGTTGCGGATGTGCTCGGCCATCATGGCGAGGTTGGCGCGGATCTCCTTGTCCACAGCCACTTCCTCGACCGTGCGGCGCAGCTCGTCCGGGTCGACGTCGCGGCTGATGTCCAGCAGCCGGCCGAGTCCGAGTTCCTGCACGCGGCGGCCGTTGGCCGACTGCTCGGGGATCTGCGGGTACGACACGATCGGCACCTGCCGCATCAGGGCCTCCATGGTGGAGCCCATGCCGGTGTGGGAGAGGAACACCTCGGCGTGGCGCAACACCGTCGGCTGCGGGAAGAACGGCCGCACGTCGAAGTTGGCCGGGATCTCCCCCAGCTCGGCGATGTCGACCTGGTGGCCCACGGCCATCGCCACGTGCCAGTCGCTGCCGCCGAACGCCTTGATCACCGTGGCGAAGAAGTCGGCGCGGTCGTTGACGACGGTGCCCAGCGCCACGAACAGCACCCTCCTGCCGGCCGGCGGCTGCCAGTCATCGCCATCGTCGCGGATGCCGAAGGACGGGCCGATGAACTTGAACTCCTCGCCGAACAGCTCGTTCGACGGCTGGAACTCGCGGGGCAGGAACACCAGGTTCAGCCCGGCGTAGGCCGCCGGGCCGCCCATGGACTCCACCGGCACGCCGAAGTCCGCGGCCAGCTGGTTGCGGTCGGCGACGAACTGCTGGAACCGCGGGCG
Source organism: Kutzneria kofuensis (assembly GCF_014203355.1). Lineage (NCBI taxonomy): Bacteria > Bacillati > Actinomycetota > Actinomycetes > Pseudonocardiales > Pseudonocardiaceae > Kutzneria > Kutzneria kofuensis. The sequence continues at coordinate 585,178 of NZ_JACHIR010000003.1, forward strand.
CATGGGGTCGAAGTCCCGGGGCGTGAACAGCGGCGTGAGGTCGAACTTGTCGTTGCCGGCGAAGTTGGGAAACGTCGAGGCCAGCGGCAGGCCCAGCTTGTGCGCGACCATCGAGCCGATCACGGTGACGGCGTCGTGCACGAGCACGTCCGGACGGTCCGCTGTCAGCCAGTCCACCACGGACGGCAGCACCCGCCGGGTGGCGCTGATGCTGGCGACCAGCATGTCGGCCAGTTCCTCGGTGGTCTGCCCGCCCTTGGACGCCGCGACCTGCGCCGGCTCCCAGTCCAGCGGGAACAGCTCCGCGCCGGAGGCGGCGATCATGTCGCCGTAGGCCGCGCCGGTGGCGTAGCCGACCCGGTGGCCGCGCCGGGTCAGCTCCTGCACCAGCGGCAGGGTCGGGTAGACGTGGCCGGACGCGGGCGCGGTGATGAACGCGATGTGCATTGTGAGTCCCCCAAACAGTCACTCCGATTCTGTCGGGGGACGCCACGTGCCGTCGAGCGCGATGCCGGCGGCCGCGGCAATGCGGTTGCGCGATTCGAGCAGCCGGGCCTGCAGCGCCGGCAGGTCCACGCCGACCAGCCGGCCGTCGCGTTTGACGACGCGGCCGGCAACGAGAACCGTGTCGACCAGGCCCGGATGGCCCGCGGCGACGATCGTGCCGGCGGGGTCGGTGACCGGGAAGACCGTCGGGTCGTCGGCGCGCAGCAGGATGACGTCGGCGTCCTTGCCCGGCGTGAGACTGCCCGTTCGGGCGGAAAGTCCGCACGCCCGGGCGCCGTCGACGGTGGCGAACTCCAGCAGGTCACGGGAGTTGAGGCTGCCGTCGAGACCGCGCTGCACGACGTAGGCGGTGCGCATGGTGGCGAACATGTCGCCGCCGGCGGACGGGCAGTCGTCGATGGAGAACGTGGGCCGCACGCCGGCGGCCAGCATGCGGCCGGTCATCGGCCAGCCGAAGCCCATCTTCAGCTCGACGTCCGGGCTGATCGACACCGAGCTGCCGGCGTCGGCCAGCATCAGCAACTCGTCGTCGTCGATCCCGTTGGCGTGCACGAACGTCGTGGTCTCCCGCAACAGGCCGTTGTCATGGAACTCGGCGATCGGCCGGCTGCCGTTGGCGCCGCCGGACCCGACGTGCACGCTGGCCCGCAGCCCGAGTTCGGCCGCCACCTTCAGATCCGCCGCGACGACGTCCACTGTGGTCAGTAGCGGGCCGCGCAGCCCCAACGCCATCGTCACCAGGCCGCCGTCGGGGACGCCGTCCCGGATGCGGCGGAGCTCCCCGTCGACCGGATCGGGCGAGCCGAACTCCCCGCCCAGGCAGAAGATCGACCGTGCCGGCGCGTCCCGCAGTCCGGCCAGCGCGGCGTCGGAGTGCTCGGGACTCTGCGCGGCGTGGAACCAGTCCAGCATCGTGGTCACGCCGGAGTGCAGGGCCTCCAGCCGGCCGAGCAGATTGCCCAGGTAGATGTCCTCGGGCCGGTAGTGCGGCTTGAGCGTGCCGTGCATGGCGACGCGGTACTCGGCGAACGTCCAGTCCGCGCCGATACCGCGGAACGCCGTCTGCCAGGTGTGGCGGTGGGTGTCGACGAAGCCGGGCAGCACGATCCGGCCGGTCGCGTCGATCACCTCGGCGTCGGGGGCGTCGATCCGCTCGGCCACCTCCGTGATCACGCCGTCGGTGATCAGCACGTCGCCGCGGGCGAGGTCGCCGACGGCCGGGTCCATGCTGACGACAATGCCGCCGGAGAGCAGGGTCCTCATCGGGTGAGCGCCTCCACGAACGCCTTCGGGTTGTCCAGCATCATGTTGTGGCCGCCGCCGGGGATCACCGACACCGTCACGCCGGCCTCGACCAGCTCGGCCTCGTCGGCCGGGCGGTCGCTGCGCTCCCCCAGCAGGAACGTGCGCGGGATCGGCAGCGCGCACAGGCTGTGCAGGAACCAGCGCTCGCGGGGGCCGGCCAGCGACACCGCGCTGCGGTGCATCGCCACCGGGTCCGCCTGCCGCGCGGTCGCCGCCCACTCCGTGCCGATCACGTTGAGGATCCGGCCGTGCATGGTCTGCACGTACTCGTCCTCCGCGTAGCCGGCGATGCGCGCACTCAGCGCACGGGGTTCGGCCGGACGGAGGTTCGGCTCGGCCAGAACCAGCTCCCCGACCAGCGCGGGGTGACGCTCCGCAAGCACGATCGCGATCGCCCCGCCCATGCTGTGCGCGACCACCCGCACCCCGTCCAGATCCACGGCGCGTAGCAGCGTGGCGACCGTGTCGGCGTGTTCCTCCATCGTGTAGCCGAAGCCGGCCGGCCGGTCGCTCAGCCCGAAGCCGAGGAGGTCAACCAGCAGCGAGCGCCGGCCCGTCGCCGTCGCGACCTGCGCGAAGTAGGCCGGCGACGACGAGCCCAGGCCGTGCAGGTAGACCGTCGGCGGTTCGGCCCCCGGCAGCTCCACCCACCGCATGCGGGCCCCGTCCGGACCCACCTCAAGGTGACGCACAGTGATCCCCCTCCAGGAAAACGCGGTCTTAACTGTCAACGAAGCACGGTCACAGCAAGGGATTTCCCTATTACGTACCGTGTTCGGTTCTCGGCAGGATCGAACTCGTTCCCGATGTCCGTTCCGTCCGATCCCGACGGCACGGACACCCTGCACCAGGAACGAGGAGACTCGATGAAACGTGTGACCCTGTGCTGCGCCGCCGCCGTCACGGCGGCTCTGCTCAGCTCCGTCGCCGGGTTCACCACTGCCACCGCAGCGCCGGCCAACCCGCTCGTCGCCCACCAGGCGGCGCTGCAGGCGGCCGCGGACCAGGCCCCGGCGCTGGCCGGCACGCTCGGGCTGGGCAGCCAGGAGAAGCTGGTCGTCAAGGACGTCGTCACCGACGCGAACGGTACCCGGCACCTGCGCTACGACCGCACCTACGCCGGCCTGCGCGTCATCGGCGGCGACCTGATCGTCGACGAGACCGCCGCCGGCTCGGTCAGCCACGTCACCTACGCCAACAGCGCCCGCATCGCGCCGGCCGCCACCCCGAAGCTGTCGGCCGACGCCGCCGCTTCCGCGGCCGCCGCGACCGTGGCCGGCTCGAACCTGGCCAAGTCCGCGCCGCAGCTGGTGGTCTACGCGGTCGACACCGCGCCCACGCTGGCGTACGAGACCGTGGTCACCGGCGTGCAGGCCGACCAGACGCCGATCCAGCAGCACGTGATCACCGACGCCGCCACCGGCAAGGTGCTGTACTCCTACGACGGCATCGAAGAGGCCACCGGCACCGGCAACACCGAGTACTCCGGCAAGGTCACCCTGACCACGACCCAGTCCGGCAGCACCTACCAGCTCAAGGACGGCTCGCGGGGCAACCAGCAGGTCAACACCCTCAACCACGGCTCCGGCACCGGCACCCTGGTGACCAGCAGCAACAACGTCTTCGGCGACGGCAACGCCACCACGGTCAACACCGCCGCCGCGGACGCCGCCTACGGCGCCGCCGAGACGTGGGACTTCTACAAGAACACCTTCGGCCGCAACGGCATCAAGAACAACGGCGTCGGCGCGCTGAGCAAGGTCCACTACGGCAACGCCTACGTCAACGCCTTCTGGGACGACAGCTGCTTCTGCATGACCTACGGCGACGGCAGCGGCAACGCCCACCCGCTGACCGCGCTGGACGTGGCCGGGCACGAGATGTCGCACGGCGTCACCTCCGCCACCGCCGGCCTGGTCTACTCCCGTGAGTCCGGCGGCCTCAACGAGGCCACCAGCGACATCTTCGGCACCGCCGTCGAGTTCTACGCCAACAACGCCAGCGACCAGGGCGACTACCTGATCGGCGAGAAGATCGACATCTTCGGCAACGGCAAGCCGCTGCGCTACATGGACCAGCCCTCCAAGGACGGCCAGTCGGCCGACTACTGGTCCTCCACCGTCGGCAACAAGGACGTGCACTACTCCTCCGGTGTCGCCAACCACTTCTTCTACCTGCTGTCCGAGGGCAGCGGCGCCAAGACCGTCAACGGCGTCAACTACAACAGCCCGACGTCCAACGGCCAGAAGGTCACCGGCATCGGCCGCGACAAGGCCGCCGCGATCTGGTTCCGCGCCCTGACCACGAAGTTCGTCTCCACCACGAACTACGCCCAGGCCCGCACCGGCACCCTCGCCGCCGCGGCCGACCTGTACGGCGGCACCAGCAGCGCCGAGTACAAGGCCGTCGCCGCCGCGTGGAGCGGTGTCAACGTGAACTGACCTCGCGTTGGGAAAGCCCCGTTCCTCTACTCCGAGTAGAGGAACGGGGCTTTCCCGCACTCACAGTCGACATCGCCGTCCCCCCGAGTTCGATGTGAGCCGATGATACGGAGTGATCGCTCCGGTTATCAAGCGCCGGTGGTGCCACCCACGACCGCGTCGGAGGCGTTCTCCTCGTCCTTCGGCTTCACCGGAACGATGGCGGCGTACTCGGAGCCGTGGTCGTTCATCCGCACCACGAACGGCCGCGTGTGGGTGTAGCGGACGACGGAAACCGAGCACGGGTCGGCGACGATGCGCTGGAACGAGTCCAGGTGCGTGCCCAGGGCATCGGCCAGGACAGCCTTGATCACATCGCCGTGGCTGCACGCCAGCCACACGGCTTCGTCACCGTGCTCGGCGGTGATCCGAGCATCGTGCCGCCGCACGGCGGCGACGGCCCGAGCCTGCACCGACGCCAGGCCCTCGCCGCCGGGAAACACCGCCGCGGACGGGTGCTGCTGCACGACCGTCCACAACGGCTCCTTCAACAGATCCTTGATCGCCTTGCCGGTCCACTCGCCGTAGTCCACCTCGGACAGATCGTCCTCGATCACCGGCTCGATCCCGCGATCGGCGGTCAACGGCGCGATGGTCTGCTGGCACCGCAGCAGCGGCGACGACACGACGCCGGCCAGCTCCACCCCGGCCAGCCGCTCCACGAGCTTGGCCGCCTGGGCCTGACCGGCCTCGGCCAACTGCACGCCGGGAGACCGACCGGCCAGCACCCCGGAACCGTTCGCGGTGGACTGCGCGTGCCGCAGGAGAATCAGAGTCGCCACACCCGCAGCCTACGGTCAGGCCACGCCCGACTTGTCCAGCGCCTCCGCCGCAGCCCGCAACGCCTGCACGTTCAGCTCCAAGTCGAAGTGCATCGGCGACACCGTCAAGGTCGTCACCCCGGCCCCGGCCAGCGCCTGCATGCCGTCGGCGATCCGCTCCACCGGCCCCAGCAGCGAGGTGGCGTCCAGGAACTCCACCGGCAGCGCGGCCATCGCGCCGGCGTAGTCGCGGGCCAGGTACTTCTCCTGCACCTCGGCGGCCTGCGCCTCGAAGCCCATCCGACACGCCAGGTTGTTGTAGAAGTTCTTCTCCCGGCTGCCCATGCCGCCCACGTACAGCGCCGCATACGGCCGCACCTTGTCGGCGGCCGCCTTCCAGTCCTCACCCAGCACCAGCGGCGCGGTCGGCACGACATCGAACCCGTCCAGGGTCTTGCCGACCTTCTCCCGACCGGCCCGCACCTGCGCCAACGACTCCGAGGCGAACTCCGCCGAGTAGAACACCGCCAGCCAGCCGTCCGCGATCTCCCCGGCCAACTCCAGGTTCTTCGGCCCCACCGCCGCCAGATAGATCGGGATCTGCTCCCGCACCGGATGCACGGTCAACGTCAGCGCCTTGCCCGGACCGTCCGGCAGCGGCAGCGTGTAGTGCCTGCCCTCGTACCGCAGCTTCTCCCGCCTCAGCGCCGACTTCACGATGTCGACGTACTCACGGGTCCGCGCCAGCGGCTTGTCGAACCGCACCCCGTGCCAGCCCTCCGACACCTGCGGGCCCGACACGCCGAGGCCGAGGCGGAACCGACCACCCGACAGGGTGTCGAGTGTCGCGGCCGTCATCGCCGCCATCGCCGGCGTCCGCGCCGGGATCTGCAGGATCGCCGACCCGACATCGATCCGCGAGGTGTGCGCGGCCACCCAGGACAACACCGTCGGCGCGTCCGAACCGTAGGCCTCCGCGGCCCACACCACCGCGAAGCCCAGCCGCTCGGCCTCCTTCGCCAGCTCCAGGTTGTCCGCGTCGTTACCCGCGCCCCAGTATCCGAGGTTCAGCCCAAGTCGCACGAGCGGACCCTACCCGTCAGTAACCTTCGCGGCAACAGGCCCACCGGCCAAGATCGGAATAGGCTCGCACCCGTGCAGCAAAGACACCTCGGCCGCAGCGGCCTTCGGGTCTCCCGGCTGGCGCTGGGCACCATGACCTGGGGCAAGGACACCGACCCCGAAGAAGCCACCAGGCAGCTCACCGCCTACATCGAGGCCGGCGGCACCCTCGTCGACACCGCCGACGTCTACACCGACGCCGAACAGATCCTCGGCTCACTCGTCGGCGACGTCGTCGAACGCGACGACATCATCATCGCCACCAAAGCCGTCGCCCGCCGCGACGACGGACCCTTCGGCGGCGGTGCCAGCCGCGGCGCCCTGCTCACCGCCCTCAACGGCTCCCTGCGCCGACTCGGCGTCGACCACATCGACCTCTGGCAGCTGCACGCCTGGGACAGCACCGTCCCCCTCGACGAAACCCTGTCCGCCATCGACGCCGCCGAGAAAGCTGGCAAGATCCGCTACGCCGGCGTCTCCAACTACACCGGCTGGCAACTGGCCACCGCCGCCCTCACCAGCCCCCTGCCGATCATCTCCACCCAGGTCGAGTACTCCCTGCTCGAACGCGGCATCGAACGCGAAGTCGTGCCCGCCGCCGACCACCACGGCATCGGCATCCTCTGCTGGGCCCCACTCGGCCGCGGCGTCCTCACCGGCAAATACCGCAACGCCACCCCCTCCGACTCCCGAGGCGCCTCCCCGCACTACGCCCCGTACGTCGAACACCACCGCAGCGAACGCGCCGCCCGCATCGTGCAGGCCGTCGTCACCGCCGCCGACGGACTCGGCACCACCCCGCTCGCAGTGGCCCTGGCCTGGGTCCGAGACCGACCCGGCGTCGTAGCCCCGGTGGTCGGCGCCCGCGACACGACACAACTGCAGGCCAGCCTCGCCGCCGAAGACCTCGTACTCCCACCGGCCATCCGAGCCGCGCTCGACGACGTGAGCGATATCGAACTCGGCTACCCCGAACGACCGCTCGGCTGACCGGGTGTCGTACATGACACGCAAGTGACCCCCACGTGACCACGGAGCGCCGGTCGGGGATGCTGGAGACAGCACAGCACCACGAGGAGGCCCCGTTGCGCCGGCTCGCCGTCGTCCTGATCGCCGGATCAACCCTGGTCACGGGGTGTTCGTCCGGCACCAACAGCGGGGACGACCTGCAGGTTGCCGACACCGTCACCGCCGCCACCCCGGCCGATTCGCCCGCACCCGCGAAAACCCCCGCCGGGACCGTGCTGCCCCTGAGCCAGAACGCCACGGCCATCGCCGTCGACACCGCCCACCACACCGCGGCCGTCGCCGTCGACAACCCACCCGCGCTCCGCCTCTACGACCTGACCAGCATCGATACGCCGCCCCGCACCATCGACCTGCCCGGCCGCGTCGACAACCTCAGCACCGCCGGCGACACCCTCCTGGCCCCCGTCCGCACGGCCAACCAACTCCTGCGCATCACCCTCCCCGCCGGCACCGTGGACAAGATCACACTCACCGGCGGACCCGTCGCCGCCAACACCAAGGGCGACCAGACCCTCGTCGCCCTCCACGACACCAAATCCGTCGCCGTGCTGACCGGCGACAAGACCGACCGCACCATCACCGGCCTCGCCAGCGCCGACCAAGCCCTCCCCGTCGGCGACAAGGCAGTCGTCCTCGACCGCCTCCGCACCGCCGTCTTCGACCTCGACCCCACCGCCGGCACCGTCGGCGCCGGCCTCCGCGCCGGCGACGGCGCCACCAACGCCGTCACCGACAAGTACGGCCGGGTCCTCGTCACCGACAGCCGCGGCGGCGAACTCCTCGTCTACAAACCCGACACCCTCGTCGAACTCCAGCGCTACCCCGTCCCGGGCACGCCCTACGGCATCGCCTACGACCCCGACCGCGACCTCGCCTGGGTCACCCTCACCGCGACCAACCAGGTGGTCGGCTACGACATCGCCGGCGGCGAACCAGTCGAACGCCACCGCCTGCCCACCGTCCGCCAACCCAACTCCGTGGCGGTCGACCCCACCACCGGACGCGTCCTCGTCGCGTCCGCCGACGGCGGAGGAGTACAGGTGATCACACCATGACAGCAGCCACCAACGAGGTGGTCGACGGCGACTGGGAATACCGCGGGCTGCGCCTGCCGCCCGGTGTCTCCCGCCGCACCGCCGCCACCCAGCTCGCCATCCACGCCGAATTCGCCGGCTGGGAACTCTCCCGGGTCCTGCTCTACGGCGACGGCACCCGCAAGGTCTGGCTCCGCCGCAAGCGCAGCGCCGCCACCCTCGCCCCCGGCCCCATCACGTAACAACCAGGCCCCGCACCAACCGCACCACCTCGGCGGGACGCTCCAACGGCACCATGTGCCCGGCGCCCGGCAGCACGACCGCGTCCCCGGACCCCACCGCCTTCACCAACCCCTGCGCGTTCGACGCCGGACACAACCGGTCCCGCTCACCCACCGCGGCCACCACCGGCACCCGCGACGCCACCGTCAACGCCGCCTCCCGGTCGTACCGGTCGAAGGCCGGCCGGAACAACGCCACCGTCGCCGGCCAGTGCTCGGCCACCATCTCGGCCGTCAGCGCGGCGTCCTCCTCGTTCGGATCGTCCCCGAACAGCCACCACTTCAGGCCCGCGGCCTTGGCCGGCTCGATCCGCCCACGGATGTGCCGCACCACCGGACCGAACACCTTCTCCAACTCCTCCACGAGCTTGCCGACCGCCTGCGGCCACGCCAGCGACGTCTCACCCCGCCGACCCACCGCCGTCGACAGGAACGCCAACCCCGACACCCGCTGCGAGAACAGCCGCGGATGCCGCTCCACCAGCGCCATCGTCGCCATGCCACCCATCGAATGGCCCACCACGACCACCCGCTCCGAGTCCACGCCCCGATCGATCAACTCGGCCAGGTCGTCACCCAGCTGCTCGATCGACGCGGTCTCCGGTGTCGCCGGCCCCGACTGCCCGTGCCCGCGATGGTCATAGGCCACGACCTGCAGCTCGTCGTGCGCCAACTCCGGGATCACCCGATGCCAGCTGCGGTGATCCAACGCGTAACCGTGGGCGAGCACCACGGTCACCGGTGCGTCCGGAGCACCGGACCGAACCACGTTCAGCCCGACTCCGTCTTCCAGCGGGAAGACTTCATCCATTCGGGAATCGTGTCATGTAGTCAGGACACCTGCGACCGATGTCGTACGCTCTGGGTAGCGACCTGACGAGAACAGGGGGTGGATGTTGCACGATCTCGTGACGACCTTCACCACCCTGATGACCGCCGGCCCCGGCCTGGCCACCATCGTCCTGCTCGCCGGCTTCCTCATCGCCGCCCTGGCGATCCATCTCTGCTCCACCCGCCACGCCGACCACGCGATCCGCCGCACCATCGGCCTGGCCACCCGCGAGCAGGCCCGCAGCCGCCACGTGCTGCGCCAACTCGATCCCGACGCCGCCGGACACACCCGCCCCCGAGCACCTTCAGCCGCCTGATCCACCCCAGGCACCCGCACCCACCCTCCGCTGAAGGGCTCATTCATGCTGTCCGCACTCTTCGACCCGTTCGTCGACGCCGCCTACCACTTGGTCTCGTTCCTGGCGCCGCTGACCGGAACCGCCGGCGCCATCGTCGTCTTCGTCATGATCGTCCGACTCTGCCTGCACCCGCTGGCCCGCATCCAGGTCCGCGGCGAACGGGCCCGCGCCGAGATCATGCCCAAGCTCAAGGAGATCCAGGACCGGCACAAGGGCAACCCCGACCGGCTCAACCAGGAACTGGCCGCCTTCTACGGCGGCGAGGGCAAGGGCATGTTCGCCGGCTGCCTGCCCATGCTCATCCAACTGCCGATCTTCTCCGTGATGTACCGGCTGTTCCTGTCGCCGACCGTCGGCGGCCACCCCAACCTGCTGCTCACCCACACCCTGCTCGGCACGCCGTTGAGCACGGTGTTCATCACCTCGCCCAGCATCGCCGCGGTGGGCCTGTTCGCGCTGATGGCCGGCGTGGCCACGTGGTCGGCGATGCGGATGACCGGGCCCAAGCTGCTGCGGGTCCTGCCGTACGCCACGGTCGTGTTCGCCATGTTCGTGCCGCTCGCGGCCGGGCTGTACCTGCTCACCACCACCGCGTGGACGGCCTTCGAGCGCGCGCTGCTGACGCGGCGTGAGAAGGTCGCCGGGTGATCGATGTTGCGGAGCAGTTGGCCCGGGCCGTGTCCCTGCGTGAAACCGGTTCGGTGGACGAGGCCCGGGACCTGCTGCTGAAGTTGTCGTCGGCGGCGCCCGACGACAGCCGCGTCGCCTACCAGACCGCATGGGTCCACGACGTCCTGGGCCTGGAACGCGACGCGATCCCGTTCTACGTGCGGGCGCTCGACGGCGACGGACTGTCGGCCGTCGAGCGCCGCGGCGCGATGCTGGGCCTGGGCAGCACGTATCGCACGCTGGGCCGGTACGCCGAGGCGGTGAGCGTGCTGTCCGCCGGCGTCGCCGAGTTCCCGGACGACCGCGCGCTGGCCGTGTTCCTGGCGATGGCCCTGTACAACGCCGGCAACGCCAAGGAGGCCGTCGCCGGGCTGCTCACCGTGCTCGCCGACACGAGCGCCGATCCGGAGGTCAGGCGGTACGAGCGGGCGATCAGGCTGTACGCCGAGGACCTGGACCGAGTCTGGGACTGATCCCTTTCCTGTCCAGGAGGTCTTTGTTGCTGCTCGGGCGAGCTACCTTTTTAGTGTCTTTTTTAGTCGTCACTGAAGCTATAGTGATATCATGCCTCTTGAATGAAGCGGTCCAGGACCCGGGTTCCGAACTCCAGGGCCTCGACCGGGACCCGCTCGTCCACGCCGTGGAACAGCGCCGTGAAGTCCAGGTCGTCGGGCAGCTTCAGCGGCGAGAAGCCGAAGTTGCGGATCCCCAGCCGCTGGAACGACTTCGCGTCCGTGCCCGCCGACAGCATGTACGGCAGCAGCTTCGCCTCCGGATCCTCGGCCAGGATCGACCGGTGCATGTGGTCCACGATGGCGCCGTCGAACGAGGTCTGGACCGGCGGCAGGCTCATCCACTCCCGCTCCACGTCCGGTCCGAGGATCTCGGCCAGCTCCCGCTCGAACGCCTCCTCCCGGCCCGGCAGGATCCGGCAGTCCACGCTGGCCTCGGCGATCGACGGGATCACGTTCGACTTGTAGCCGGCCGAGAGCATCGTCGGGTTGGCGGTGTCGCGCAGCGTCGCGCCGACGATCCGGGAGATGCCGCCGAGCTTGGCGATCGCGCCGTCCAGGTCGTCCTCGGGGAACTCGATGCCGGTCAGCTCCGTGACGCCGGCGAGGAACTCCCGCACCGAATCCGTCAGCACCAAGGGGAACCGGTGCCGGCCCAGCCGCGCCACCGCCTCGGCCAGCTTCGTGACGGCGTTGTCCTCGTGCACCATCGAGCCGTGCCCGGCGCGGCCGCGCACCCGCAGCTTCAGCCAGGCGATGCCCTTCTCGGCCGTCTCCACCAGGTAGGCGCGGACGCCGTCCTTGAGCGTGATCGAGTAGCCGCCGACCTCGCTGATGGCCTCCGTGCAGCCCTCGAACAGCTCCGGCCGGTTGTCCACCAGCCAGCTCGCGCCCTGCTTGCCGCCCGCCTCCTCGTCGGCGAGGAAGGCGAAGACGATGTCGCGTCGCGGCGTGATGCCGTCCCGCTTGAGCCGGCGGGCGACCGCCAGGCTCATCGCCACCATGTCCTTCATGTCGACGGCGCCACGGCCCCAGACGTAGCCGTCCTGGACCGCGCCGGAGAACGGGTGCACCGACCACTCCGCGGCGTCGGCCGGCACCACGTCCAGGTGGCCGTGGACCAGCAGCGCTCCCCTGCTCGGGTCGGCGCCGGCCAGGCGCGCCACCACGTTGCCGCGGCCCGGGCCCTGGTCGCCGGACTCCACGTAGGTGGTCTCGTAGCCCACCTCGGCCAGCTTCTCCGCCACGTACTCCGCGGCCGCCCGCTCCCCCACCAGCGTCGCGGGATCCCCGGTGTTGGTGGTGTCGATCTGGATCAGCTCACTGGCCAGCTCGACCGCTTCCCGCTCGGCCAGCCGCAACCCGTCCGTGTTCTGGTGCTCGGTCACCAGCCATTCCTATCACTGGAGCCGGGCCCGTCCCGCTCTCCGGGACCCGCCCGACCCCAGCGCCTCGCCTTCGCCGTCCTGGCGGGTCCGGCTTTTCGCTTTCAGAGTGCTTCGTTTCAGTTGTCACTGAAGTTATAGTGATTTAATCCTCCGCGAGCAGCGGGCCCTCGTGCAGCACCTCTCCCCCGGTGTCGTACACCCGGACCCGCAGCGGCCGCACCGCCTCCCTCGCGCGGTCGAGATGCGCCCAGGCCGCGGTGATCCGGTCGTCGACGGGAACCGAGTCGGGCAGCTCCTCGGCCGGCGGGATCACGTGCAGGTCCACGGCGAAGGTGTGCGCCACGATCTTCGCCGGGACCACTTCCCCGTCCTCGCGGATCACCTCGAGCCGACCCACGCCGTCGACGCACGTGCCGCAGATCCCCCGGTCGACGCCCCAGACCGAGAACGGGCGCTTCTCCTCGGGGCTGCGCCAGCCGTTCTTCACGATGTTGAACAGGGTGTATCGGGGACTTCCCTGACATTTCCCCCACGTCAGCTTCCTGTCCAGGGTGGACAGGAACCTTTACAACGTTGTGCCGACGTCGTAGAACCGATCCAGAGCGTCACCTCGAACCCTGCCGCCGAGGAGCGACCATGAGCTCTGTCCGCCCAATCGCGCTCGCGATCGCCCTGCTGATGGCCGCGGGCACGGCCCCGGCGATCGCCGCGCATCCGTCCGTCCGACCACATGCCGTGACATCGGGCAACGCCAGATTCGAGGTCCTCTCACCAACGCTGATCCGCACGGAGTACGCCGGTGACGCGCACTTCGTGGACGCGCCGACGTTCAACGCCATCGGGCGGGACGGCTTCCCCGCTACCCAGTACAGGACGAAGACCGTCGACGGCTGGCTGACCATCGACACCGGGTCGATGACCCTGCGGTACAAGACGGGTTCCGGGGCGTTCAACACGGACAACCTGCAGGTGCAGCTGAAGGCCGGCGCGCAGGACGTGACCGCGCGGCCGTGGCTGGTGCCGTCCTGCTCCCCCGGCGTGCTGTGCGAGGCGGAGAACCTGACGCTGAACGGCATCGCCGTGGCCAACGACCACACCGGCTACACCGGGCGGGGCTTCGCCGCGGGCTTCCAGGGCACCGGCAACTCGCTGTCGTTCCAGGTCACGGTGCCGGCCGACGGCTCGTATCAGCTGGATGCCCGATACGCCAACGCGACCGGCGGCGACGGGCAGACCACCACCCGCACGCTGACCGCCTCCGCGGACGGCGTTTCGCACACTTTGACGCTGCCGACGACCGCCGACTGGAACACGTGGGCGCTCGCGTCGACGACGTTCACGCTCACGGCCGGCACGCACACCGTGACGATCGCCCGCGGCGCCAACGACTCCGGCAACGTCAACATCGACAGCGTAGCGCTCGTGACGCCAGGTGCGGGCTACCCCGCTCCTCCCCCGCCGGTCGCGAGCAACTGCCCGTACGGCGGCGTCTGCGAGGCCGAGGCCGGGACGTTCGGCGGCTCCGCCGCGACGGCCACCGACCACAACGACTACTCCGGCGCGGGCTTCGTCGCCGGGCTGGGCACCGGCGCCAGCGACAAGATCCACGTGACCGGAGTGCCGGCCGCCGGGGCGTACTCCTTGCAGCTGCGGTACTCCAACGCCCAGTCGGCGCCGCGACCCGTGACCGTGCAGGGCACCTCGGTGTCGTTGCCGACGACGAGCAGCTGGGACGCCTGGCGCACCATCGCCACGCCGGTCACGCTCGCCGCCGGGACCAATGACGTGACCATCGGCTGTCCGGATGCTTCGAGCTGCCAGCTCAACATCGACACCGTCGCGGTCACGCCGAGTGGATCACCGCTGCTCGCGCCGCACGCTCCCCTGGGCGGCTACCGCCGTGGCCTCGACGGCGTGAACGGCTACGCGGTCACCACGCCCGGCCTGCTCTACCAGGACGGTTGGAGCCTGCTCGACGACACGACCTCGGCGCTCTACACCAACGGTTCCGCCACGCAGCGCCCCAGCCACAACGGACTCCCCTACCAGGACGGCTACGTCTTCGGCTACGGGCACGACTACCAGCGCGGGCTCTCCGACCTGGCCAAGCTCACCGGGCCGTCCGAGCTGCTCCCCCGCTGGGCGTACGGCGTCTGGTACTCGGAGTACTACGACCGGACCGCCGCCCAGTACGAGAACACCATCCTGCCGAAGTTCCGTGCCGACGGGGTGCCGCTGGACGTGCTCGTGACCGACACCGACTTCAAATCACCGTCCACCTGGGACGGCTGGGAGATGGATCCGGCCAAGTTCCCCGATCCCAAGGCGTTCTTCGACTGGTCGGCGGCGCAGGGCCTGCACAACACGTTGAACATCCACCCGAGCATCGTGCCCAACGACCCGCAGTACCCGCAGGCGCAGGCGACCGCCCACAACGGGCTGACGTTGCAGGGCGACAACTACGTCTTCGACTGGGGCAAGCCGGATCAGCTCAAGGCGTACCTCGACCTGCACCAGACGATGGAGCAGCAGGGCGCGGACTTCTGGTGGCTGGACTGGTGCTGCGAGGGCTCGTACTCCTCGCTGCCGGGCGTCACGCCGGACGCGTGGATCAACCAGCAGTACGCCACCGACGCCAACAAGCAGATCGGCCGCGGCTTCGCGTTCTCCCGGGCGTACGGGTCGCTGCAGGCCGGCGGCTACAGCGGCCAGGCGGGATTGCCGACCGGGCCGTGGGCCGACAAGCGCAGCACCGTGCACTTCACCGGCGACACCACGTCCAACTGGACCGTGCTGAAGTGGGAGGTCGGCTACACCCCCGGCGAGTCGGCCTCGACCGGGCTGTCCGCCGTCAGCCACGACATCGGCGGCTTCAACAACGACGGCACGCAGGCCGCCGGTTCGGAACCCGGCAGCACCAAGGAGGCCGACGACCTCTACGCCCGCTGGGTGCAGCTCGGCACGTTCCAGCCGATCGACCGCCTGCACAGCAACCACAGTGACCGCCTGCCCTGGCAGTACGGCACCGACGCCAAGAACTCCGCCGAGAAGTTCCTCAACCTGCGGGAAAACCTCGTGCCGTACACGTACACCTTGGCGCAGCAGGCCAACGCCACTGGCATCCCCGTCGTGCGGCCCTTGTATCTCCAGTACCCGGATTCGCAGGACGCCTACGCCCAGGACGGCGCCGAGTACCTCTACGGCCCCGATGTGCTGGTCGCCCCGGTGACCACTCCGGGCAGTACCGCCACCACCTCCGTCTGGTTCCCGCCCGGCAGCAGTTGGACGGACTACCTCACGGGCAAGACCTACGCCGGCGGCACCACCCAGGACGTGACCACGGACCTCAGCACCATGCCCGTGTTCGTTCGCTCCGGCGGCATCGTGACCACTCGCAGCGGGAACGTCGCCAACGACGTGCAGAACCCGTTGTCCCGCGCCACGGTCACGGTCGCCGGCGGTGCCAATGGGCAGACGTCGCTGTACGAGGACAACGGCACCGACGCCAGCCGGAGCTCCTCGACGCCGATCCGCTTCACCGGTCAGCAGGTGACCATCGGCCCGGCCGTCGGCAGCTTCCCCGGCCAGGTCACGCAACGGCAGTGGACCGTGGCGTTCACCAACGCTTCGGCGCCCACGTCCGTGACGGTCAACGGCCGCTCGGTCAGCACGTGGACGTGGGACGCCACCCGGCGGACCATCACCGTCACCACGCCCACGCAGTCCACCGGTCAGCCACTGGTCGTCTCCTACCGCTAGCCACGTCCAACCCCGGCGAGTCCCGCTCTCAGGCACACCGAATGTCGGTTTCGGACAGTTCTGAGCCTGGAGTCTCAGTTCTGCTCGAAACCGGCATTCGGTGTGCCGCTGAGCGGGACTCGCGGGGGTTTCCTAGTGGCGTGGTCCCGCCGCGGCCATGATCGCCTTGGCCGCGGCCGGCCAGTTGCCGTCGCTCACCACCGTCGTGTTGGTGATCACCACGTTGGTGCCGAGGTTCTTCACCACGGTGTTGTCGGTGAAGTTGTCGTGGATGGTGATGTCGTGAATGGTCGGCGTCCACATGCCGACCCACCGGCCGGTCTTGTTGCTCACCACGTTGTCGTGGGTGTCCCAGTACGAGCTGCCCTCGTCGTGGTAGAGCATGTTGTTGTTGTTCGGGGCGTCGTGCACCCAGTTGCCGACGACAGTGCTCTCGGCGCGAGGATCCTGGCCGCCGAGCGTGTAGATGGGGCCGCCGTCGAGCAGGGTCCGCATCACGTCGTGGATGTTGTTGCCGAGGATGTGGTTGTCGCCGGAGTAGATGGTGCCGCGCCGGCACACCGCGAGCCCCTGCTTGGCCTGCAGCTCGCACGGCGAGGCCCAGCCCCAACCCCAGCCCAGCGAGATGCCGGAGTACGGCGTGTGGGCGATCTCGTTGTGCTCGATGACGGTGTGCCGGCCGTGCCCGACCCAGATGCCGACGGCGTCGTGGTAGTCCTGCCCGACCGAGGTGATCGTGTTGTCGGCGATGGTGGTGTTCAGCGTCATCCGCGACGGATCGGCCAGGTAGTAGTCGTCGACCTCGCCGACGGCCACTCCCCCGGCGCTGGTGTCGGTGATGACGTTGCGGGCGATGGCCGAGTTCTGCGTGCCGTCGGTTAAGGCGACGCCGACATCGCCGAGGTGCGTGAACGTGTTGCCGGTGACGGTGATGTTCTTGCCACGGTGGATTTCCAGCGCGGCGGGCGGCCGCAGCGGCGCATGCGGTGCGTTGACTGCCCATTGCACGCCGGCCTGGTTGTCGATGTAGCCGACGTGCGTGGGCAGCGTCCAGGTGGTGCCGGTGAAGGTCAGGCCGGAGATGCTGACGTCGTGCACCGGCCGAACCGCCTCCGGCGTCACCGCGAACGCGTCGACGAGAAGGCTGGCGCTGCCGGTGTTCGTCAGCGTGACGGTGTGCCGGCCGGGGCGGAGGTTCTGCACCGAGTACACGACCTGCTGCGCCAGCCGGACGTCGCCGTGCTCGGAATGCGGTGCGGCGTCGGGCTTTCCGTCGACGGCGGCCGTGAACGCTCCCCCGTCGGTGTTGGTCTCTCCCAGCACGTCGAGCCCGGTGCCGGTGAACGTGTAGCTCACCGACGCGCCGGCGGTCTGGGTGGCGTGCACGCCGTCCTGGAAGTCACCGAGCTGCCGGCCCGTGGAGTTCGTCCACGCACCCGCGTACGTGCCAACGGAATCATCGACCGGCTCGATGTGACCGGGCGTGCCGCTGGCGGAGATCAGCGTCTCCAGTAACGGAAGCTCGACATCGGCCTGGCCGAGGTTCTGGCCGGGCAACGGGATGTAGTAGAGCTTGCCGGCGTTCTTGTCGAGGTACCACTGCCCCGGCTTGGTCAGGAACTGGTACGCGTTCTCCACCCAGCTGACGCCGTCCAGCTTCGGCAGTCCGTTGCCGTTGAACGGGAACTGCCTGTTGATCACGGCGACGTTGTTGTCCTGCCAGCAGTCCGGCCGCACGACCAGGTTCGAGCCGGCGCCGGCGGCGGTGATCGAGGCCAGCGGGCAGCGCATGTGCTTCCACTTGTTCTCCTGCACCACCTCCACGTCGCTCTGGTTGGTGACCTCGGCGAACGACGGATCCGGTGTGGTGAAGCCGGTCGCCGTCGCGGTGAAGGTGGCCGAGTTCAGTTCGGTGCGAGCCCGCTCCGCCCGCACCCCGTCGACGAACAGCTGCCGCGTGTCGGTGCCACGCGGCACCCGCGCGACGTAGATGTTCTTGGCGGGATCGGACAGCGTGAACCCGGTGACCCGCTTCGCGCCGGTCAGCACCGGCTGCTCACCCGGGTACGCCCGGATCGAGACGCCGCTCCGGTTCAGTTCGATCGTGTCGGTCAGCCGGTAGGTGCCGCCCCGCAAGTAGAGGACGGAACCGCTGTGCAGGCGGTCGACCGCCGTCGGCAGGGTGCAGGGCAGGAACCTCACGCAGGATCTGCCGAAGCCGTCCGGGGCGGCGTAGATCGCGTTGTCCGCAGCCGCCGTTGCCGGCGCCGCCAGGCTCGCAGCGGCGAGAACCGCCGCCGCCGCCGTGCCCAGAGCCAGCCGTAAGTGCCTCATGACCAGCGCCTTTCGCCAAGTCGCATGGAAGGGTCACTCGCGGCGGCGCCATCACGCTAGGCAGGCAGACATCGGATGTCAAGAGCCCTTAAACCGCCTTGATTAGGCGATTCGCCCGTATCTAGCGGCCAGTCATCTGATGATTCACCCTGGCCGCGATCGAGTCCATGATCAGCCGCAGCCCGTACGTGAAGTGGTCGAAGTCGAACGGCGCCGCCGTGAACGCGCCGGACTCCACCATCTCGGCCAGCGC